>NZ_JBJDQL010000003.1:0-338064 GCF_044903305.1 Streptomyces sp. NPDC019531 | reverse complement strand
CTCCCGGCTCCCGGCTCCCGGCTCCCGGCTCCCGGCTCCCGGCTCCCGGCTCCCGGCTCCCGGCTCCCGGCTCCCGGCTCCCGGCTCCCGGCTCCCGGCTCCGGGAGGAAACTCGCTCGCTGCAGGGAAGTCAACTGGCGGGCATGCTGCGCCACGCCTCATCGCCGCCGTGTCGGCCCCGTCGCGGCAGAGGCCCGGAGCTGCATGGCGCCGGGTCGTTCCAGCACGCCCACGGCTCGGTTGACGGTCCCGGCCGCCACCGCCTCCTGCGGCCCTGCGGTTGGACCACCCGGTCCCTGCTTCCACCTGGCCCCTGGCCACCCGACCACCCGACCACCCGACCACCCGACCACCCGACCACCCGACCACCCGACCACCCGGCAGAAGCGTTCCTGCACCCGCCCCACCCACGACGAAGCCTTCCGCGATCCCACCACTAATCGCCCGCTTCAGCCCGCGCTCTGCTCCTCCGCCAGGATCCGGTCCAGTGCCTCGTCCAGATGAGTGTCGTAGTCGGCCAGCGCGGCCTCCTGCCCGAGCGGCACCAGCTTGTCGGTGCGGTCGAGGAAGGCGATGATCGGCGCCGTGGACGAGCGGAACAGTGCCTGGTCGCCGCCGACCTGAAGCCTGATCAGCACATCGCCCAGCAGGTCGGGGCCGGAGGGCGAGACCCGTACGTCACCCTCGCCGCACGGTCGGCCCACCCCGTCGATCAGCAGTTCCCGTCCGAAGGCCCAGGTCACCGGGGCGTCGCCCGGCAGATGGAAGGTCAGCCGGACTGCGTAGGGATCGCAGGTCTCGTAGCGCAGCTCCACCGGGATGCGGAAGGAGAGCTCCTCCGACACGAGAAAGCTCATCATGACCTCTGCCTGTACGGTCTCGCTCATCGCCTACCCCGTCATCTGCCTTCGCTGGCCGGGAATGATCCCTCTGACACTGGTGGCATCTTGCTGAACGTACACGGCAGATCACAAGGAGTGAGTTTTCAGATACTGATAGAGATCGCGAGCGAGCCCATCAGACGCCCGATTTCCTCTTGCAGTTGCTGGGTCGATGCCAGCAACTGCTCCGCTTGATGGGCGGGCAGGGAAATGGCCATCGTCGCCGCCGTGTTGCCCACGGTGATCGGAATCGCGGCGCACACCGTGCCCAGCGCGTACTCCTGACGCTCCATCACCGGCTCCATCCGCCCGGTCCGTTCGAGACGCCGGAGCAGGCTGTGGCTGTCGCGCACGGTGTACGGGGTGATGGACTGCACGGGATAGCGGTCGAGATGATCGCGTCGGGCCTCTTCGTCGAGCTGGGCCAGCAGGCACTGCCCGATGGCATGCGCGTGCCCGGTCTCGCGGAAGTCGGCCCACTCCTCGACCGCCGGGTTGGCCGGGGTGTCGGAGACGCAGAGGACCTCGATCTCGCCATCCCGGTACTGCGCGTAGTAGACCGGTACGCCGATCAGGTCGCGCCAGTGCGCGAGCGCCTCTACGACCGTGCTGCGACGTTTCTGCTCGGCCCCGCTGCTGCTCAGCCGCTCGGCCGCCTCACCGAGGAAGAACAGACCCTTGTCGCGGCGCAAATAGCCTTCGTGCACCAGGGTGCGCAGCAGGTGATACGCCGTGGGAAGCGCCAGCCCGGTCTCACGGGCGAGCTGTTTGGCGGGGGCGCCGTGCCCGTGCTCCGCGACGGATTCGAGCAGTCGCATCGCGCGCTGCACCGACCCGATGAGGGTCGCCGAGTGGGTCTGTTCGGGCTGCTCGGCGGGGGCCGCCGCGTGCCGCTGTACGGGGGCTGCAGGCCGTACGGGAGCGGTGGTCTGTACGCGCGCTGCAGGCCGTACCGGAGCTGTCGGCTGTGCGGGAGCCGTCGGCCGTGCCAAGGCCGTCGTCTGTGCCGGAGCCGTCGTCGAGCGGGCGTCGAACTGTACGAGTGTGGGGTCAACCTGTACGGGTGCGGTGTCAACCGTGGCCAAGGGTCACTCCCGGAGCGCGAGGGGGCAGCCCGTGCGGGAAACACGGGAGGGGGTGTACGCCGCTCGCGGGGTGGTCCCCGCGTCGAATTCCGGACTTTAACGGTCCGCCACCGCATGTATACGGCCCGCCCGGAAACTTCCCTCGCCCGAGGGAACAGGTGGTTCCTGTTACCGGTCGCCCCGCCCGCCCCGGACGCTCACCAATCGCTGCGCGACGATGAACTCGACGTGAACTTCCGTACGACGTAGACGAGTCCGCCGACCAGGGCCACGAAGACCAGCAGCTTGAAGAGCAGGCCAATGACGAAGCCGACGACCGCTGCTATGAGTCCGCCGAACACGACCAGGGCGATGACCGGCACCGCGATCCACTTCACCCACCACGGCATCCCCGCGAAGATCTCTCCCATCGTCCTAACCTCTCTGAAAGTCCGGCACTGTCCGGCCCATCTGGTACCGGATCCACCAATGTCCTGCACTCGATGCTAGGGCCGACAGGTGCCCCCGCGGGGGCCTCGCATCCCTTGTCCTCCCCTGACCGAACCCCTAGGGAACCCTGAGACCGCAGGTCAGCTCTCCGGGGGAGAGAACACGACCATGACCCTGAGGTCCTCGCTGATGTGGTGGAACTTGTGGGCGACGCCGGCCGGGACGTAGACCACGCTGCCGCGCGCGACCTGGGTGGTCTCCATGCCCACGGTGATCGCCGCGCGGCCGCTCACCACGAAGTAGACCTCGTCCTGCCGATGCGGCTGCTGCGGGTCCTGAGCGCCGGCGTCGAGGGCGTAGAGGCCGACCGACATGTTCCGCTCACGCAGGAACTGCAGGTAGGCGCCGTCATTGGCGGTGCGCTCCGCCTCCAGTTCATCCAACCGGAATGCCTTCATCGACTTAGTCCGCCCTCGCCGTGTCCGTAACCGATCTCTTCTGCCACGATCAGACACATGAAGAATTTCCTAGTCAAGACGATCGCCAACGCGGGTGCCCTGGCGGTCGCCGTCTGGCTGCTCGACAAGATCACCCTGACCGGTGACAGCACCGGCAAGAAGGTCTGGACGCTGATCCTCGTCGCCCTGGTCTTCGGCCTGGTGAACTTCCTGGTCAAACCGGTCGTGAAGGTGCTGACCTTCCCTCTGTTCATCCTCACGCTCGGCCTGTTCACCCTGATCGTCAACGCGCTGATGCTGCTGCTGACCTCATGGGTCTCCGACAAGCTCGACCTGAGTTTCCACGTCGAGGGGTTCTGGACCGCCGTCCTGGGCGGCCTGATCATCTCGATCGTGTCCTGGGCCCTGCACGTCGTCCTGCCCGACGAGGACTGAGGAGGCATGGCCTACCGTGTCTGCTTCGTCTGCACCGGAAACATCTGCCGTTCCCCGATGGCCGAGTCGGTCTTCCGCGCCCGGGTAGCCGAAGCCGGCCTGGATGGTCTGGTCGAGGTCGACAGCGCCGGCACGGGCGGCTGGCACGAGGGCGACGGCGCCGACCCGCGCACCGTGTCGGTACTGGAGCAACACGGCTACGACAGCGCTCATACGGCCCGGCAGTTCCAGCCGTCCTGGTTCTCCCGCCTCGACCTCGTGATCGCCCTCGACGCCGGCCACCTCAAGGCTCTGCGGCGCCTCGCACCCACCCCGCAGGACGCCGGAAAGGTGCGGCTGCTGCGTTCGTACGACCCCATGGCGGGCGGCGACCTCGACGTTCCGGACCCGTACTACGGAGGCCGGGACGGCTTCGATGAGTGCCTTGAGATGGTGGAGGCGGCGAGCGAGGGCCTGCTCGCCGAGGTACGCGAGCAGACGGAAGGACGGGTGGCATGAGCGACAGGGCTGCGGACGACGGGGAGGGCACGCGCGCGGTACGGGCAGGACTGCCCGAGGCGGTCAAGAACGAACCGACCCTGCCCGGTCCGGCGTTCGCCGCCCACTTCCATCTGCCGGGGGAGGTCGAAGGGCCGAACACCTACGGCCGCGACACGAACCCCACCTGGAACCTGCTGGAGAGCGCCATCGGCGAGCTGGAGGCGCCCGCACAGGACGGCGTGGAGACGCTTGTCTTCGCCTCCGGCATGGCCGCCATCTCCGCCGTGCTCTTCTCTCAGCTGCGCGCCGGGGACACGGTCGTCCTGCCCAGCGACGGCTACCAGGTACTGCCTCTCGTACGTGCCCAGTTGGAGGCGTACGGCATCGAGGTGCGCACCGCGCCGACCGGCGGCGACGCCCAGCTCGACGTCCTGGAGGGCGCGCGACTGCTGTGGATCGAGAGTCCGTCCAACCCCGGGCTCGACGTATGCGACATCCGACGGCTCGTCGAGGCGGCACACGCGCGTGGGACGCTCGTCGCCGTCGACAACACGCTCGCCACGCCGCTCGGACAGCGCCCGCTGGAGCTGGGCGCGGACTTCTCCGTAGCGAGCGGCACCAAGCAACTCACGGGGCACGGAGACGTCCTCCTGGGGTACGTCAGCGGCCGCGAGGGCGAGAGCATGGACGCCGTACGTCGCTGGCGGAAGATCGTCGGGGCGATCGCGGGGCCGATGGAGGCCTGGCTCGCGCATCGCTCGATCGCCACGCTCCAGATGCGGGTGGACCGACAGAACGCGAGCGCGCTCGTGCTCGCCCAGGCGCTTGGGCAGCGTCCCGAGATCGCCGGTCTGCGTTACCCGGGACTGCCCGACGACCCCTCGTACAAGATCGCGTCCCAGCAGATGCGACGTTATGGGTGCGTGGTCTCCTTCACGCTGCCCACGCGCGCGCGTGCCGACCGGTTCCTCGACGCGCTGCGACTCGTGGACGACGCGACGAGCTTCGGCGGGGTGCGCTCCACGGCCGAACGGCGTGGACGCTGGGGCGGGGACGACGTGCCGGAGGGCTTCATCCGCTTCTCGGTCGGCGCCGAGGATCCCGAGGACCTGGTGGCGGATGTGCTGCGTGCGCTGGACGAGTCGGCCGGCTGACCGTTTCAACAGCGGCTTTACGGACGCCCGGCCATGCCCGGCTACGTACAACGGACGGTCCGAGCCTCCCCCCTCGTGGCTCGGACCGCCCCGGTTCTGCGCGCGAAGAACCGCGCGAACAAGGCTAGTTGACTCTGTGTCAGTGTCCAATCACAGTAGCGACAGAGACCTATCGACTTATTTATAGTTGGGCCCCTGCCCGGGGCGGGAGAAGGGCGGGGAAGGGGAGGGCGTCGCCATGGATCTGGCCTTGCTGCGCACTTTTGTGACGGTGCACCGGGCCGGTTCCTTCACCCGCGCCGCCGCCCTGCTCGGGCTGTCGCAGCCGGCCGTCACCTCGCAGATCCGCACGCTGGAACGGCAGTTGGGCCGCCCTCTGTTCCTACGGCAGGCCCGCGGGGTGACCCCGACGACCATCGGCGACGAGCTCGCCCACAAGGCGGCCCCACATCTCGACGCCCTGGTGGAGATCACCGAGACCGGCCTCGACGACGAGTCGTCCCTGCGCACTCTGCATCTCGCGGGCCCTCCCGAGTTCACCGCCGAGCGGGCCCTGCCCGCGCTCACCGAGCTGACCGGTGAGGACGGCCAGGGCTTCGCCCTGCGCGCCTCCTTCGGCAACGCCGAGGAGACCCTGGAGGGCCTGGCCGCCGGGCATCACGATCTGGCCATCTGCACGGCCCGCCCACGGGGTGCACTGCTCACGGCGAGCACGCTCTGCGACGAGGAGCACGTCCTGGTCGCCGCTCCGCGCTGGGCCGATCAGATCGGCTTCAAGGAGTCCGCGGAGAACGTTCCCGCAGCCAAGCGAGCATCGGTGCTGGAGAACGTCCCCGTGGTCGAGGTGCACGAGTCGCTGCCCTTCGTCTCGCGCTACTGGGCCTCCGTCTTCGACTCCCGTCCGGCAGCCCCGGGCACTGTCGTCGTCCCCGATCTGCGCGCGGTGCTCGCCTGCACGATCGCGGGCGCCGGGCTCGCGGTGTTGCCGCGCTATCTGTGCGCTGTCGCCCTGGAGCGTGGTGACATCGTCGCGTTGCACGAGCCCACGGTGCCGCCGCTGCGGACGTACTTCCTCGTGGTGCGTACCGGGACGCTGGCCATGCCGCATATCGCGCGGGCGCACGAGTGGCTGCTGCGGGCGGCTGCCGACTGGTGCTGAGCAGGGATTTCATGCTGTTCACACAGCGAGCCCAACCGGTGACGGCCCGCGATGTTTCACGTGGAACCATCCGGGCCACATTCCTCCCATGACCGTCCGACCCGTGGTCAAGCGCACCGCCCGTGCCGTCCTGCTCGACGGTGACGACCTGATCCTGATCAAGCGCACCAAGCCCGGCATGGATCCCTACTGGCTGACTCCCGGTGGTGGAGTCGAGCCGACGGACACGACCGTCGTCGACGCCCTGCACCGCGAGGTGTACGAGGAACTCGGCGCCAAGGTCACCGACGTGGTGCCCTGCTTCGTGGACACCGTCGAACATATCGGCGACGGCGGCAGTGCGACCGGAGTGAAGGTGCAGCACTTCTTCGTCTGTCACCTGGAGTCGATGGACCCCTCGCTCCGGCACGGACCCGAAGTGGACGAGCCCGTCGGGGAGTACGAGATCGTACGGGTGCCGTTCACACGCGTCGGGATCGCCTCTGTCCATCTCGTCCCGCTCTCCCTGCGGCACTATCTGGATGGCAACATCGAGGGCGTACGGGCCATGCACGCACCGGACCTGGGCTGAGCCCTCGTCCGGTCACTGTGTGAGGACGAGTTCCTCCACGGAGTCGTGGCGTATGCGTTCCGACGGGATCCCGATGGACCTGAGCGTGTCCACCCCGCTGCGGATCATCCCGGGCGGGCCCGACAGGTAGGCGTCGTACTCATGCCAGGGGCCGTACTCGCGGATGGCGTCCGGCAGCTGGAGATGGGCCCGCCGGTCGACGATCGCGCGGACCGACAGCCAGGGGTGGGACTGCTGGAGCCTGAGCATCGTGTCGATGTCGTACAGGTCGTTGTCGGTGCGGGCGCCGTAGAACACCTCGACCGACCGTCGTGCACCGTGCTCGGCGACGTCTTCGACCAGCGCCTTGATCGGGGCTATGCCGGTGCCACCGCCCAGGCAGAGCAGTCCGCTGTCGGTGGTGTGGTCCACGGTCATCGAGCCGGTCGGCGGGCCGAGACGGATGATGTCGCCGGGCCTTGCACGGTGTACCAGGGCTCCCGAGACCCAGCCCGCGGGGACGGCCTTCACATGGAACGACAGCAGGCCGTCGGAGCGGGGCGCCGAGGCGAAGGAGTAGTGCCGCCATATGCGCGGCCACCACGGCGTTTCCAGGCTCGTGTACTGGCCGGCGAGGAACGGGTAGGGCTGATCGGTCCGCACGGTGACGACGGCGACGTCCGGTGTCCTCAGGTCGTGCGACACGACCTCCGCGAACCACCAGGCCGGCGCGCGCAGTTCGTCCGCGGCTGCCGCGTCGATCATCACCTGCGAGATCGTCGTGTACACCCGGACCCAGGCCGCTTCCGTCTCTGCGTCCCAGATACCGGAGGCGTACTTGCTCAGCGCGCCGATGAGGCACTCGCCGACCGCTGGGTAGTGCTCGGGTCGGGTGCCGTACTTGCGGTGGCCACGGCCCAGGTTCTGCAGGTAGTCGACCAGGACCGGTGTGTTGTCGATGTGTTCGGCGGCGGTCAGCAGCGCCTTGAGCAGGCGGTCCCGTTGGGCGTCCATGGCGGCGGGGAACAGCGGACGCAGATCGGGGTGGCGTACGAAGAGCAACGCGTAGAAGTACGACGTGACCTTGTCGGCCACGGGGGCGACCTCGGCCATGGTCCGGCGGATGAGGACGGCGTCCGGGGAGGGCGGCTGGTCTCTCGGGGGCAGGCCCGGGAACGGCGGGGAGGTGAGGGCGGCTGCCGCGGTGGTGCCCTGGAGCGGGGAGGCGTGCTGGACAGGGACGTTAGGGCTGGTGGAGGAGGTGTCTGGCGCAGTCAGGTGCCGGGCGGGGGCACCTGATGGCATCTGCGGTGTATGCGTCGGGGCCCGCGTCTCCTCCGGCCGTTTCTGAGCCGGTGTCTCGACGACCGGTATCCCTTCGGCGGGTGCTTCGGCGACCTGGGCCGCCCTCTGGCCGACAGCTGTCTCCTCGACCGGGGTCGCCATGTCCTCGCCAGGTGCTCTTCCTTCGCGGTCGGTCGCCGCGCCTGACAGCCCTGTGCCCTGGGCCGACGGGTCCGGTTCGGTATCTGCCAGGGTCCCCGGCGAGGCGCCCGCCGCCAGCTTGCCGACCGGACGCAGCGCGGCCAGCCTGCCGCCCTCTACCGTCTCCTGTTCGGCACCGGGCGCCGCCGCCGGCTGCTTGCGCGGAGTGAACCAACCGCCCCCGCCCCCGGAAGTGCCGTTGTCGGCCGGCATGGTGGTCGGAGCGTCCATGGTGTGCCTCGCCTCGAACATCTTTCGGTCGGTCTGCGCACTTCCTCGGTCGGAAGGTGCCTGCTTTCCCCCGCAGACGGCGTGCTTTCCCTGCTCGGCGTCACGGCCAACACGGCCACATTCAACCCATATTCACAGTCCGTACGGACAAGTAGGCGAGAGTGTGACATTAACCGCAGCACTCTCCCGGCAGCTTCCCACCTCGTACGGATGCCTGGCCGCATAACCACAAATGCGGGTCTTCGATCTCTCCGTCCCGTTAGGCTGCATTGCCTTGCTCTCGTCCCTGACCGGGGTGGTCGCACTCCAGTGCGGACAAGAACCGGAGTTGACCCTACCGGTCGCGGCTCCGCACACAAGTCTCCCCCTCCTCCTCCACGAATTGATCGCAAGGTGTTCACGAGGCGAACCGTGAATTGCCTGAATTACCGGGTGTTACGCACCAATTCATAGGCTTCCCACAGATCCATGCCCTTGTAGGAGTGGGTCGAGATATCGGACAGATGATGGTCCGCATTGACCGCTACAGAGATCGGCACTGCGGCGAACAGGTCCTTGTCGGAGGATGAGTCGCCATAGGCAATACAGTCCGCCCGCGTCACTCCGAACTGCTCGCACAGCCGGTCCGCGATCAACACCTTGGCGGCGGCGCTGAGTACTCCGGCCGGATCCAGGGACTCGGTGAAGGGGACGGCCGGAAAACGGGACCCGTGGGCGGCATGAGCTCCCCAGCCGATCAACCGGTCCACGAAGAAGGACGGCGAGAGCGACACGACCGCGCAGTAGTCACCCCGCCCCCTGATCTCCGACCAGACGTCACGGATCCGGGCCAGCCACGGAGCTTCGTCGAACGCCGCGACGATGTGCGCCTCGGTCAGGGACGCCCACAGCGCGTACACCTGCTGCGCGTACTCGGGCGGGCCAATCAGCCCTGCGCCGATCGCCTGATCGAGGGCCACGGTCTCGGACTCCAGCCCGAGTTGCCGGGATATCTCCACGGGTGCGCTGGTTCCGTGGAGCAAAGTGCCGTCAAGGTCAAAGAGATGAAGTCTCGCCATGCCCTGAGACTAGTGATCCACAAAAGGTCGATGGGGTTGCACGGCCCTTCCGGTCGATCACCGGACGGTCGCCGTTCTCCGATGTTTCACGTGAAACACCCCGCATCTGATCGCATCCTGTGCGCTTGACTACGACATGGCCAAAAGCTCGTACGTGCCCCGGGAAACAGGTGGACGCCGAGGCCAACCGTCGGACAGCCTGACCCGCGTGCCGACTCCTTCTCTCGCTGCCCTCCCGATTCGCCGTCTGACGCTCCGCGACCTCACCGTCTGCGCAGACTTGTCCGAGGACCGGGGGTGGCCGCGCGAGGAGCACAAGTGGGGCCTCCTCCTCGCGGCCGGAAAGGGGTACGGCATTGACGACCCCGACGGAGGTCTCGTCGCCGCCTGCGTGGTCACGGAGTACGGCCCGTACGAGCAGCCCGACCTGGGAGCGATCGGGATGGTTCTGGTCGCCGCACGGCACGCCCGCCAGGGCATCGGACGACGTCTCATGGATCACGTCCTCTCCGTGATGGGGACCACGCCGCTGACTCTGCACGCGACGCCCTTCGGTCGTCCGCTCTACGAGGACCTGGGCTTCAAGGTCTCCGGCCGGGCGGAGATGCTCCGTGGCCATTTCACGCCGGGCGGCCCTGGGCCCGCGGTGAGCACACGCGCGGCCACCGCAGAGGACCTCGCCGCGATCCTCCGGCTCGACGAGGAGGTGCTCGGCACGGATCGCACGCATCTCATCACCCGGCTGCCCGCCTTCGCCGACCAGTTGCGCGTTGCCGAGGAGAGCGGCCGGATCACCGGATACGCGTCCGCCTGGCCCAACATGCACACCCATGTCGTGGGTCCACTGATCGCCCGCGACACCGAGACGGCACAGGCGCTCCTCGCGTCACTGGCCGCCGCTACCGACCGCCCGCTGCGCACCGACATCGACGTACGACACGAAGAGCTGCGGGCGTGGGCCAAGGAACGTGGTCTGGCGTCGGTCACCTTCAACTCGGTCATGACGTATGGGCTCGCGGAGCTGCCAGGCGACTGGAGCCGACGGTTCGCTCCGTTGACGGTGGCGGCGGTCTGAGCCATACCTGTACGACGGCGCCGGTTTCCCTGAGTCCGGGGAAACCGGCGCCGTCGTCGTGCTGGGCTCGTCAGCGATGCAGGGCAGCCCGCTGTCGGGCGGGCGTCGCCCCCGAGACCACGGGGCCGGGCACGCTGTCCCGGCGCTCCAGCGCGGCCGAGAGAAACGCGAGGAGGAGAGCCGCCGCGGCCAGGGCGGCGCCCACCCAGTTGGGGGCGGTGTAGCCGAAGCCGGCTGAGATGACCAGGCCGCCGAGCCAGGCGGAGAGAGCATTGCCGAGGTTGAAGGCACCGATGTTGACGGCCGAAGCGAGTGTGGGGGCCTCGTGCGCCTGATCGAGGACCCTCTTCTGCAGCGGCGGCACCGCCGCGAAACCCAGGGCACCGATGAGCATGACGGTGACGCCGGCCAGGATCTTGTTGTGCGCGGTGAGCGTGAAGAGCGCGAGTACGACGGCCAGGGCGCCGAGGGAGACGTACAGCATCGGCATCAGGGCGCGGTCGGCGTACCTGCCGCCGACGAGGTTGCCACCGACCATGCCGAGTCCGAAGAGGACCAGCAACCAGGTCACCGAGCCGTCGGCGAAACCGGCGACATGGGTCATCATCGGCGCGATGTAGGTGATGGCGGCGAACACACCGCCGAAGCCGAGGACGGTCATCGCCATGGCAAGCAGCACCTGGGCGTTCTTGAAGGCGGCCAGTTCGTCACGCAGGCGCACGCCCTCGGGCCGGGGCAGGTCGGGGACGAGCCTGGCGATGCCGACCAGACCGACGACGCCGAGTGCCGCGACGATCGTGAAGGTGAACCGCCAGCCGACGGTCTGGCCGATGAGAGTGCCGAGCGGGACGCCGACGACATTGGCGACGGTCAGGCCGGTGAACATCATGGCGATGGCGCCGGCCTTCTTGTCCGGGGCGACCAGGTCCGCGGCGACGACCGAGCCGATACCGAAGAAGGCTCCGTGGGCGAGAGAGGCGACCACGCGGCCGATCAGCATGACGGCGAAGACGGGGGCGAAGGCGGAGAGCAGGTTGCCGACGATGAACAGTCCCATCAGCAGCATCAGCATCCGCCTGCGGGAGATCCTGGTGCCAAGGGCGGTCATCAGTGGGGCGCCGAGCATGACGCCGAGCGCGTAGCCGGTCACCAGGAAGCCGGCGGTGGGAATGGAGACCCCGAAGTCGTCCGCGACCTCGGGCAGCAGCCCCATGATCACGAACTCGGTCGTACCGATTCCGAAGGCCCCGATCGCAAGGGCCAGAAGCGCGAGCGGCATGGGGGATGACACCTTCCCAGACGATTGCAGGAGCATGTTTCGCACGGCCACAATAGTTGCATGCGCGCTATATTTGCAAGCGACGACTATCTCGGTTCGCTCCTGTACCCGACAATCGCCCCCGGCGAAGGAAGCAGGCCCCATGACGGCGACGGACCCCGCGCTGACCGCCCTCGCGCAGGGACGGTGCACTCTCTGCCTGCCGCACGGCCGGATGGAGGCACACATCGAGAAGGCCCTCCAGGCCGGACACGACAACGAGCAAGCCCCCGCCCAAGCCGCCCAGCGTTCCCCCGCGCCTAGGACCACCGCCTAGGGTGCGGTCATGGGAGATCTTGAAATTCGGCCTGCCACGACGGACGACGTGTCCGCGATCGTCGCCATGCTCGCCGACGACCCCCTGGGCGCCCAGCGCGAGTCACCCGACGACCTTGCCCCCTACCTGACCGCACTGGAACGCCTCTCCTCCGACCCGAACCAGCATCTGGTCGTCGCCACACGGGAGGATCGCGTGGTCGGCACGCTTCAGCTCACGGTCATTCCAGGGCTGTCGCGGCGCGGTGCCACCAGGTCAATCATCGAAGGAGTGCGTATCCACGCCGACGAGCGTGGCAGTGGCCTCGGGACCCGGCTCATCGAGTGGGCGATCGAGGAATCCCGGCGTCAGAACTGTCAGTTGGTGCAGCTGACGTCCGACAACACACGCACGGACGCCCACCGCTTCTACGAACGGCTCGGCTTCATGGCCTCACATGTGGGCTTCAAGCTGTCCTTGTAGTTCCTGCGGCTGCTCCCCCGCGGCACACCCAGCGCTCTGTTTCACGTGAAACAGAGCGCTGATCAGCCGATCGAATAAATCGAGTCAGGGTGTCCAACCGATGCCCCGCCACCCCTCAGGATCCACTCCACCCGGCACGAAAGCCCCTTCCTCGTACGGCTGACGAGTGAACACGAACGAGCCGAGGTCGAGATGGTCCACGGATCCATCGGCCCGCCGTACAGCCTTCAGGAGCTCCCCCTGGAAGTAGCCCTCCAACCCGGTCCAGGTGCCGTCGCCGTTGTCCCGGAACCGCGAGCGGCGGCCAGCGCCCGACAGGGGCTCCAGCGAGGTGAGTCCGTCCACCGTGAACCGTAGGGCAAATCCGTTCGTCCCCCAGTACCACTGCCCCGCCAACTCCAGTGCGGGCAGGCCGAATTCACAAAAAGGCCGCCACGGCTCGGGAATCCTGGGCTCGGCCTCGGCGACGATCCACACGAGATCGGCCCCTACGGCGGACAGCGACGGGTCTGAGGTGCAGTTGGCCAACACGACGGCGGCGACATCGTCCGCCACACCGATCGTGAGGTTCGCGAGGAAGCCCGGCAGGGAGCCCGAATGGACCACGAGCAGTCGGCCGTCGCGGTGCTGAAGCTGAAGCCCAAGCCCGTACGAGGCACCGTCGGCCAGCCAGATCTCCGGACTCGGCCGGTGCCGCGGGCGTACACATCTTCCGTGCGGTCTCCGCAGTCAGTACCTGGTCGTCACCGTTCGCCAGAAAAATCGCGAAGCGGGCCAAGTCAGCTGTGGTGGACCAGAGTTGCCCTGCAGGAGCCATGCGCCCGAGGTCCTCGGAGGGTTCCGGGAGCATCACATCGGCCCACGGGTGAACCGCCCAGCCGCCCGCATGCGGCGCTTCCGGACGGAAGCTAGTGCGGTCGAGGCCCAGAGGTGTGAGGATTTCACGCCGTAGCGTCTCCTCTCACGGTGCTCCGCGTAGTTTCTCGACGAGTGCTCCCAGCAGGGTGTAGCCGGGGTTCGAGTAGTGGAAGCGCCGCCCCACCGGGTGCAGGAATGGCTACTCGCCCAGGACATCGGTGAGTTCGGGACGCAGAGACCCGGACGTAAGCTCCCACCACGGCGCGGGGGACTCGGCCGCCAATCCGCTGGTGTGGGCGAGCAGTTCGGCGACGGCTCCCCCGCCCCGGTACCGGGCACGTACTTCTCCAACGGGTCACCGAGGTCCAGGATCCCCTCCGGTGCAGCAGCGCCCGGCGCGTGCCGGGGAGCAGTTCTTCCTGAGGGCCGTCCATCGCGCACCCCCAGGCCACGGGCAATGCCCCGCACAGCCAAGGGCGTCAGCGGAACTCTGGCGGGCCGGAGCGGGCCGGAATCCCTCTCACCCGAAAGGGTGAACTCCTCGACCAGCGAGTCTCAAGAAGACGGCATAAGTGTCACCGACGTGCCATCGGGGCTGAGCTTGTGCCGCGAAATCTGAGACCCCACAGTGAACGACATCAGGTCTGTGCCATGTCCACGAAGCGCGAGTAGTGGCCCTGGAAGGCGACGGTGATCGTCGCTGTGGGGCCGTTACGGTGCTTGCCCACGATGATGTCCGCCTCGCCGGCGCGCGGTGACTCCTTCTCGTAGGCGTCCTCGCGGTGCAGCAGGATCACCATGTCGGCGTCCTGCTCAATGGAGCCGGACTCACGCAGATCGGACACCATCGGCTTCTTGTCGGTGCGCTGCTCGGGACCGCGGTTGAGCTGCGAGAGCGCGATCACCGGGACCTCCAGCTCCTTGGCCAGGAGCTTGAGGTTACGGGACATGTCCGAAACCTCCTGCTGACGGCTCTCGGAGCGCTTGGAGCCACCGGCCTGCATCAGCTGCAGATAGTCGATGATCACGAGCTTGATGTCGTTGCGCTGCTTCAGCCGCCTGCACTTCGCACGGATCTCCATCATCGACAGGTTCGGGGAGTCGTCGATGTAGAGCGGCGCGGAGGACACCTCGGGCATCCGGCGCGCCAGCCGGGTCCAGTCCTCGTCCGTCATGGTGCCCGAACGCATGTGATGCAGGGCCACCCGCGCCTCGGCCGACAGGAGACGCATCGCGATCTCGTTGCGCCCCATTTCGAGAGAGAAGATCACGCTGGCCAAGTTGTTCTTGATCGAGGCCGCGCGGGCGAAGTCCAGTGCGAGGGTGGACTTGCCCATGGCGGGGCGGGCCGCAATGACGATCATCTGGCCCGGGTGCAGGCCGTTGGTGAGCGAGTCGAGGTCCGTGAAGCCGGTGGGCACCCCCGTCATCTCGCCGCTGCGCGAGCCGATCGCCTCGATCTCGTCGAGCGCGCCCTCCATGATGTCGCCGAGCGGCAGATAGTCCTCGCTGGTGCGCTGCTCGGTGACCGCGTAGACCTCGGCCTGGGCACGGTTGACGATCTCGTCGACGTCGTCGTCGGCCGCGTATCCCATCTGGGTGATACGCGTGCCGGCCTCGACCAGACGCCGCAGGACGGCACGTTCGTGGACGATCTCGGCGTAGTACTCGGCGTTCGCCGCCGTCGGCACGGTCTGGACGAGGGTGTGCAGATACGATGCGCCGCCGACCTTGTTGATCTCGCCGCGCTTGGTGAGCTCGGCGGCGATCGTGATGGGGTCGGCCGGCTCACCCTTGGCGTAGACGTCCAGGACCGCCTGGAAGATCGTCTCATGAGCGGGCTTGTAGAAGTCGTGGCCCTTGATGACCTCGACCACGTCAGCGATGGCGTCCTTGGACAGGAGCATGCCGCCGAGGACGGACTGCTCCGCGTCCAGGTCCTGGGGCGGGACCCGCTCGAAAGCCGTACCTGCGCCGTCCCACTCGCCGTTGTCCCGGCCTCGGTCGTGCTGCTCGTCGCGGCCCCGGCCCCCGTCGCCGCGCCGGCGCGAGGAGGGCAGACGATCACTGGGACCGCTGTCGGCCCACGGGTCGTCCAAGGGCTCGGAAATGCTCACCGAGCCACCTCCTCCCGTCCGCCGAGCGGACCTCGCCGTGCTTCTCATTTCTACGGCACGGCACTGACAAATGAGACGCCCAACTCCGGTTCTGGCGCGTCGGTTTTGTGCTGCTTTCCAGGCCGACGGACGGAGCGGGCGCCGGACCACCGTAGGCCCGCGGGCACCGTCAGCCAATCTGGTTATCCACAGGCCATGTGGACGACGGCCCGGGTGCTGTGGAGAACTCCTCAAAACCTGTGCACGACCCGGTGGACAGGCCTGTGAACAAGCGCCGCATGCCCCTCAAGGAACCTCCCTGACCTGCAGCTTCACCGTCCACCGGCTGTGCAGAAGAAAAACTTTCCCGGTCGGCTCAAGATCAGTTCGAGCTGCACACGGCGGGACGCGCCGCCCGAAGGTTAGTAAGGGTCTAAAGTCAATTGCATCTCTTACCTGTGGACGGTTAGATTGGTGCACATGACACAGGCGTCTGCGCTCCCCAAGGCAACCCGGCGACAGCACGACCGCGAGATCATCGCACTCGCCGTTCCGGCCTTCGGCGCACTCGTCGCGGAGCCTCTCTTCGTCATGGCCGACAGCGCGATCGTCGGCCATCTGGGCACCGCACAACTCGCCGGCCTCGGCATCGCCTCGGCTCTCCTCACGACGGCCGTCAGTGTCTTCGTCTTCCTCGCCTACGCCACCACGGCCGCCGTTGCCCGACGCGTAGGGGCCGGCGATCTCCAGGCAGCCATCCGCCAGGGGATGGACGGCATCTGGCTGGCATTGGTGCTCGGCGCTGCCGTCATCGCCGTCTTCCTGCCCGCCGCGCCGTCGATCGTGGAACTCTTCGGCGCCTCCGACACCGCGGCCCCCTACGCCACCACCTACCTACGGATCTCCGCCCTCGGCATCCCGGCCATGCTCGTCGTACTCGCCTCGACCGGTGTGCTCCGCGGACTGCAGGACACCAAAACCCCTCTCCACGTCGCCATCGCCGGCTTCGTCGCCAACGCACTCCTCAACGCAGGCCTCGTCTACGGCGCCGACCTCGGCGTCGCGGGTTCCGCCTGGGGCACGGTCATCGCCCAGTGCGGAATGGCAGCCGCCTATCTCGTGGTCGTCGTCCGCGGAGCTCGCAAGCATGGTGCCTCTCTGCGTCCCGATGCCTCCGGCATCAGGGCCTCGGCCCAAGCCGGCGTACCTCTGCTGGTCCGCACGCTTTCCCTGAGGGCGATCCTGATGATCGCCACGGCCGTGGCGGCTCGCCTGGGGGACGCCGACATCGCCGCCCATCAGATCATCCTGTCCTTGTGGAGCCTGCTCGCCTTCGCACTCGACGCCATCGCCATCGCCGGGCAGGCCATCATCGGGCGCCATCTGGGAGCCGATGACATCGACGGCGCCCGCCAGGCCTGCCGTCGGATGGTGGAGTGGGGCATCGCGGTCGGCGTCATCCTCGGCGTCTTGGTCGTGTTCGCCCGACCGCTGTTCTTGCCCCTGTTCACCGGTGATCCCACGGTCAAAGACGCCGCCCTGCCCGCTCTACTGATCGTGGCACTCTCCCAGCCGATCTGCGGTGTCGTCTTCGTTCTGGACGGCGTCTTGATGGGCGCAGGTGACGGGCCCTACCTCGCCTGGGCCATGGTGATCACCCTGGCCGTCTTCACCCCGGTCGCTCTGCTCATCCCTGAACTGGGCGGAGGCCTCACGGCCGTGTGGGCAGCGATGACGCTGATGATGACGGTCCGCATGCTGACGCTCGGGCTGCGAACCCGCTCAGGCCACTGGATCGTCACCGGCGCGACTCGCTGACCGTTTCACGTGAAACATCGAGGGCCATCACGTTTCACGTGAAACACCATGTGCTCCACGAGCGCTTCGAGCATGCGAAAGGGGCCGCACCCCTGGAGGTGCAGCCCCTTTGGCGACTGCTCAAGCCAAGCGCAGCGATCAGGCCGCGACGACCTCGATGTTGACCTTGGCGGCAACCTCGGGGTGCAGACGCACGGACGTCTCGTGGGCACCGAGGGTCTTGATCGGCGAACCCAGCTCGATGCGGCGCTTGTCGACCTCGGGGCCACCGGAAGCCTTGATCGCCGAAGCGACGTCGGCCGGGGTGACGGAACCGAAGAGACGACCGGCGTCGCCGGAGCGTACGGCCAGGCGGACCTTGACACCCTCGAGCTGGGCCTTCACCTGGTTGGCCTGCTCGATGGTCTGGATCTCGTGGATCTTGCGAGCACGACGGATCTGCTCGACGTCCTTCTCGCCACCCTTGGTCCAACGGATCGCGAAGTTCCGCGGGATCAGGTAGTTGCGAGCGTAGCCGTCCTTGACGTCGACGACGTCGCCCGCGGCACCGAGGCCGGAGACCTCGTGGGTGAGGATGATCTTCATTAGTCGGTCACCCTTCCCTTATCGCGCGGTGGAGGTGTAGGGCAGCAGCGCCATCTCACGGCTGTTCTTGACGGCCGTGGCGACGTCACGCTGGTGCTGCGTGCAGTTGCCGGTCACGCGGCGGGCACGGATCTTGCCGCGGTCAGAAATGAACTTCCGCAGCATGTTCGTGTCCTTGTAGTCCACGTACGTGACCTTGTCCTTGCAGAAAGCGCAGACCTTCTTCTTAGGCTTGCGCACAGGCGGCTTCGCCATGGTGTTTCTCCTGTGTGATCAAGAAGTGTGGGTGACCCACCCTCCGGCCAGAGGCCTAGAAGGGGGGTTCGTCCGAGTAGCCGCCACCGCCGCCACCGCCGCCGGAGTTTCCACCCCAGCCGCCGCCACCGCTGCCCTGGTTGCCACCGGCGGGAGCGCCGGTCGCCCACGGGTCGTCGGCGGGAGCGCCGCCGCCCGGCTGACCGCCGCCGGAGCTTCCGCCCCAGCTGCCGCCGCCCTGGGCGCCACCGCCACCGCCGCCGTAACCGCCCTGGCCACCTCGTCCGGCACCGCCGGCGGTCTTGGTGACCTTGGCCGTAGCACTGCGCAGGCTGGCGCCGACTTCCTCGACGTCCAGCTCGTAGACCGTGCGCTTGACGCCCTCACGGTCCTCGTAGGACCGCTGCTTCAGCCGGCCCTGCACGATGACGCGCATGCCTCGCTGGAGCGACTCGGCGACGTTCTCCGCCGCCTGACGCCAGACCGAGCAGGTCAGAAAGAGGCTTTCGCCGTCCTTCCACTCGTTCGTCTGACGGTCGAAGGTGCGGGGAGTGGACGCGACACGGAACTTCGCGACCGCCGCACCGGAGGGGGTGAAGCGCAGCTCGGGGTCATCGACAAGATTGCCGACGACCGTGATGACGGTCTCGCCTGCCATGGGGAACCTCTCGGCGGGTTTGCTCTGGCTGCTTGGTTGCTGCTACTCGAATCCCGGGATCAGCTGAGCTGGGAAGCTCAGTGGGTCTCGGGGCGGAGGACCTTGGTCCGGAGGACCGACTCGTTCAGGTTCAGCTGGCGGTCGAGCTCCTTGACGACCGCAGGCTCGGCCTGCAGGTCGATGACCGAGTAGATGCCCTCGGGCTTCTTCTTGATCTCGTACGAGAGCCGACGACGGCCCCAGGTGTCGACCTTCTCGACCTTTCCGTTGCCCTCACGGACGACGGAGAGGAAGTTCTCGATCAGGGGGGCGACAGCGCGCTCCTCCAGATCGGGGTCGAGGATGACCATCACCTCGTAGTGACGCATGTGGAACCCACCTCCTTTGGACTCAGCGGCCACGGTCGTTCCGTGGCAGGAGGGTCGTGATGCGTACGCAACGGTATCGGCCGCCACTGACAATCGAGGCTTCCTCGCGGTAGACCCGGTCGTGACATGGGCAGACACCGTGCAGACGGTACAGACTACCCGCACACCGGCTTCCGGTTGAAATCCGGCCCGGAGGACGGTCACTCTGTACACATCGGGTGTGTATGGCGCTACGATGCGCCGTCTTCCGCAGGAGGTGCCCTATGGCACAGGCAATGCGACCCAACACCGCCGGAGGCCTTTTCGCCACGGACGGTAAGCCCCACCCCCTCCAGGACACGCTGCTCGCGGTGACCCTGGTGCTGGGCATCACGGCTTTCGTCTCGGCGATGTTCCACAACCTGCACCTGCTCAGCTCCTGGGCCGGTCTCGTGGGCATCCTCACCGGTGCGTACGGCCAGTGGATCTCGGAGACGACCCGAGAGCGCTTCGGACTGATCCTCGGTCTCGGCGCCGCAGCGGTCGGCTTCTTCCTCGGCATGGCGCACGGCGGCCTCTTCGGTGGAGTCTTCTGACTGACGCCACGGGCACGGTCCCCCCGACATCACCCAAAGCACCGCGTTACGCCTCGGCAGCCCATGAGCCGGGGCGCAGGTTCCGTACGCCCAGTCAGGGCGCTCGCAAGGCGCAGTAGGCTTCGGCGCGAGAGCCGGAGCCCCTGTACCCATGGGGACACACCAGCCCGAGGAGCGCCCCGAATGAGCCTGACCCTGAGGACGATCAGCCGCGAGCAGCATCTGGCGTACATCCAGAGCCTGCCCTCGGCGAGCCACATGCAGGTTCCTGCCTGGGCAGACGTCAAGGCGGAGTGGCGCTCCGAGAGCCTCGGCTGGTTCGACAAGACCGGCGAGATCGTCGGCGCGGGTCTCGTCCTCTACCGTCAGCTGCCGAAGATCAAGCGCTATCTCGCCTATCTGCCCGAGGGCCCGGTCATCAACTGGTTCGCGCCGAATCTGACCGAGTGGCTGGAACCGATGCTCGCGCATCTCAGGCAGCAGGGCGCCTTCTCCGTGAAGATGGGCCCGCCGGTGATCATCCGGCGCTGGGAAGCCACCTCCATCAAGGCGGGCATCCAGAACCCGGACGTGAAGCGCCTGCGCGACATCGAGGCCGACTTCATCGAGCCGCGCGCCTTCGAGGTCGCCGACAAGCTCCGCCGGATGGGCTGGCAGCAGGGCGAGGACGGCGGGGCCGGCTTCGGTGACGTACAGCCCCGCTACGTCTACCAGGTGCCGCTCGCGAACCGGTCTTTGGAAGAGGTCCACAAGAACTTCAACCAGCTGTGGCGCCGCAACATCAAGAAGGCTGAGAAGGCCGGTGTCGAGGTCGTCCAGGGCGGTTACCAGGACCTTGAGGAATGGCAGCGGCTGTACGAGATCACAGCGGTGCGCGATCACTTCCGGCCCCGCCCGCTGTCGTACTTCCAGCGGATGTGGACGGCCCTCAACACCGAGGACCCCAACCGGATGCGGCTGTACTTCGCCCGGCACGAGGGCGTGAACCTGTCGGCAGCGACCATGCTGATCGTCGGCGGGCACGTCTGGTACTCCTACGGCGCCTCCGACAACATCGGCCGTGAGGTCCGGCCCTCGAACGCGATGCAGTGGCGGATGCTGCGCGACGCCTACGCGCTCGGCGCCACCGTCTACGACCTGCGCGGCATCTCCGACTCGCTGGACGAGACGGACCACCTCTTCGGCCTGATCCAGTTCAAGGTGGGCACGGGCGGCCAGGCCGCCGAGTACCTCGGCGAGTGGGACTTCCCGCTCAACAAGCTGCTCCACAAGGCGCTCGACATCTACATGTCGCGCCGCTGACGTCGCGTTCTTCGCTTCAATAGCTCGCATACCTCTGATACACCGCAGCCACTAGAAAGGTTCCGGGTCCGGCCATGGCGCTCACGCTCTACGTCGACACCGCGCGCTGGCGGGCGCACCACAAGCACGTGCAGGAGCAGTTCCCGGGGCTCGTCCCGGTCTGCAAGGGCAACGGCTACGGCTTCGGGCACGAGCGGCTTGCGGAGGAGGCGACCCGGCTGGGCTCGGACGTCCTCGCCGTCGGCACGACCTACGAGGCCGCGCGCATCAAGGACTGGTTCGGCGGTGATCTGCTGGTACTGACGCCGTACCGGCGCGGCGAGGAGCCCGTTCCGCTGCCCGACCGGGTCATCCGCTCGGTGTCGTCCATCGACGGCGTGTATGGCCTCGTGGGCGCGCGGGTGGTCATCGAGGTGATGTCCTCGATGAAACGGCACGGCATCAGCGAGCAGGACCTGCCGCAGCTGCACGCCGCCATAGAGAACGTCCGTCTGGAGGGCTTCGCGATCCACCTGCCGCTGGACCGCACCGACGGCTCGGACGCCGTCGAGGAGGTCATCGGCTGGATGGACCGGCTGCGGGCGGCCCGCCTGCCCCTGCACACCCTGTTCGTCAGCCATCTCAAAGCCGAGGACCTCGCCCGGCTTCAGCAGCAGTTCCCTCAGACCCGCTTCCGCGCTCGCATCGGGACCCGGCTGTGGCTCGGGGACCACGACTCCACCGAGTACCGCGGCGCGGTCCTGGACGTCACCCGTGTCTCCAAGGGGGACCGCTTCGGCTACCGGCAGCAGAAAGCGGCCTCCGACGGCTTCCTGGTCGTCGTGGCGGGAGGAACCTCGCACGGTGTGGGCCTGGAGGCCCCGAAGGCCCTGCACGGCGTCATGCCGCGTGCCAAGGGCGTCGCCCGCGCCGGCCTGGCCACGGTCAACCGGAACCTTTCGCCATTCGTCTGGGGCGGCAAGCAGCGCTGGTTCGCCGAGCCGCCGCACATGCAGGTCTCCATCCTGTTCGTCCCCTCGGACGCCCCCGAGCCGAAGGTGGGCGAGGAGCTGGTGGCCCATCTGCGGCACACCACCACGCAGTTCGACCGGATCGTCGACCGCTGAGACGGCGTAGAGGCAGCAAGAAGGCCGTACAGGGCATGTGACCTGTACGGCCTTTCGCGTGTGACACCCAGATGTGTTCGCTCAGAGCGAACGGCCGTTGGCCCCCGGCTCGCTGCCCCACTCCACCTGCGGTCCGTCGAACTGGGCCGCGTGCCGCGGCGGATGGGCGGCTGGGCCGAGTACGAAGACGTCCTCCGCTCCGTCCAGCACACCGCCCGAGGGATCGTCGTCGCCGGCCCGCCGCACGACGTCCCGCTCCGGCATGAGGATGTCGCGCAGGACCATCGCACACAGGTACGCCGTCCCCAGGAGATGCAATCCGATGGCCCAGTGGTAGCCGTCGGTCGGCAGACCCTTGTGGGCGTTGCCGCTGGTCGTGTACGCGAGGTACATCCAGATCCCCAGGAAGTACGCCACCTCGCACGCCTGCCAGATGAGGAAATCCCGCCACTTCGGCCGGGCCAGCACAGCCAGCGGCACCATCCACAGGACGTACTGGGGTGAGTAGACCTTGTTGGTGAGGATGAACGCGGCGACGATCAGGAACGCGAGCTGGGCGAAACGTGGCCGGCGCGGGGCGGTCAGGGTGAGCGCCGCGATGCCCGCGCAACTCAGCAGCATCAGCAGCGTGGCGAGTGTGTTGACGGTGTCGGTACTCAGCGGGTCGGTCGAGTTCTGGGCCAGGATCAGCCAGAAGGAGCCGAAGTCCACGCCCCGCTCCTGGCTGAACGTGTAGAACTTCGACCACCCGTCGAAGGCGAAGAGCATCACCGGCACGTTCACCACTAGCCAGGACACGACCGCCCCGCCCAGGGCCGTGCCGAAGTCCCGCCACTTGCCCGCCCGCCAGCACAGCACGAACAGCGGCCCGAGCAGGAAGACGGGATAGAGCTTGGCGGCCGTGGCGAGCCCCAGGAGGACGCCGAAGGCTAGCGAGCGGCCCCGCGCCCACATCAGCATCGCGGAAGCCGTCAGAGCGACCGCCAGCAGGTCCCAGTTGATGGTGGCGGTCAGCGCGAAGGCGGGGGCCAGAGCGACCAGCAGGCCGTCCCACGGGCGACGAGCGTGCGTACGGCTCACGCAGACGACGATGATGGCCGCGCAGACCATCAGCATCCCGGCGTTGACCATCCAGTACCACTGTTCCTGGTGCTGGATGCTGCCGCTGCCGGGTGTGAGCCAGGCGGCGACCTCCATGAACACACCGGTCAGGACCGGGTATTCGAGGTACTGCATGTCACCGGGGAGCTTGTCGAAGTACGGGACGAGACCGTCGGCGAAGCCGCGTCCCTGGTAGAGGTGCGGGATGTCCGAGTAGCACGCATGGGTGTACTGGGTGCTGGCACCGAAGAACCAGCCGCCGTCGTAGCAGGGGGCCTTCTGGACCAGGCCGAGCGCGAAGACGCCGATGGCCACGAGCGCGATGACCCGGACGGGGGTCCACCAGGACGTACCCAGCAGGGCACGTCGCCCGAGGGGGCCTCCGATGAACTCGCTGCCGCTCCTGGCGATCTCGTCGTCCTTGCTCGGACGCACTAGGTCCGGCTCGTGCACGCTCGCTGGCGTCGATTCAGCACTGGGCATGCCGTACATCCTGCCGTACGAGACTAGGAATACGCCGAGGGCCGCCGCACCTGGGTGCGACGGCCCATGTTTCACGTGAAACAGCCTCGACGGGGCATAGGCGGCTAACCGCTCGATCCGCCGAAGAGACCGCCGTTGTTGTTGCCGTTGTTGCCGTTCTCGTCCGTCGATGTGGCCGTCGGTGTCGAGGTCACACCGCCGTCGGTGCCCCCGGTGTCCGTGCCGCCCGAATTGTCACATTGCCAGGCGAACCGGCACGTCTCGGTTACCGTGGGCGTCGGACTGACGAACGTCTGGCTGGGCGTCGGAGTGGGGGTCGGTGTGGCCGACTCGGTCTCAGTCAGTGTCGGAGTAGGCGTCGGGCTCGGCTCGTCGTTGAGGATCTCACCGATGGGCTCCGGGGTCGGGAAGTCGATCGACTTCTCGCCCTTCAGTGCCTGCTCCATGTAGTCGTGCCAGATCTCGGACGGGAACGAGGCGCCGTGGATCTTCTCCTGGCCACCCGTTCCGTACATCTCCAGGAACGTGCGGTTCTTGTTGCTCTCGTTGTCGTCCATCCGGAACATGGTGATCGACGTGGACAGCTGCGGGGTGTATCCCACGAACCAGGCGGACTTGTTGCCGTCGGTGGTACCGGTCTTGCCCGCCACCTCACGGCCGGTCAGCTGGGCGTTGGTACCCGTGCCGTCCTCGACCACGGTCTTGAGGACGTCGGTGACGTTGTCGGCGACCTTCTCCTCGAAGACCTGCTTGGGCTTCGCCTCGTGGGTGAAGACGTCACCGTCCTTACTTGTGACCTTTTCGACGGAGTACGGCTCGTTCTGCTTGCCGCTCGCCGCGAACGTGGCATAGGCGCCCGCCATGCGGATCGCGCTGGGGTCGGAGATACCGATGGAGAAGGACGGGTAGTTGGTGCCGGCCAGGCTGTTCTCCTTGAGGCCCGCGTCCATGGCCGACTCCTTCACCTTGTCCAGACCGACGTCCATGCCGAGCTGCACGAAGGCGGAGTTCACCGACTCCCGCATCGCCTCACGAAGGTCGATCTGGTACTTGGGCGGAGAGCCGTAGGACTGCTTGCCGTCGTTCTCCTGGAGCCACTCCTTGCCCTCCTCGTTCTTCCAGATCGAACCGTCATAGTTCTTGATCTTGAGGTCGTTCTGACCGCTGAACAGGCTCTTGGCATTGACGACGGTGCGCTCGTCCTGTGCCTGGCTCTCACCCAGGTCCTTGTCGCGCACCCCCCACTTCATGGCCGCGGCGAGTACGAAGGTCTTGAACGTCGAACCGACCTGGGCACCGGTCGAGTCGCAGTTGTTGGTGAAGTGCGTGGTCGCGTCCTCGCCGCCATAACAGGCCCGGATCGCACCGGTGGCCGGCTCCACGGACGCTCCGCCGAACTGGACATAGGTGTCCTTCGTCGGGCGCTTCTTGGGATCGATGTTCTCCTTGCGGACCTTCGAGACCGCCGCCTCGAGCTCCTTGACCTTGTTCTTGTCGAAGGTCGTGTAGATCGAGTAGCCGCCCTGCTGAAGCTTGTCGGCACTGACGATCTTGTTGTTGATCAGGTACGCCTTGGCGAGGTCGACCAGATAGCCGATCTGTCCCTTGAGCTGGGTGTTGGACCGGGGGTTCTGCCACTTGGGAAGCGCCGTGTACCTGGCCCGCTCCGTCGCGTTGAGGTGGCCGTACTCGACCATCTTGTCGAGAGTGTCCTGCATCTGCCGCAGGGCCCGCCGCTGGTTGGCTTCAGCCGTGGCGCCCGTCGGGTCGATGGACGTCGCGCCCGCGGGGTCGTAGTACGTGGCGCCCTTGAGCATGGCTGCCAGGAAGGCACACTCACCCGGGTTCAGTTTGATGGCGTCCTTGTTGAAGTACGCGCGCGCGGCCGCCTGGATGCCGTAGGCGTTGCGACCGTAGTACGCCGAGTTCAGGTACCCCTCCATGATCTCGTCCTTGTCGACCGTGGCACCCACCTTGATGGAGATGAAGATCTCCTTGAACTTGCGGGTGACGGTCTGGGACTGGTCGTCCAGGCGCGCGTTCTTGACGTACTGCTGGGTGATGGTGGAGCCACCCTGCGTGTCGCCGCCCCTGGCCATGTTGAACACGGCGCGGGCGATGCCCTTGGGGTCGATGCCGCTGTCGGTGTAGAAGGTCTTGTTCTCCTGCGAGACGACGGCGTACTGCATCGCCTTCGGGATCTGCGCGAGGTTGATGATCTGGCGGTTCGTCTCACCGCCGGTGGAGACCATCTCGCTCTGGTCCGACCAGTAGTAGACGTTGTTCTGCGCCGTAGCGGTCTCGGCGACGTTCGGGACGCTCACGAGCGCGTACCCGACACCGGCGACCGCGACCAGGCTTCCGATGAAGCCGATGAACAGGCCCGTCACCAGCTTCCAGGACGGCATCCAGCGCGCCGCGCCGTACTTGCCCGCGCGCGGGTAGTCGATGAGACGTTTCCTGCCGGGATCGGAGGCCCGTCCCCGCCCGGTCGGCGCCCCGCGCCGACCGCCACGGCCCGGTTCTGCCGCTCTGCGGCGACCACCGCCCGCGCTTCTCTGGGACGCACGGCGGGCCTCGGCACGGCTGCCGTACGAACGCTCCTCGCCTCCCGAACCATAGGAAGCCGACTCCTGGGAGCTCGTCCCATAGGAGTCGGAAAGAGACCCGGTGGCGCCTCGCGGAGCCGCACGGCGGCCGGAGGACGAGCCGGACTGGCCGCGTCGGGCCGCGGCACGTCCGCCTCCCTGCGGCTGCGGCTGTTTGCGACGGTGCTCGCTCATCGAAGGACTACTCCTCGGGCAGGCGCACCCTTGCGCGCCTGGAAACGGCGGCTGGTTTCCGGTCCCCCCGAAGTACGGATGTGGTCGGTTCCGCATTCATCCGTACCGCACCCGGGACAGCGACGCCCCCCAGGCGTCACTCGTTTCCCGGTGCTGTGCATGCCGCACAGACTACGCACCGTCAAAACCCGCCGAGTCCCGAAGTTCACCCCAAATCAGACAACTTGGTTCGCATGAATCATTGATGTGATCCCGTTCACCATCCCCCCACTTGTCGCTTCCGGAAGGGCGTTCTATCGTCTTGATGTATCGAGTCGATACATCGGTGCGAGACAGTGACGAGGAGGCGACGATGAGCCGGCGTTCCGGGATCCTCGAATTCGCCGTACTCGGCCTGCTCCGTGAGTCCCCGATGCACGGCTATGAGCTGCGCAAACGTCTCAATACATCACTGGGCGTGTTCCGAGCCTTCAGCTACGGCACGCTCTACCCCTGCCTCAAGACGCTGGTCGCCAACGGCTGGTTGATCGAGGAACCAGGGAACACCACCGAGGACGCCCTCGCCGCACCACTCACAGGGCGTCGCGCCAAGATCGTCTACCGGTTGACGGCGGAAGGTAAGGAGCACTTCGAGGAACTGCTCTCGCAGACCGGCCCCGACGCATACGAGGACGAGCACTTCGCAGCTCGTTTCGCCTTCTTCGGGCAGACCTCGCGCGACGTCCGCATGCGAGTCCTCGAAGGCCGCCGCGGTCGGCTGGAGGAGCGACTGGAGAAGATGCGTGCCTCGCTGGCGCGCACCCGGGAGCGCCTCGACGACTACACGCTTGAGCTCCAGCGCCACGGGATGGAGTCCGTGGAGCGCGAAGTGCGCTGGCTGAACGAGCTCATCGAGAGCGAGCGGGCCGGACGGGACATGAAGAGTCCCGCCCGTGAAGAACCCGCTCGCGACACCACAGAGGGAGCGCCGGGCGTCCTGCCCCGGCCCGGGGACACCCCCGGTCCGGATACGTCCGGCGACACCGCCACGTGAGGTCCCTGCCAGGGCCTCACTCGTACACACAGGGAGCAACCGGAATGGGTTCGGTTCGCGTAGCCGTCGTCGGCGTGGGCAACTGCGCCGCGTCGCTGGTTCAGGGAGTCGAGTACTACAAGGACGCCGACCCGGCGTCGAAGGTCCCCGGGCTGATGCACGTACAGTTCGGCGACTACCACGTCCGTGACGTCGAGTTCGTCGCGGCCTTCGACGTGGACGCGAAGAAGGTCGGTCTCGACCTCGCCGACGCCATCGGCGCCTCCGAGAACAACACCATCAAGATCTGCGACGTGCCGAACACCGGTGTGACCGTCCAGCGCGGTCACACCCTCGACGGCCTCGGCAAGTACTACCGCGAGACCATCGAGGAGTCCGCCGAGGCCCCGGTCGACGTCGTCCAGATCCTCAAGGACAAGCAGGTCGACGTCCTCGTCTGCTACCTGCCCGTCGGCTCCGAGGACGCGGCGAAGTTCTACGCCCAGTGCGCCATCGACGCCAAGGTCGCGTTCGTCAACGCCCTTCCGGTCTTCATCGCCGGCACCAAGGAGTGGGCGGACAAGTTCACCGCGGCGGGCGTCCCGATCGTCGGTGACGACATCAAGTCGCAGGTCGGCGCGACCATCACGCACCGCGTCATGGCGAAGCTGTTCGAGGACCGCGGTGTCGTCCTGGACCGCACGATGCAGCTGAACGTCGGCGGCAACATGGACTTCAAGAACATGCTCGAGCGCGAGCGCCTGGAGTCCAAGAAGATCTCCAAGACACAGGCCGTCACCTCACAGATCCCCGACCGGGACCTCGGCGCGAAGAACGTCCACATCGGCCCGTCCGACTACGTTCAGTGGCTCGACGACCGCAAGTGGGCCTACGTCCGCCTCGAGGGCCGTGCCTTCGGTGACGTCCCGCTGAGCCTGGAGTACAAGCTCGAGGTCTGGGACTCCCCGAACTCGGCCGGTGTCATCATCGACGCTGTGCGCGCCGCGAAGATCGCCAAGGACCGCGGCATCGGCGGCCCGATCCTGTCGGCCTCCAGCTACTTCATGAAGTCCCCGCCGGTCCAGTACTTCGACGACGAGGCCCGCGAGAACGTCGAGAAGTTCATCAAGGGTGAAGTCGAGCGCTGAGGCTCACTCAAAACGCTCCTGCCAGGGCTACAGAGGGTCCCCGGGTTGTATCGCCCGGGGACCCTCCCCGTATGTGAGGCTGTGCCCCATGTCCGTCGTGCGTGATCTGCGGATCCTGCTGCGCTTCCGGGATTTCCGACACCTGCTCTCCGTGCGTCTGCTCTCCCAGGGCGCGGACGGTGTCTACCAGATCGCGCTCGCCACCTACGTCGTCTTCTCCCCGGAGAAACAGACCTCGGCCACCGGGATTGCCTCCGCGATGGCGGTCCTGCTGCTGCCCTACTCCTTGGTGGGCCCCTTCGCCGGCGCTCTCCTGGACCGCTGGAGCCGCCGCCAGGTATTCCTCTACGGCAACCTCGTGCGTGCCCTGCTGGCATCGGCGACAGCCGTCCTGATGCTCAGCAGCGTCCCGGACTGGCTCTTCTACATCTCCGCCCTGTGCGTCACCGCCGTCAACCGCTTCGTCCTGTCCGGCCTGTCCGCGGCGCTGCCGCGCGTCGTCGACGAGGAGCGGCTGGTGATCGCCAACTCCCTCTCCCCGACAGCCGGAACCCTCGCGGCGACCGCAGGGGGCGGACTCGCTTTCGTCGTACGCCTGTTGGTCGCCGACTCCGACGCGGCCGTGGTGCTCCTGGGAGCGGGACTGTACCTGTCCGGTGCACTCGCCGCCCTGCGTATCCCACCGGAACTGCTGGGCCCCGACCGCGAGTTGATCCGGCCCCGCCTCGGCGCGGCGCTCGCCGGAACGGCCCGCGACCTGGCGGCAGGCGTACGCCACCTGGCCGCACCCGCTCGTCGACCGGCCGCCCGGGCTCTCGGCGCCATGTCGTTGATGCGGTTCTGCTACGGCGCCCTGCTCGTCATGGTGCTGATGCTCTGCCGATACACCCTGACGTCCGATCCGGACGATGGACTCGCCCTGCTGGGGCTGGCGTTGGGAATCTCCGGCGCCGGCTTCTTCGGCGCCGCCGTACTCACCCCATGGGCCGCGGGAAGAGTCGGACCGGAGCGCTGGATCATCGTGTGCGCGGCAGCCGCTGCCGTGCTGGAGCCCAGCCTCGGGCTCCCCTTCACCACGGTCCCCATGCTCATCGCGGCGTTCGTCCTGGGTCTGATCACTCAGGGCGCGAAGATCGCCACGGACACCATCGTGCAGTCCTCCGTCGAAGACGGGTTCCGGGGCAGGATCTTCTCCGTCTACGACGTGCTGTTCAACATCGCTTTCGTGGGCGCCGCCGGCGTAGCCGCCCTGCTCCTGCCGCCGGACGGTCGCTCGGTGACCCTGGTGGTCACCGTCGCCTTCATCTACGCAGCAGTCGCCGTGGCGATGACGAAGGAACGAAAGAGAGCGGCGGAACGATGATGGGGCGATGTTTCACGTGAAACACCACCCCTCGGCCGACGGACCAGGAGTCCATGTTTCACGTGAAACATGGACTCCGTTCCATAACCTCAGCCCTGCTCGGCCCACCACTCCTTGAGCGCTGCCACTGCCTCGTCGCGCTCCATCGGCCCATTCTCCAGGCGAAGCTCCAGCATGTGCTTGTACGCGCGCCCCACGGCAGGCCCCGGCCCGACACCGAGGATCTCCATGATCTCGTTGCCATCGAGGTCAGGCCTGATCGAGTCCAGCTCCTCCTGCTCCTGAAGCTGGGAGATCCGCTCCTCCAGACCGTCGTACGCACGCGACAGCGCGGCCGCCTTGCGCTTGTTCCGGGTCGTGCAGTCCGAGCGGGTCAGCTTGTGGAGCCGGTCGAGCAACGGACCCGCGTCCCGCACATAGCGGCGGACAGCCGAGTCCGTCCACTCCCCGGTGCCGTACCCGTGGAACCGCAGATGCAGTTCGACGAGCCGGGAGACGTCCTTCACGAGTTCGTTGGAGTACTTGAGCGCCGTCATCCGCTTCTTGGTCATCTTCGCTCCGACCACTTCATGGTGGTGGAACGAGACCCGGCCGTCCTGCTCGAAACGGCGGGTGCGCGGTTTACCGATGTCGTGGAGCAGGGCGGCCAGGCGGAGAACCAGGTCGGGCCCTTCCTTCTCCAGCTCGATGGCCTGCTCCAGGACGATCAGCGTGTGTTCGTAGACGTCCTTGTGTCGGTGGTGTTCGTCGCTCTCCAGGCGCAGGGCCGGAAGCTCGGGCAGGGCGTGCTCGGCGAGCCCCGTGTCGACCAGCAGCGTCAGGCCTTTGCGTGGATGGGCGGACAGGATGAGTTTGTTCAGTTCATCCCGCACCCGCTCGGCGGAGACGATCTCCAGGCGCCCTGACATCTCCTCCATCGCGGTGACCACGTCCGGTGCCACCTCGAAGTCGAGTTGCGCCGCGAAACGCGCGGCCCGCATCATGCGCAGCGGGTCGTCCGAGAAGGAGGCTTCCGGAGTGCCCGGAGTGCGCAGCACACGTGCCGCGAGGTCGTCGAGGCCGCCGTGCGGGTCGATGAACTTCTTCTCCGGGAGGGCGACGGCCATCGCGTTCACGGTGAAGTCACGCCGGACGAGGTCCTCCTCAATGGAGTCGCCGTACGACACCTCGGGCTTGCGTGAGGTCCGGTCGTACGCCTCGGACCGGTAGGTGGTCACCTCAATCTGGTAGCCGTCCTTCTGCGCCCCAACCGTGCCGAAGGCGATCCCGACGTCCCACACAGCGTCCGCCCACGGCCGTACGATCTTCAGTACGTCCTGAGGGCGGGCGTCGGTCGTGAAGTCCAGGTCGTTGCCGAGCCGACCGAGCAGTGCGTCCCGGACCGACCCGCCGACCAGGGCGAGCGAGAACCCGGCCTCCTGGAAGCGCAGGGCGAGGTCGTCGGCGACAGGGGCGACCGGGAGCAGCTCGTTCACCGCGTGGTCCTGCACCTGGCTCGGGGCACTGAGGTTGTCTTCGTTGGCGTTCGGCACAACAGAAGAGGGTACGTGGCCCGGGCGGCTGCGAGCGCCTCCATTAAACGTGCACAGACTCGCCGTCCAGACCTGCACAAGCTCTGCTCCGGAGACTCACGGGCGTGTTCCTCTTTATACAGGCACATTCGGGACAGCGCGGCGGTGTCCGCCGATCTTGTGGAACAGTCCGCGGCACTTCCTCTCAGCGCGCATCGTTACCATGCGTGGACGCACATTCCGACGACCACTGACGACGACGAGGGACGGGCGAGCGCGTGGCCGAGGCGGCAGACTTCCAGGGGACGAGTCCCTCACCTGCCCGCCGCTGGCTGCGGCGCACCGGGGCCCTGCTGGCAGGGGTGCCCCTGCTGGCCGGCCTGTGCCAGCTGCCCGCTGCCACACCCGCTCACGCCGCCGACAATTCCGGTTCGGTGTCCGTCGCTGTCGACACACTCAGCCCCAGCCTGCCTACGGACGGTGACACGGTCACCGTCTCCGGGACGGTGACCAACAACGGCAAGCAGGCCGTCACGGCCGCCCATGTGGGACTGCATGTGGGTCCCGAGCTGACCACCCGCTCGTCGATCGACACCGCCACCGACGACAGCGACTCCCTCCAGGACCCCGCGGGATCCGAGGTCGGTGGCAAGTACGTCCAGAAGTTCTCGAAGCTGACCCCCGGGATCGCCCAGCCTTTCTCCATCTCCGTACCGGTCGACGAACTGGACCTCGGCGACGCCGGCGTCTACCAGTTCGCCGTCTCTCTCTCGGGCAAGACCTCCGCGCAGCCGTGGGACCGGATGCTCGGCATCCAGCGCACGTTCCTGCCCTGGCAGTCCGACGAGGCGGACACGAAGACGAAGACGACGTTCCTGTGGCCGCTCGTCTCCACCGCCCACATGACGGCGGAGACCGGGGCCAACGCCCAGCAGACGCCCGTCTTCCTCAACGACGACCTGGCCGAGGAGATCTCGGCGGGCGGGCGACTGGACCGGATGCTGTCGCTGGGCGAGAGCCTCGACGTCACCTGGGTGATCGACCCGGACCTGCTGGCGTCCGTCGACGCGATGACGCGCACCTACCGGGTGCAGGGTGAGGGCGACACCACGACGACGGGCACTCACCAGGCGATCGCCAAGCAGTGGCTGGCGAGGCTGCAGAAGGCGGTCGAGGACCAGGAGGTCGTGGCGCTGCCCTTCGCCGACCCCGATCTCGCCTCCCTGGCCCACAACGGCACAAGCGTCACCGGTTCGCTCGGTCATCTCGACGAGGGCACCGATGTCGCGGCTACCACGGTGAAGACCGTGCTCCACGTGACACCGAGCACCGACTTTGCCTGGCCCGTGGACGGCGCCGTGGACCCGTCGATCGTCAAGGTCGCCACCTCCGCGGGCGCCGACAAGGTGATCGCGCGCAGCGACAGTCTGAACGAGACCGGCGGCCTGTCGTACACGCCCTCCGCGGCCCGCCCCATCGGCGCCGGCGCCACGGCGGTGGTCGCGGACGCACGGCTGTCGACGTCGTTCCAGGGCGATCTGACGAAGGCTTCCGCCGCCACTCTCGCCGTCCAGCGGTTCCTCGCCCAGAGCCTTGCTCTCGATCTCCAGACGGACAAGCAGCGCAGCATCGTCGTCGCCCCGCAGCGCATGCCCACGGCGAGCCAGGCCGCTGCCATGGCCGAGGCCATCACCGCTCTGCAGAGCGGAAACTGGTCCGAGACCCAGAAGCTCACGGCCGCGGCCGCGGCCAAGCCCGACCCAGGGGCCACCACCAAGGTGCCCTCTGCCTCCGCCTACCCCTCCTCGCTGCGCAAGCAGGAACTGCCGAAGTCGGCCTTCCAGGAGATCGCACGCACGCAGGACAAGCTCGACAACTTCAAGGTGATCCTCTCTGACGAGTCCCGCGTCGTGACCCCCCTCGGGCGGGCCGTGAACCGCGAGATGTCCACCTCGTGGCGGGGCCGCGCCACCGAGGCGAGCGGCTTCCGCAGCGATGTCGAGGACTACCTCGACGAACTGACCTCCCAGGTCAGCCTGATCGAAAAGTCGGAGACCAAACTCTCCGGCCGTAGCGCCACGATCCCGGTGACGGTCCAGAACAACCTGGTGCAGGGCGTGGAACACCTGAGGCTGCGACTGACCTCGCTGAGCCCGAACCGGCTCGAGATCGGTGGCTCCTCCTACTACGAGCAGCCGGTCGAGGTCTCGGGCGGCCACAGCCAGACGGTGAAGTTCACCACGACGGCCAACGCCAACGGCCAGGCCTCGGTGATCGCACAGCTGTACACGGAAGACGGCCAGCCGTACGGCGACGAGGTCAGGTTCGACGTGAAGGTCACCGAGTTCACGGCCACGGTGATGCTGGTCATCGGCGGCGGTGTCCTGCTGCTGGTGCTGGCAGGATTCAGGATGTACACCCAGCGCAAGCGCGCGGCCGCGCGTGAGGCCGAGCAGAGCGGCCCCGACGACGAGGCGAGCGAGGCCGTGGACGGCCCGGAGAGCCCCGAGGGCCCCGAGGACCGTCTCAAGGAGGAGTCCGGCACCGGGGCCGGGGCAGACGCCCCGGAGCAGCCGAGTGACCTGACAGCGGACACCGCAACGGAAAGCGCCGACCCGTCCGGCACGGGTGAGAGAGTGGACCGTTGAGGATGTCGTGGCCGGTGGGCCCGGGACGATGAGGTGGGGTAACCATGAACGCGCCGTACGACGGTGATCGCGGTCAGGGCGCGGGCAGCTCGGGTCGCCCCGAGGGCCCGCCGCCCGAGCACGGCCAGGTACCGCCGCAGGCTCCCGCGGACATGTACCTCCAGGACGCCTACGACCAGGACCCCTACCGGGCACAGGACCTCTACTCCCAGGACCCGGTCGCCGAGGCCCTCTACGACCGTGCCGCACACCCCCCGCCTCCTCCGGGTACCCATCAGCCGCAGCAGCCTCTGTACTCCCAGCCGCCCCAGTCGCCGTACGCCCCCGACCCTCAGGTGTGGGCCCAGACCCCGGCGCCCGAGCCAGAGGGGCCGACGCAGTTCCTGCCGTACGGCGACAATCCCCGCACCACGCAGTTCGTGGGGGTCGACGACCTGGTGACCCAGGCCGGCGAGAACCGGCACGAGCCGGACGCCTTCGCGCACCTCTTCCGCGACCAGCAGCAGGGCGGCAGCCGTCCGACGGATCCGCCGTCGGTGCCGGGTCCGGCAGCGGCCCCGGGAGGGCCGTCGCCTGCGCCGCAGTTCCAGGCCCCCACGGCCCCCGCGCCCCCGGCCGACGAGACCATGAACCTGGGCACCGTCCCGGCCGGTGCTCAAGCGGCTCCTTCTGCCACCGCGGCTCCCGCGGCTCCCGCGGCTCCCGCGAAGAAGGGCGGCAAGGCAGGAGGCCTGCTGAAGTCGAGCGCCGTGATGGCGGCCGGCACGATGGTCTCCCGCCTCACCGGCTTCATCCGCTCGGCGCTGATCGTGTCGGCGCTCGGCGTCGGTCTGCTCGGTGACACCTTCCAGGTCGCCTACCAGCTACCGACGATGATCTACATCCTGACGGTCGGCGGCGGCCTCAACTCCGTCTTCGTGCCACAACTCGTGCGCGCCATGAAGGAGGACGAGGACGGCGGCGAGGCGTACGCCAACCGGCTGCTGACGCTGGTCATGGTGGCGCTCGGCGTGCTGACCGGTCTCGCGATCCTCGGTGCCCCGTTCCTGATCCGTCTGCTGTCGGACTCGGTGGCCAGTGACCCGGCGGCCAACGAGGTCGGCATCACCTTCGTCCGCTACTTCCTGCCCTCGATCTTCTTCATGGGCATCCACGTGGTGATGGGGCAGATCCTCAACGCGCGTGGGAAGTTCGGCGCGATGATGTGGACCCCGGTCCTGAACAACATCGTCATCATCGTGACCCTCGGCATGTTCATGTGGGTCTACGGCACCGCCGCCGACTCCGGAATGAAGGTCACGAACATCCCGCCGGAGGGACAGCGTCTCCTCGGCATCGGCGTCCTGCTCGGCCTCGTGGTCCAGGCGCTGGCGATGATCCCGTACCTGCGCGAGACCGGCTTCCGGATGCGGCTGCGTTTCGACTGGAGGGGCCACGGCCTCGGCAAGGCCGTGACGCTGGCCAAGTGGACCGTCCTGTTCGTCCTGGCCAACCAGGCCGGCGCGATCGTCGTCTCGCAGTTGTCCACCGCGGCGGGCAAGGATTCCCCGGTCGACGGCACCGGCTTCGCCGCCTACGCCAACGCCCAGTTGATCTGGGGACTACCGCAGGCGATCATCACCGTCTCCCTGATGGCGGCACTGTTGCCACGCCTGGCCCGCTCGGCGGCCGAGGACGACAGCGGAGCCGTCCGGGACGACATCTCCCAGGGCCTGCGCACCACGGCCGTCGCGATCGTGCCGATCGCCTTCGGTTTCGTCGCCCTCGGCATCCCGATGTGCACGCTGATCTTCGGTTCCTCGGGCACCAGCGAGGCCACGAACATGGGCTTCATGCTGATGGCCTTCGCCCTCGGCCTGATCCCCTACTCCGTGCAGTACGTCGTGCTGCGCGCCTTCTACGCATACGAGGACACCCGCACCCCCTTCTACAACACGGTCATCGTGGCAGCGGTCAACGCGGGCGCCTCTGCGCTGTGTTACGTGGTGCTGGCGCCCCGCTGGGCCGTGGCGGGCATGGCGGCCTCGTACGGTCTCGCCTACGCGATCGGTGTCGGTGTCGCCTGGAACCGGCTGCGCAAGCGTCTCGGCGGCGACCTGGACGGCAACCGCGTCCTGCGGACCTACGCCCGGCTCTGCATTGCCTCCGTCCCGGCGGCGTTGCTCAGCGGAGCGGCCTGCTACGGCATCGCCCACTCGCTCGGTCAGGGGGTCGTCGGTTCGCTCGCCGCGCTGATCGCGGGCGGTGCGGTCCTGCTCGGGATCTTCTTCGTCGCAGCGCGCAAGATGCGCATCGAGGAGCTGAACTCGCTGGTCGGCATGGTCCGGGGGCGTCTGGGGCGCTGAGCCTGGGGTACGCGCACAACCATCGTCCGCCACCGTGTGTCGTGCATAGCGGCGGACTGTGGGCACAATTGGATTCTGCGTCGCACGGCGCGCAACGAATGGGGAGGCAGGGAACGACGGTGGCGGAACGGAGCACGGCTGCCGTCGACGTGGCAGACAACAGCGGTGACGAGCCGCTGACCGCCAAGGCGGACCAGTCCACGGCCGACGGCGTGGCCAAGAACCGGGAGCGGGACACGGAAGACGTCGAGGCACAGGGGAGTGGCGGGACCGAGAGTCCTGGCAAGTCGTCACCGCCGGAGTTGCACAGCGGCCACAAACTCGCCAGACGCTACCGTCTCGAGGAGTGCGTCACCCGTCTGGACGGCTTCAGCAGTTGGCGTGCCGTCGATGAGAAACTCCGTCGCGCCGTCGGCGTGCACATCCTGCCCGCGGACCATGCGCGGGCGCGTTCCGTCCTGGCCGCGGCGCGTTCCTCCGCGCTGCTGGGCGACCCGCGCTTCGTCCAGGTCCTGGACGCCGTCGAGGAGAACGACCTCGTCTACGTCGTCCACGAATGGCTGCCCGACGCGACCGAGCTGACCACGCTCCTCGCCCCTGGCCCGCTGGAGGTCTATGACGCCTACCAGATGGTCAGTCAGGTGGCCTCCGCCATGGCCGCGGCCCACCGCGAGGGGCTCGCACACCTGCGGCTGAACCCGAACGCGGTGCTGCGGACATCCAGCGGTCAGTGGCGCATCCGCGGCCTCGCCGTGAACGCCGCGCTGCGGGGCGTCAGTTCGGAGACCCCGCAGCGCACGGACACCGAGGCGATCGGCGCCCTCCTGTACGCGGCGCTCACCCAGCGCTGGCCGTACGAGAGCGATGCCTATGGCCTCGCCGGTCTCCCGAAGGACGTCGGCCTCATCGCACCCGACCAGGTGCGGGCGGGTGTCCACCGCGGGCTGTCCGAACTGTCGATGCGGGCACTCGCGAACGACGGTGCGACGGCCTCCCGGCACGAGTCCGCGTGCACCACGCCCGAGGAACTCGTCAAGGCGATCGGTGAGATGCCCCGCATCCGCCCACCGGAGCCGACGTTCACCGCACCGCCCGAGTACCAGCGCACGACGTACCAGCAGGGCACGTACGGCCGCCCGGCACCGCGCCCCGGCGTCACCCAGCCGGTTCCGGCGCCACCCCCGCCCCTCCAGAGCCGCACGGGCCGAGCCCTGAAGTGGGCCGTCTCGGCCCTCCTCATCGCCGCACTGGGCCTGGGCAGTTGGCAACTGGCGGACGCGCTGATGGACCAGGGCGGCAAGTCGGACGAGAACCAGACCCAGACGACCGACGACGGCGACAAGAACAGCACGGCGCCGAAGCCGACCACGACGCTCAGCATCGCAGGCGCCGAGGAGTACGTGGCCGAGGGTGACGCTCAGCATCCCGGCGACGTGAAGCTGACGTACGACGGCAGCATGACCACAGGGTGGCGGACCAACAGTTACAACGACGGTCCGGACATAGTGATCAAACCAGGCGTCGGCATCGTCTACGACCTCGGCTCCGCCGAGGAGGTGTCGGCCGCGACATTGTCGCTCCGGTACGGCGGCAACCACACCACGGCCGAGCTGTACGCGGCCGACTCGCTCACGCCATCCTCGCTGGACTCGATGGACAAGATCGGCTCGGTCACGACCAGCAGCACGACAGCCACGGTGAAGGTCGGCAAACCGGTGAAGTCGCGGTACGTACTGGTATGGCTCACCGCGCTGCCCTACTCCGGGAACGACTCCGCGAACTACAGCACTCCCGGCTACAAGCAGGCCATCACCAACGTGAAGTTCACCGGCTGAGACACCACCGCAGACAAGGGGAGGGGGTCCGATGGCAGATGACACCACGTACGGCGACACGAGCGATAAGGACCTCCTGGCCCGTCACGTAGACGGCGACCCCGACGCCTTCGGCGAGATTGTGCGGCGGCATCGGGATCGGCTGTGGGCCGTGGCCCTGCGCACGCTCGGGGACCGCGAGGAAGCCGCTGACGCCGTCCAGGACGCCCTGGTGTCCGCCTACCGGGCCGCCCACACCTTCCGGGGCCAGTCGGCGGTCACGACCTGGCTGCACCGGATCACGGTGAACGCCTGCCTGGACCGGGCCAGAAAGACAGCCTCCCGCAAGACCTCCCCCGTGGACGACACCGAGCGCCTGGAGCAGCTCCTGGAGCCGCACGAGGAGGCCTCGGCACCCGCCGAGCGCAATGACCTCCACCGCCAGCTCCTGGAAGCACTCGGTACCCTCCCGCCCGACCAGCGCGCCGCACTCGTCCTGGTGGACATGCAGGGCTACCCCGTCGCTGAAGCCGCCCGCATGCTCGACGTGCCGACAGGGACGGTGAAGAGCCGCTGCGCGAGAGGCAGAGCCAGACTTCTCCCCCTTCTCACTCATCTGCGGCCGGAAAACGCCGGAGGCAGTCGAGAACCGGGCGTTGCACGGAACCGGACCCAGGGGACATCCGTCCCACCCGCAGCGGGACCTCCGTCAGAAGGCCCGCCGGACTCGGGAACAAGCGATTCAGCTGCAGTGAAGGGCGGAGGTGGGCGAGCGTGACTTCCTCGACAGACACAGCCGGGCACCCGGATGTCGCGGAGATCTCCGACCTCACCGAAGGCCTTCTTCCCGCCTCCAGGACGGCGGATGTACGTCGGCATCTGGACGAGTGCGATCTCTGCGCCGACGTTCACGCATCGCTGGAGGAGATCCGCGGACTGCTCGGGACACTGCCGGGCCCGCCCCGGATGCCTGACGACGTCGCCGGCAGGATCGACGCCGCCCTCGCCGCGGAAGCTCTGCTGCAAGCCACGGCCCCCGAGGCGGTGAACGGACCGGCACCGGCCGAGAACGCACATGTTTCACGTGAAACATCGCCCACCGGCGACCGACCCACAGGACACGCCCGCAGCGCTACCACTGGCCCTGGCCGCAAGGACCGCAAGAGGGGCGGGCGCCGCAAGGCCACCGTCCTCGGCGCCGTCTTCACGGTCGCCGCCCTGGGATTCGGTTCCGTCCTGCTGTCGGCGCTGAACGACGGCAAGTCGGACGACACGGCACGCGGACAGGCGACCACTTCTGCCGACACCTTCTCCGCCGGCAGCTTGGAGAAGGAGGTCTCCCAGCTGCTCAGCGAGAAGAGTACGAGCGGTGGGTCCGAGGCTCCGCACACCGACATAGGAGCGCTAGGCATCCCCACCACCGGGGGCCCCAGGGTACTGGTGACGCCCGAGGTGCCTCCGTGCATCCAGAAGGGCCTCGACAGTACCGGCACTCCCCTCGCAACGGACCACGGTGTCTACAAGGGGACGGACGCTCTTCTGGTGGTACTGCGCGACCCCGCCAACAGCAGCCGCGTTACCGCCTACCTCATGGATGCCTCCTGCCTGAAGGATGCGCCCGCCGGCAAGGCGAAGATTCTGCTGAAGCAGTCCTACGCGCACTCCTGAGTGCTCACGCTTCGTCTCCTTCCTCCGTGGTATTTCGTACGGTGAGGCCTCTCCGTGTGCCCGGACACACCGGGAATGCGCGCCCCTTAGGATCCGTTGGGTGGGGTGAGAGTTCTAAAGGGGCTCCACCGGTCCGACGACGCAGTCCAGAGACGAGGAACCAAGCCGTGAGCGACGTCCGTAACGTGATCATCATCGGCTCCGGGCCCGCCGGCTACACGGCGGCGCTCTACACCGCGCGCGCGTCGCTGAAGCCGCTGGTGTTCGAGGGCGCCGTCACCGCCGGCGGTGCGCTGATGAACACCACCGAGGTGGAGAACTTCCCTGGCTTCCAGGACGGGATCATGGGCCCCGAGCTCATGGACAACATGCGTGCCCAGGCCGAGCGCTTCGGTGCCGAGCTCGTCCCGGACGACATCGTCAGCGTCGACCTGACCGGTGAGATCAAGACCGTCACCGACACCTCAGGCACGGTCCACCAGGCGAAGGCCGTGATCGTCACCACCGGCTCGCAGCACCGCAAGCTCGGCCTCCCCAACGAGGACGCCCTCTCCGGCCGCGGTGTCTCGTGGTGCGCCACCTGTGACGGCTTCTTCTTCAAGGACCAGGACATCGCCGTGATCGGTGGCGGTGACACCGCGATGGAGGAGGCGACCTTCCTCTCCCGGTTCGCCAAGTCCGTGACGATCGTCCACCGCCGTGACACTCTGCGCGCCTCCAAGGCGATGCAGGAGCGCGCCTTCGCCGACCCGAAGATCAAGTTTGTCTGGGACAGCGAGGTCGCCGAGATCCAGGGCGACCCGAAGCTCTCGGGCCTGAAGCTGCGCAACCTCAAGACCGGCGAGCTGAGCGCCCTGGCGGTCACGGGTCTGTTCATCGCGATCGGCCACGACCCGCGCACCGAGCTCTTCAAGGGCCAGCTGGAGCTGGACGGGGAGGGCTACCTGAAGGTGGAAGCGCCCTCGACCCGCACCAACCTGACCGGTGTCTTCGGCGCCGGTGACGTGGTCGACCACACCTACCGCCAGGCGATCACCGCGGCCGGCACCGGCTGCTCCGCCGCTCTCGACGCCGAGCGCTTCCTCGCCGCCCTTGCGGACGAGGAGAAGGCCGAGCCCGAGAAGACCGCTGTCTGACCCCCATCCCGCCCCACCGCACCAACCAGCTAAGGAGCCCGCCGTGGCCGGCACCCTGAAGAATGTGACCGACGATTCCTTCGAGCAGGACGTCCTGAAGAGCGACAAGCCCGTCCTGGTGGACTTCTGGGCCGCCTGGTGCGGTCCGTGCCGCCAGATCGCGCCTTCCCTTGAGGCGATCGCCGCCGAGTACGGCGACAAGATCGAGGTCGTCAAGCTGAACATCGACGAGAACCCGGGTACGGCCGCCAAGTACGGCGTCATGTCCATCCCCACGCTCAATGTGTACCAGGGTGGCGAGGTCGCCAAGACCATCGTCGGGGCCAAGCCGAAGGCCGCGATCGTCCGCGACCTTGAGGACTTCATCGCCGAGTGACGTTTCACGTGAAACATGGTGGGGGCCGACCCAGGAGGGTCGGCCCCCACTGTCTTACAGGGGTCGCAGCGCTGGTTCCTTCTGTACCGCCCCGAGAAGCCGGTCCAGTGCCATCTCCACGTCTTCCTTCCAAGAGAGCGTGGTACGCAGCTCCAACCGCAGCCTGGGGTAAGCGGGATGGGGCCTGACCGTCTTGAAACCCACGGCCAGGAGGTGGTCCGCGGGAAGCAGACAGGCGGGCTCTTTCCAGCGGGCGTCACCGAAGGCCTCGATCGCCTTGAAGCCTCGCCGCAGCAGATCCTTGGCGACCGTCTGTACCATCACCCGGCCCAGTCCCTGCCCCTGATAGCCCGGCATGATGAACGACGTCATCAACTGGACGGCGTCCGGAGAGACAGGGCTCGTGGGAAACGCCGTCGAGCGCGGAACGTACGCGGGGGGAGCGTAGAGAACGAAGCCGACCGGTACGTCGTCGACATACACGACCCGTCCACACGACCCCCAGTCCAGCAGTACGGCGGAGATCCAGGCTTCCTTCTCCAGGACGGATGTTCCTGCCTTTACCGCAGCTTCTCCGCTGACTGGGTCCAGCTCCCAGAAGACACACGAGCGACAGCGTTGGGGAAGGTCCGGAAGGTTGTCCAGCGTGAGCGGTACGAACCGACGCCCCATGAAGGCTGTTCCTCCCTTCCTTCGCCCGCCGCATCGCGGGCGGCCGTCAGAGCGCTCCGTCCCCTGAGCAGGCTGCCGACGAATCCCCCGACCGCCCCAAGTCCCAGGCCCGCGCTCACCAGTCCGCTTCGGCTCATCGTTCGCATGGCCCCTGCCTCCCCTCAGAGGTACTGCCGGGTGGATGTGCTGCACCCAGTCGCATCGTATCCAGACACCGATTCCATCGATACCGCCTGAAAGCAAAGAGCAGGCTGAGTCCGGTACACACCGGACACAGCCCGCTTTCATGCTTTGCCCTGGTGGTACACCCCGGCGAGGCCTGGCTCAGCCGTCCGTCTCCTCGGCCTCGTCGTCCAACAAGCTCTTCTGCAGAACCGGCCCTTCGCCGGGGGCGAGGGAGCTGAGGATCCGCTCCAGGTCCTCCATGGAGGCGAACTCGACCGTGATCTTGCCCTTCTTCTGCCCCAGGTCGACCTTCACCCGAGTCTCGAAGCGGTCCGAGAGACGGGTCGCAAGATCGGTCAGCGCCGGGGAGACTCGGGCGCCGGCCCGGGGCCCCTTCGAGCGCTGAGCGGTCTGCGGCCGCGACCCCATGAGCGTCACGATCTCCTCGACGGCACGTACCGAGAGTCCCTCGGCCACGATCCGGTGGGCCAGCCGGTCCTGCTCCTCCGAGTCCTCGACGGAGAGCAGTGCCCGGGCATGTCCGGCGGAGAGCACTCCGGCGGCCACTCGGCGCTGGACTGCCGGCGAGAGCTTCAGCAGACGCAGTGTGTTGGAGACCTGCGGGCGGGACCGGCCGATGCGGTCCGCCAACTGGTCGTGGGTGCAGTTGAAGTCCTTCAGCAACTGGTCGTAGGCCGCGGCCTCTTCCAGCGGGTTCAGCTGAGCGCGGTGCAGGTTCTCCAGGAGAGCGTCCAGGAGGAGTTTGTCGTCCTCCGTGGCCCGTACGATCGCCGGGATCGCCTCCAGGCCGGCTTCACGGCTGGCCCGCCAGCGCCGCTCGCCCATGATGAGCTCGTACCGCGCGGGACCGACCTGCCGTACGACGACCGGCTGGAGAAGACCGACTTCCTTGATGGAAGTGACCAGCTCTTGCAGCGCGTCATCGTCGAAGACCTCACGCGGCTGACGCGGGTTCGGCGTGATGGAGTCGAGAGGGAGCTCCGCGAAGTGGGCGCCCATGGGGGGCGCGGGTGTCTCCCCATAGCCGTTGACCGACGGCTCCTCGGTTTCATCTGAAACAGGCGGCAGCGTGGCCACCTTCGCCGCAGCCACCCCACGGTCGCTCGTCAGCACCGGGACGGCCGACGGGGAGGCGGAACCAGCGCCCCCCACGGCCGCCGGGCCCGGCGTCCTCTCCGTCGGGGCAGCGGGGATCAGTGCGCCCAGACCACGGCCCAAACCCCTCCGTCGCTCGCTCACTGGATCCCCTCCACCATGCTCGGGTTGCTCTGTGCACCGATGTGCGCCTGCGTCGGGTCGTAGCTGACGCCGACGCCCTTCAGCGCGATCTCTCGTGCTGCCTCAAGATAGGACAGGGCACCACTTGATCCTGGATCGTAGGTCAGCACCGTCTGTCCGTAACTCGGCGCCTCGGAGATACGGACGGAGCGGGGAATGCTCGTCCGCAGCACCTCGTCGCCGAAGTGGGTGCGCACCTCGTCGGCGACCTGGGACGCGAGGCGCGTCCGGCCGTCATACATGGTGAGCAGGATGGTCGATACGTGCAGGGTGGGGTTGAGATGTCCGCGCACCAGATCAACGTTGCGCAGCAGTTGGCCCAGGCCCTCCAGCGCGTAGTACTCGCACTGGATCGGGATGAGGACCTCCGCACCGGCCACGAGCGCGTTGACCGTCAGCAGGCCGAGTGAGGGTGGGCAGTCGATGAGGATGTAGTCCAACGGCTGCTCGTACGCCTGGATCGCTCGCTGCAGTCGGCTCTCACGTGCCACCAAGGACACCAGCTCGATCTCCGCACCGGCGAGATCGATGGTGGCAGGAGCACAGAAAAGGCCTTCGACATCGGGGACCGGCTGGACGACCTCGGCCAGCGGCCGGCTCTCGACCAAGACGTCATAGATCGAAGGAACTTCGGCGTGGTGGTCGATACCCAGCGCGGTGGACGCATTGCCCTGGGGGTCGAGGTCGATCACCAGGACACGGCCGCCGTGCAGAGCCAGCGAGGCGGCAAGATTGACGGTCGTCGTCGTCTTGCCCACCCCGCCCTTCTGGTTGGCGACGACCATGATCCGGGTCTGCTCGGGCCGTGGCAGGCCCTCGCCGGCGCGGCCCAGAGCCTCCACCGCCAGTTGGGCAGCACGACCGATCGGAGTGTCGTCCATCGGGGGCGGTGTTTCACGTGAAACATCCTCCCCCATCGACTCGGTTCGGGGACCGGGGACCGGATCGGTCATCGGTCCCGCGATGTTGGCGTCGGACCGCAAGGATTCACTCTCCTCGACTTCAGGCTCGCAATGAACAGAGCCTCCCATGTCTTCGGGGTCGTGAACCAGTGAGGCCTGTTGTTCTGTGGAGAAATCCACCTCTGTGGACAACTCCGTTACCTCTCCGAGTGACCTGAGAGGCTTCCGGACGCGGGGTTCGGCCGCGGCGCGGCCTCGGCTGATGATGCCGTGCAGCAGTGAGCGACGTTTCACGTGAAACACGATGCACAGCAGCAGTGGTCGTTCTGTCGCGACACTCCGGCGCGTGTAGGTTTGGCAGCTTGTGTGGAGTACGTCTCGTCGTCAGGACGGATCAGCGACGTCGCCGAGTGCGTCCTGTACGAGCCGCCTTGGCACGCTTGGCCGCGAAACGCACACCACCGGGACTCTCCCCCACCTCGACTCGCACCACGGTGGACAACGGGTCGACCACTCCCTCACCCACATGCAGGATGGAAGTCTCCACTGCTCCGAGTTTGCTCAGGGCTGTGGTCGCGGCCTTGAGTTCCTCCTCCGCGGTATCGCCCTTGAGAGCGAGCATCTCACCGTAGGGACGCAGCAGAGGCATCCCCCAGGTCGCCAGCCGGTCAAGCGGAGCCACAGCCCGTGCCGTCACCACATGCACGGGGGTGAGCTTGCCCATGACCTCCTCGGCCCGGCCCCGTACGACCGTCACATGGTCCAGGCCCAACAGCTCCACGACCTCCGTCAGGAAAGTCGTGCGTCGCAGTAGCGGCTCCAGCAGCGTGATCTTCAGGTCTTCGCGGACAAGGGCCAGGGGGATACCGGGCAGACCGGCACCGGAGCCGACGTCGCACACCGTCACGCCTTCGGGGACCACCTCCGAGAGCACCGCGCAGTTCAGCAGATGCCGCTCCCACAGGCGGGGCACTTCGCGCGGGCCGATGAGACCGCGCTGCACACCCGCCTCTGCCAGCAGTTCGGCGTAGCGCACCGCGTCCGCGTAGCGATCGCCGAACACCTCTCGCGCCTGCTCGGGCGCGGGGGGAAGCTCCGCTGCCTCCGTCACGGGGATCCTTCCTTCCGTACCGCATCAGCGCACCGGGCGCCGACCACCAGAACTATCAGGCTGACAAGGTTCGGCCCCGCCTGCTCTACAGACGGGGCCGGAGGAACGTAGGGACCGATCAGGCGGGAAGTACGACGACGAAGCGCTGAGGCTCCTCGCCCTCGGACTCGCTGCGCAGGCCCGCGGCCTTGACCGCGTCGTGCACCACTTTGCGCTCGAACGGCGTCATCGGCTTGAGCTTCACGGACTCGCCAGTGTTCCTGACCTCGGCAGCGGCCTTGGCGCCCAGCTCGGAGAGCTCTGCACGCTTCTTCGCCCGGTAGCCGGCGATGTCCAGCATCAGCCTGCTGCGGTCGCCGGTCTCCCGGTGCACAGCGAGGCGAGTGAGCTCCTGCAGGGCTTCCAGCACCTCGCCGTCACGGCCGACCAGCTTCTGCAGGTCGCGGCCGCCCGAGTCGCTGATGATCGAGACAGCGGCGCGGTCGGCCTCGACGTCCATGTCGATGTCGCCGTCGAGATCGGCGATGTCGAGCAGACCTTCGAGGTAGTCCGCCGCGATCTCACCCTCCTGCTCCAGGCGGGTCAGGGTGTCTGCGCCCTCGGCAGCGGCGGAGGTGGTGCCTTCCGTCACGGGATGGACTCCTTCTTTACTTCTTGGACGGGGACTTGGGCCGCTGCGGGCCCTTGCGCTGTCCGGACTGGGCCTTGCTGCGGGTACCGCCGCCGGGCTGCTTCTTGGCGGCAGCGGCGGGCTTGGCATCCTCGGGCTCGTCGGACTTGCTCAGCGAGGTCGGCTCCGACGACTTGGTGTCATCGGCGGCCTTCGAACCACCCGAAGCGGCACCGGCCGCACCGCCCGCCTGACGCTGGGACTTGCTCTGCCGCTTGGGCTGCTGGCGCTTGGGGGCGGCCGCACTGGTCGGCGTGCCGTCCTCGGTCTGGACTGCGGCCTGGGACTCGCTCTGGATCACGGAGCCGTCGGCCTGGGCGGCGAGACCCGCCTTGTTCAGACCGTTGATGAACTTGCGCTCGAACTCGTTGCGGTCACGGCCCTTGGCGACAATCGCCTTGATGATGGTGCGCTCGCTGCGCTTGCGGGCCTTGCCGTGGTTCGTGACGTGCTTGGTGAGGCGCTCCAGGTAGGCGGCCTGGGCCTTGGAACCCGGGGTCGGGTTGTTGTGGATGACGTACATCTGCTGGCCCATGGTCCACACGTTGGTGGTCAGCCAGTAGACGAGGACACCGACCGGGAAGTTGATACCGAAGACGGCGAACATGACCGGGAAGACGTACATCAGCATCTTCTGCTGCTGCATGAACGGCGTCTTGACCGTGGTGTCGACGTTCTTCGTCATCAGCTGACGCTGTGTGTAGAACTGCGACGCCGACATCAGGATGATCATGATCGCGGTGACGACGCGGACATCCGTGAGCGTGGCACCGAGCGACACGACATCGGAGGAGCTGTCGGTGAACTTCGCGGCCAGCGGCGCACCGAAGATGTGCGCCTTACGAGCGCTGGCCAGCAGCGATTCGTTGATGACACCGATGGTGTCGCCCGTCGCGATGCCGTTGAGCACGTGGTACAGGGCGAAGAAGAACGGGGACTGCGCCAGGATGGGAAGGCACGAGGAGAGCGGGTTGGTGCCCGTCTCCTTGTACAGCTTCATCATCTCTTCGGACTGACGCTGTTTGTCGTTCTTGTAGCGCTCCTGGATCTTCTTCATCTCCGGCTGGAGCGTCTGCATCGCGCGCGTCGACTTGATCTGCTTGACGAAGAGCGGGATCAGACAGATCCGGATCAGGATCACCAGGGACACGATGGACAGGCCCCAGGCCCACCCGGTGTCGGGGCCGAAGATGGCCCCGTACATCTTGTGGAACTGGACGATGACCCAGGAGACGGGTGTGGTGATGAAGCTGAAAAGACTGGCAATCGTGTCCACTAATCATGCTCCTTGGGCATGGGACGGAGTCTCGGCGGCCGGGCTCGAAGGAGTCTGTCCCTCGGTGGCCGAGTCGGCGGCGGAGGGCCCGCCCCTGCGTGCACGCCAGGCGTTACGCAGCATTTCGTGCCACCGCGGACGCTTGCGCGGCGGGACATGGTCCACACCACCCAGCGACCACGGATTGCACCGCAGGATGCGCCAGGCGGTGAGTGCCGTTCCCTTGATCGCACCGTGCCGGTCGATGGCCTGGTAGCCGTAGTGGGAGCACGACGGGTAGTACTTGCACACCTGCCCGAGCAACGGACTGATGGTCCACTGGTACAGCTTGATCAGCGCCAGTAGCGGGTACTTCATCGCGCGCCCCCTCCCAGCAGCCGCTGAAGGGCGGCGTCCAGGTCTCGGGCCAGTTGTTCATGGTCGGCGTCGCCGGCCTCGGGCAACGCTCGTACGACTACCAGGCTACCGGGGGGCAACAGGGAGACCCGGTCGCGCATCAGATGACGAAGCCTGCGCTTCACCTTGTTGCGCACGACAGCGCCGCCCACGGCCTTGCTCACGACGAAACCCGCACGCGTCGGGGGAGCGCTCTCCCCAGGCGCGTGCGGGTCCGTGGCACCGCTACGAAGATGGACGACGAGGGACGGGCGGCCTGCCCGGCGTCCCCGCCGTACCGCGGTCGCGAAGTCTTCGCGCCGCCTCAGCCGATGCTCGGTAGGCAGCACGACGTCATGACCTGATCAGACTCAGGCGGACAGGCTGGCGCGACCCTTGCTGCGGCGGTTCGCGAGAATCGCGCGACCGGCACGGGTACGCATCCGCAGACGGAAGCCGTGGGTCTTGGCGCGACGACGGTTGTTCGGCTGGAAGGTGCGCTTGCTCACTCGGGGGCTCCAGAAATCAATCGGTGGTGGCGGGTGCCGTCCTGGCTGTCACCGTGCGCCCACGAGTAGCTCGCAGTTACGCCCGTGTGCACCGCTTCCCGATCACCTGACGCGATCTGTGCCCATCGGAGGCAGGCGGCAGCAGCCATCGACAACTCGACCTGGTTACGGTACGCGCGGCTACGCCATCCGGTCAAACCAGTGGTCACCGGGAGACACTATCCACAGGCTGGGGACAACAACTTGAACCGCACCCGTCGCCCTGACTACCGTGGCTGAACTCCGATTCGTTCCCTTGACCCCTCTGTTTCGGCTCCACCCCAGTTGAATCCCGACTCGTCCCACAACCACACGTTCGTGGGACCCGTGAGAGAGCGTGCCCTGTGGCTGACGTACCTGCCGATCTTGCCGCAGTGTGGCCACGCGTACTCGAGCAACTCCTCGGTGAGGGCCGCGTCCAGGGTGTGGAGGCGAAGGACGAGCACTGGATCCGGCGCTGCCAGCCCCTCGCGCTGGTCGCCGACACCGCGCTGCTCGCTGTACCGAACGAATTTGCGAAAGGCGTACTGGAGGGCCGGCTGGCCCCGGCCGTCAGCGAGACGCTGAGCCGCGAGTGCGGCCGGCCGATCCGCATCGCGATCACCGTCGACGACTCCGCGGGCGAGCCCCCGGCACCGCCCGCGCCCCCGGCCCCCCGGCCCCAGCAGCGCTACGAGGAGCCCGAGCTCCCTTCAGGCCAGTACGACGGGCAGTACGACAGCCAGTACGAGGGCTACGGCCGCCACCGCGCCGACGACTCCCACCCGGGCCGCGGCGAGCACCGTCCCGGCCCCGCGGGCGACCACGCCCCCCGCGCGGACCAGTTCCCGACGGCCCGCCCCGCGTATCCCTCGGAGTACCAGCGCCCCGAGCCCGGCGCCTGGCCGCGGTCCTCGCAGGACGAGTACGGCTGGCAGCAGCAGCGCCTCGGCTTCCCGGAGCGCGACCCGTACGCGTCCCCGTCGCAGGAGCCGTATCCGCAGGAGTCGTACGGCACCCCGTCGCAGGACTACCGTCCGCAGCCGATGGACCGCCCGCCCTACGACAGCCCGCGCTCCGACTACGACAAGCGGCCGGACTACGACAAGCCGCGGTCCGACTACGAGCCGCGTCCCGAGTACGACCAGCCACGGTCCGACTACGACCAGCGGGACGCCCGTAGGGACCTGCCCGAGCCGCCTTCCGGCTCCGGGCGTGTGCACCGCGGGGGCCCCGTGGGCTCCAGCCTGCCCACCACAGGCGCCCCCGGCCCGCTGGCCGCGCAGCCCGCGCCGGCGTCCGGCCCCGGAGAGCCCACCGCGCGGCTGAACCCGAAGTACCTCTTCGACACGTTCGTCATCGGCGCCTCCAACCGCTTCGCCCACGCGGCGGCTGTCGCGGTCGCCGAGGCACCGGCCAAGGCGTACAACCCCCTTTTCATCTACGGGGAGTCGGGGCTCGGCAAGACCCACCTGCTGCACGCCATCGGGCACTACGCACGCAGCCTGTATCCCGGCACGCGCGTGCGGTACGTGAGCTCGGAGGAGTTCACCAACGAGTTCATCAACTCCATCCGCGACGGCAAGGGCGACAGCTTCCGCAAGCGGTACCGCGAGATGGACATCCTGCTCGTCGACGACATCCAGTTCCTCGCGGACAAGGAGTCGACGCAGGAGGAGTTCTTCCACACCTTCAACACGCTCCACAACGCGAACAAGCAGATCGTGCTCTCCAGCGACCGGCCGCCCAAGCAGCTGGTCACGCTGGAGGACCGGCTGCGGAACCGTTTCGAGTGGGGCCTGATCACCGATGTCCAGCCGCCCGAGCTGGAGACGCGGATCGCGATCCTGCGCAAGAAGGCGGTCCAGGAGCAGCTCAACGCCCCGCCGGAGGTCCTTGAGTTCATCGCCTCCCGCATCTCGCGCAACATCCGCGAGCTGGAGGGGGCGTTGATCCGGGTGACGGCGTTCGCGTCGCTCAACCGGCAGCCGGTGGACCTGGGCCTGACCGAGATCGTGCTGAAGGACCTGATCCCCGGTGGCGAGGACTCGGCCCCGGAGATCACCTCGACGGCCATCATGAGCGCCACCGCCGACTACTTCGGCCTGACCGTCGAGGACCTGTGCGGCACCTCGCGCGGCCGTGCGCTCGTCACGGCCCGCCAGATCGCCATGTACCTGTGCCGTGAGCTGACCGACCTCTCGCTGCCGAAGATCGGCGCTCTGTTCGGCGGCCGCGACCACACGACCGTGATGCACGCGGACCGCAAGATCCGCAATCTGATGGCCGAGCGACGCTCCATCTACAACCAGGTGACCGAGCTGACGAACCGCATCAAGAACGGCTGACAGCAGCAGAGTTACGACGGTTTCGGCACCGAAGGGCGCCCTGGGGGACGACATCCCGAGGGCGCCCTTCGTCATGTCGCCGTAGCCGACTGTTCGATTAGCTGCCGAGTTACGGCCTCTCTCCACAGATCTGCCGACTTTCTGCCGTCCACATCCTGGGGACTGCGAAGTTGTCCAGATCGCGGTCCACAGGCTCCCTGCCGAAAGGCCATCAGTCCAGGTCAAGTGGCTGTGGATTCGTGGACGAAGGATCTCCACAGACTGTGGACAGCGAGAAGATCCACAGGCTGTGCATCGAGTTGTCCACCGGCAACCCACAGACCTGGCCCGGTTGTCCCCAGCGATCAGCGGCTTCTCCACATGGCTGTCCACTGTTCGGCAACGCGACGCGCCTCCTCACCGGGTCGAGTGAAAGGCGTCACACGAAGGTGCCGGGTTGGGCTGTGGGAAACGTGGGTAAAGCTGGGGACGGCGTTGGGGAGAAGTCGCCTCAGGCTGTGCACGGAGTGTGCAGAACTTTCTGTTCTCCACAGATACGCCCGGTTGTCCACCGCCTCCGCCCACAGGGCCCGTGGACAAAATTCCCCCTCTGAGCTGGGAAAACAGGGTTATCCACGGTATCCACAGCCCCTACTACTACTCCCAACTAGAGAGAGCTGGGAATCCGTTTCGAAGCGGGTCCTGTGCACAACTCGCTGTCCGGCTCCCGACTGCCCCTCGTCACGACTTGACCCCGAGAGGCACCTACTGTCAGTGGGGTGCGTCAGACTGTTCCCCGGTGTCCTTCCCGTCACGGGGACCGACGACACCGAGACAGACGACGAAGCCAGGCAGGCCGAGCAGCGCCGGCAACAGCAGGAGGCGGCAACAGTGAAGATCCGGGTGGAACGCGACGTACTCGCGGAGGCAGTGGCCTGGGCGGCACGCAGCCTCCCGGCCCGTCCGCCGGCGCCTGTCCTCGCCGGCCTTCTCCTGAAGGCCGAGGAAGGCCAGCTGAGCCTGTCCAGCTTCGACTACGAGGTCTCCGCGAGGGTGTCGGTGGAGGCCGAGGTCGAGGAGGAGGGCACGGTGCTCGTCTCCGGCCGCCTGCTCGCCGACATCTGCCGCGCCCTCCCCAACCGCCCGGTGGAGATTTCCACAGACGGTGTGCGGGCGACCGTGGTCTGCGGCTCCTCGCGCTTCACACTCCACACCCTGCCTGTGGAGGAGTACCCGGCGCTGCCGCAGATGCCGAGCGCCACGGGCACCGTGCCCGGTGAGGTCTTCGCCTCCGCCGCCGCCCAGGTGGCCATCGCCGCGGGCCGTGACGACACGCTCCCCGTCCTGACCGGTGTGCGCATCGAGATCGAGGGCGACACCGTCACGCTGGCCTCCACCGACCGCTACCGCTTCGCGGTCCGCGAGTTCCTGTGGAAGCCGGAGAACCCCGAGGCGTCCGCGGTCGCCCTGGTGCCCGCCAAGACGCTCCTGGACACCGCCAAGGCGCTCACGAGCGGCGACAGCGTCATCCTGGCGCTGTCCGGTTCGGGCGCGGGCGAGGGCCTGATCGGTTTCGAGGGCGCGGGCCGCCGTACGACCACACGTCTGCTCGAAGGCGACCTGCCGAAGTACCGCACGCTGTTCCCGACGGAGTTCAACTCCGTCGCGGTGATCGAGACCGCCCCCTTCGTGGAGGCCGTCAAGCGTGTGGCGCTGGTCGCCGAGCGCAACACCCCGGTGCGGCTCAGTTTCGAGCAGGGTGTGCTGATCCTGGAGGCCGGCTCCAGCGACGACGCACAGGCTGTGGAAAGGGTCGACGCCCAGCTGGAAGGCGACGACATCTCGATCGCCTTCAACCCGACCTTCCTGCTGGACGGCCTGAGCGCCATCGACTCCCCGGTGGCCCAGCTCTCCTTCACGACGTCCACCAAGCCCGCGCTGCTGAGCGGCAAGCCGGCCCTGGACGCCGAGGCGGACGAGGCGTACAAGTACCTGATCATGCCGGTGCGCCTCAGCGGCTGACCGGTTGCCGAGGAAAGCCCCAGGTGAGGGCATACGTTTGAGCGCGTATGCCCTCAGGTGTGCGTGCGCGTCCGGGTTTAGGCTCGGACGTGGGTACGAAAAGTGCCCTCACGTCACAGCAACCTAAGGAACAACTGATGGAGCTCGGTCTCGTCGGCCTCGGCAAGATGGGCGGCAACATGCGCGAGCGGATCCGCCGCGCGGGCCACACGGTCATCGGATACGACCGCAACCCGGACCTCGCCGATGTCCACAGCCTCAAGGAGCTTGTGGACGCGTTGCAGGGCCCGCGGGTCGTGTGGGTGATGGTCCCGGCCGGTGGACCGACCCAGTCGACGATCGACGAGCTGGCCGAGTTCCTGGAGCCCGGTGACGTCGTGGTGGACGGCGGGAACTCCCGCTGGACGGACGACGAGAAGCATGCCGCGGAACTGGCCGCCAAGGGCATAGGCTTCGTCGACTGCGGCGTCTCCGGCGGTGTGTGGGGCCTGGAGAACGGCTACGCGCTGATGTACGGCGGCGACGCGGAGAACGTCGCCAAGGTGCAGCCGGTCTTCGATGCCCTCAAGCCCAAGGGCGACGCCGGTGCGGTACACGCGGGCAAGGTCGGCGCGGGCCACTTCGCGAAGATGGTCCACAACGGCATCGAGTACGCGATGATGCAGGCCTACGCCGAGGGCTGGGAGCTCCTGGAGAAGGTCGATTCCGTGACCGACGTCCGGGAGGTCTTCCGCTCCTGGCAGGAGGGCACGGTCATCCGCTCCTGGCTCCTCGACCTGGCGGTCAACGCCCTCGACGAGGATGAGCACCTTCAGAAGCTGCGCGGTTACGCACAGGACTCCGGCGAAGGCCGGTGGACCGTGGAAGCCGCCATCGACCACGCGGTGCCGCTGCCGGCGATCACCGCGTCCCTGTTCGCGCGGTTCGCGTCCCGCCAGGACGACTCACCGCAGATGAAGATGATCGCGGCACTGCGCAACCAGTTCGGCGGACACGCGGTCGAGACGAAGTAATCCACAGGACTGCATCGCCATCCACAAGAGCAGTCCACAAGCTGGGGGAGGTCGGCGCCCGACCATGCACGTCACGCACCTGTCGCTGGCCGACTTCCGCTCGTACGCCCGGGTCGAGGTTTCGCTCGACCCGGGCGTCACCGCGTTCGTGGGCCCCAACGGACAGGGCAAGACGAACCTGGTCGAGGCGATCGGCTACCTCGCGACCCTCGGCAGCCACCGGGTCGCCTCCGACGCGCCGCTCGTCCGCATGGGCGCCGACCGCGCGATCGTCCGGGCGCAGGTTCGGCAGGGCGAGCGGCAGCAACTGGTCGAGCTGGAGCTGAACCCCGGTAAGGCGAACCGGGCACGTATCAACAGGTCCTCGCAGGTCAGACCGCGTGATGTGCTCGGAATCGTGCGGACCGTGCTGTTCGCCCCGGAGGACCTCGCGCTGGTGAAGGGCGACCCGGGCGAGCGGCGCCGCTTCCTGGACGAGCTGATCACCGCGCGCTCCCCGCGCATGGCGGGCGTTCGCTCGGACTACGAGCGCGTCCTCAAGCAGCGCAACACCTTGCTGAAGTCGGCCGCGCTCGCGCGACGGCACGGCGGCCGCTCGCTGGACCTGTCCACCCTCGATGTGTGGGACCAGCATCTCGCGCGCGTGGGTGCCGAGTTGCTTGCCCAGCGGCTCGACCTGATCGCCGCGCTCCAGCCGCTGGCCGACAAGGCGTACGAGCAGCTGGCGCCCGGCGGAGGCCCGGTCGCCCTGGAGTACAAGCCGTCCGCGCCGGGCGAGGCACACACGCGTGAGGATCTCTACGGGCAGCTGATGGCGGCGCTCGCGGAGGCGCGCAAGCAGGAGATCGAGCGGGGCGTCACCCTCGTAGGACCTCATCGAGATGATGTGAATCTCAAACTCGGTCAGCTGCCCGCCAAGGGATACGCCTCGCACGGCGAGTCCTGGTCGTACGCGCTGGCGTTGCGCCTGGCGTCGTACGACCTGCTCAGGGCCGAGGGCAACGAGCCGGTGCTGATCCTCGACGACGTGTTCGCCGAGCTGGACACCCGGCGGCGGGAACGCCTGGCCGAGCTGGTCGCGCCCGGTGAGCAGGTCCTGGTGACGGCGGCGGTCGACGACGACGTGCCGCACGTGCTGACGGGGACGCGGTACGTCGTGTCCGAGGGGACGGTGGAGCGCGTATGAGCGACGAACAATCCCCCGTCGAGAAGCCCAAGTCCGCCGTGAACCCCAAGCCGGCCGAGCCCTCCGGCGTCGACCTCGCGCGTGTGGCGCTTCGCGCCGCGAAGGAACAGGCACGCGCGCGTGGGGACGCGGCGCAGCAGAAGCGGCAGGCGCGCCGCGGAGGGGGACTGCGCTCCGGCGCGCGTGCCGACGGACGCGACCCCATGGCGTTCGGCGCCGCCATTAACCGCTTGATCACCGAGCGCGGCTGGGAGACGCCCGCGGCGGTGGGCGGGGTGATGGGGCGCTGGCCGCAGATCGTGGGCGAGGCCATCGCCCTGCACTGCGCGCCGGAGAGGTACGACGAGGACGAACGAGTCCTGGTGGTGCGCTGTGATTCGACGGCATGGGCGACCGAGCTCAGACTCCGAGCTCCGCAACTGCTGGCCCGCCTGAACGAGGATCTCGGGCACGGAGCGGTGAAGTTGATCAAGGTGATCGGTCCCGGCGGCCCCGCCCGTCGCTACGGTCCGCTGCGCGCCCCGGGCAGCACGGGGCCCGGCGACACCTACGGGTGACGGACATCACATCGAGGGCGTCGGCGGTGCCATTGAGGCGCCGCCGACGCCTTTGCCGTAGCGCTGCACGCGGTTGCGAATCCCGACCTGACTCCCAAGTAGCCGAGGGTTGACAGCCTGAAGCGCTGAGTGCCTCCGTGAGCCTCTTGGAGCCCCGCTCCGTATATGGGGACCCGGCAGAGGCCGGTTGAGGGCGGCACATGGGGACTCAGGTACCGGCAAACCCCCATCACTGTCGGCGCTACCGGTAGACTGGAAGCCAATCCCGCCCCAAACGTGGGGACCGCCCGGGAAACGCTGAGCAACGCTGATCAAGGCTTACCAACGCAACATGCCGCAGCCGCTCCGGCAACCCGCCGACGAGCCTGGCTCGTGCTGTGCCAGAAAGGGCGCTTCGTGGCCGATTCCGGCAACCCCAACGAGAACATCCCGTCCACCGACGCCGAGGCGACCTCGTCGAACGGCGAGGTAACCGCCTCGTACGACGCCAGCGCCATCACCGTCCTCGAGGGTCTGGACGCGGTCCGCAAGCGACCCGGTATGTACATCGGCTCGACCGGTGAGCGCGGCCTGCACCACCTGGTGCAGGAGGTGGTCGACAACTCCGTCGACGAGGCGCTGGCGGGCCACGCGGACACCATCGACGTGACGATCCTGGCCGACGGCGGCGTGCGCGTCGTCGACAACGGCCGCGGTATCCCGGTGGGCATCGTCCCCTCCGAAGGCAAGCCGGCCGTCGAGGTCGTGCTCACCGTGCTGCACGCGGGCGGCAAGTTCGGCGGTGGCGGCTACGCGGTCTCCGGCGGTCTCCACGGCGTGGGTGTCTCCGTCGTGAACGCCCTGTCGACCAAGGTGTCCGTCGAGATCAAGACCGACGGTCACCGCTGGACCCAGGACTACAAGCTGGGCGTCCCGACGGCTCCGCTGGCCAAGCACGAGGAGACGGACGAGCACGGCACGTCGGTCACCTTCTGGGCCGACGGCGACATCTTCGAGACCACCGAGTACTCGTTCGAGACGCTCTCGCGCCGCTTCCAGGAGATGGCGTTCCTCAACAAGGGTTTGAGGATCAAACTCACTGACGAGCGCGAGTCGGCGAAGGCCACGACCGGGGCGGACGAGGCGGGCGCCGACGACAAGGCCGAGGTCAAGACCGTCGAGTACCACTACGAGGGCGGCATCGTCGACTTCGTGAAGTACCTCAACTCCCGCAAGGGAGACGTGGTGCACCCCACCGTGATCGACCTGGAGGCCGAGGACAAGGACAAGCTCCTGTCCCTCGAGGTCGCGATGCAGTGGAACAGCAGCTACACCGAGGGCGTCTACTCCTTCGCGAACATCATCCACACGCACGAGGGCGGTACGCACGAGGAGGGCTTCCGCGCGGCGCTGACGAACCTCGTCAACAAGTACGCGCGCGACAAGAAGCTGCTGCGCGACAAGGACGACAACCTCACGGGTGACGACATCCGCGAGGGTCTGACCGCGATCATCTCGGTGAAGCTGAGCGAGCCGCAGTTCGAGGGCCAGACCAAGACCAAGCTGGGCAACACCGAGGTGAAGACCTTCGTCCAGAAGGTCGTCTACGAGCACCTCACCGACTGGCTGGACCGCAACCCCGTCGAGGCCGCGGACATCATCCGCAAGGGCATCCAGGCGGCCACCGCGCGCGTGGCGGCCCGCAAGGCCCGTGATCTGACCCGCCGCAAGGGCCTCCTGGAGACCGCGTCCCTGCCGGGCAAGCTCTCCGACTGCCAGTCGAACGACCCCACCAAGTGCGAGATCTTCATCGTCGAGGGTGACTCCGCCGGCGGCTCGGCCAAGTCCGGCCGAAACCCCGAGTACCAGGCGATCCTCCCGATCCGCGGCAAGATCCTGAACGTCGAGAAGGCGCGGATCGACAAGATCCTCCAGAACCAGGAGATCCAGGCGCTGATCTCGGCCTTCGGCACCGGGGTCCATGAGGACTTCGACATCGAGAAGCTGCGCTATCACAAGATCATCCTGATGGCGGACGCCGACGTCGACGGCCAGCACATCTCCACCCTGTTGCTGACCTTCCTGTTCCGCTTCATGCGGCCGCTGGTCGAGGCCGGACACGTGTACCTCTCCCGTCCCCCGCTGTACAAGATCAAGTGGGGCCGGGACGACATCGAGTACGCCTACTCCGACCGCGAGCGCGACGCGCTGATCGAGCTGGGCCGGCAGCGCGGCAAGCGCATCCGCGAGGACTCCATCCAGCGCTTCAAGGGTCTCGGCGAGATGAACGCCGAGGAGCTGCGCGTGACCACCATGGACCAGGAGCACCGGGTCCTCGGCCAGGTCACCCTGGACGACGCCGCGCAGGCCGACGACCTGTTCTCCGTCCTGATGGGCGAGGACGTGGAGGCCCGCCGCCAGTTCATCCAGCGCAACGCCAAGGACGTCCGCTTCCTCGACATCTGAGTCGGTCTCAGCTGACCGCACCAGGAAGGATCTTCACCAGCAATGGCCGACGACACTCCAAATTTCTCTTCTGGTCCCGCCACCCCTGAAGAGGGCGGCGAAGTCGCGATGCGTGTCGAGCCCGTCGGGCTCGAGACGGAGATGCAGCGCTCGTACCTGGACTACGCGATGTCCGTCATCGTGTCCCGTGCGCTGCCGGACGTCCGGGACGGTCTCAAGCCCGTCCACCGCCGCGTCCTGTACGCCATGTACGACGGCGGTTACCGGCCCGAGAAGGGCTTCTACAAGTGTGCCCGCGTCGTCGGCGACGTCATGGGCAACTACCACCCTCACGGCGACTCCTCGATCTACGACGCGCTGGTCCGCCTCGCGCAGCCGTGGTCGATGCGGATGCCGCTGGTGGACTCCAACGGCAACTTCGGATCTCCCGGCAACGACCCGGCGGCCGCCATGCGGTACACCGAGTGCAAGATGATGCCGCTGTCCATGGAGATGGTCCGCGACATCGACGAGGAGACCGTCGACTTCACGGACAACTACGACGGCCGCTCCCAGGAGCCGACCGTCCTGCCGGCCCGCTTCCCGAACCTGCTGATCAACGGCTCGGCCGGTATCGCGGTCGGCATGGCCACCAACATCCCGCCGCACAACCTGCGCGAGGTCGCGGCCGGCGCCCAGTGGTACCTGGAGAACCCCGAGGCCTCGCACGAGGAGCTGCTGGACGCGCTCATGGAGCGCATCAAGGGCCCCGACTTCCCGACCGGCGCGCTCGTCGTCGGCCGCAAGGGCATCGAGGAGGCGTACCGCACCGGCCGTGGCTCGATCACCATGCGCGCGGTCGTCGAGGTCGAGGAGATCCAGAACCGCCAGTGCCTGGTGGTCACGGAACTGCCGTACCAGACCAACCCCGACAACCTCGCGCAGAAGATCGCCGACCTGGTGAAGGACGGCAAGGTCGGAGGCATCGCGGACGTCCGGGACGAGACCAGCTCCCGCACCGGTCAGCGCCTGGTCATCGTGCTCAAGAGGGACGCGGTCGCCAAGGTCGTACTGAACAACCTCTACAAGCACACGGACCTGCAGTCGAACTTCGGCGCCAACATGCTGGCGCTCGTCGACGGTGTCCCGCGCACGCTGTCCCTGGACGCGTTCATCCGGCACTGGGTGGCGCACCAGATCGAGGTCATCGTCCGCCGTACGCGCTTCCGGCTGCGCAAGGCCGAGGAGCGGGCGCACATCCTGCGCGGTCTGCTGAAGGCCTTGGACGCCATCGACGAGGTCATCGCGCTGATCCGGCGCAGCGACACCGTCGACATCGCGCGCACGGGCCTGATGGAGCTCCTGGAGATCGACGAGATCCAGGCCAACGCCATCCTCGAGATGCAGCTGCGCCGACTGGCCGCCCTGGAGCGCCAGAAGATCATCCAGGAGCACGACGAACTCCAGGCGAAGATCACCGAGTACAACGAGATCCTGGCCTCGCCGGTCCGCCAGCGCGGCATCGTCAGCGCGGAACTCGCCGCGATCGTCGAGAAGTTCGGCGACGACCGCAAGACCATGCTGGTGCCCTACGACGGTGACATGTCCATCGAGGACCTCATCGCCGAGGAGGACATCGTCGTCACGGTCTCGCGCAGCGGTTACGTCAAGCGCACCAAGACCGTCGACTACCGCGCCCAGAAGCGCGGCGGCAAGGGCGTACGCGGCACGAAGCTCAAGGAAGACGACATCGTCGACCACTTCTTCGTGTCCACCACGCACCACTGGCTGCTGTTCTTCACCAACAAGGGCCGCGTCTACCGGGCCAAGGCGTACGAGCTGCCGGACGCCGGGCGCGACGCGCGCGGGCAGCACGTCGCCAACCTGCTGGCCTTCCAGCCCGACGAGGCGATCGCCGAGATCCTCGCGATCCGCGACTACGAAGCGGCGCCCTACCTGGTGCTCGCCACAAAGGCGGGTCTGGTCAAGAAGACATCACTGAAGGATTACGACTCTCCGCGTTCCGGTGGCGTCATCGCCATCAACCTGCGTGAGCGCGAGGACGGTTCGGACGACGAACTGATCGGTGCCGAACTCGTCTCGGCCGACAGTGATCTGCTTCTGATCAGCAAGAAGGCCCAATCAATCAGGTTCACTGCCTCGGACGACACCCTGCGTCCCATGGGCCGTGCCACCTCGGGTGTCAAGGGCATGAGCTTCCGCGAGGGCGACGAGCTGCTCTCGATGAATGTTGTTCGACCCGGTACGTTCGTGTTCACTGCTACGGACGGCGGGTACGCGAAGCGGACCCCCGTCGACGAGTACCGCGTCCAGGGTCGCGGCGGCCTCGGCATCAAGGCCGCCAAGATCGTGGAGGACCGCGGATCGCTCGTCGGAGCGCTGGTGGTCGAGGAGACCGACGAGATCCTCGCCATCACGCTGTCCGGCGGTGTGATTCGTACGCGAGTCAGCGGGGTCAGGGAGACGGGCCGTGACACCATGGGCGTCCAACTGATCAACCTGGGCAAGCGCGATGCCGTGGTCGGTATCGCACGTAACGCCGAGGCGGGACGCGAGGCGGAGGAGGTCGACGGCGATGTGGCCGACGACGAGACCGTCGAGGGTGTCGCCGAGACCATCGGCACGGACGAGGGTGAGTCGCCCTCGTCCGAGTAGCACGAGGAGTGAGTCATCGTGAGCGGAGCCACGGGCGCCGGATCGACCGGAACCTCTAGGGGGTCCTCCCCCGGCACGGAGGCGGACGGCGGCGGCCGTGGCTCTGCCGCGCGTGCGACAGACGCGCATGCGACAGAAACGCACACGCCGGATACGCACACGACGCAACTCAAGGCGATCAAGCCGCCCGCGACCCAGTCGCGCTCGCCCGAGACTCATGGATCCCAGGGGGGACCTGTGACGGACACCCAGCCGCCGGCCCGGCCGGCGGCGCCGCCCGCCGCACCGCCGAAGGCAGCCCAGCCGCAGCCTCAGCCTGCCGCGCAGCCCCAGCCTTCGCCCTCTCCGCTGCCGGGGGAACGGCAGCCGCAGCAGCAGGCCGGTCCGTACCACCCGCCGCAGGCCTACCCGACCCAGCAGGCCCCGGCCGGCGCCGTACGTCGCCCGCGCACCGGCGCGCGCACCACGCCCCGCACCCGGAAAGCACGTCTGCGGGTGGCCAAGGCCGACCCGTGGTCCGTCATGAAAGTCAGCTTCCTGCTCTCCATCGCGCTGGGCATCTGCACCATCGTCGCTGCCACCGTGCTGTGGATGGTCATGGACGCGATGGGCGTCTTCTCGACGGTCGGCGGGACGATCTCCGAGGCGACCGGTTCGAACGAGTCGAACGGCTTCGACCTCCAGGCGTTCCTCTCCCTGCCGAACGTCCTGATGTTCACGTCGATCATCGCGGTCATCGACGTCGTCCTCGCGACGGCGCTCGCGACCCTCGGCGCGTTCATCTACAACCTCTCCGCGGGCTTCGTCGGCGGCGTCGAGCTGACGCTGGCCGAGGACGAGTAACCCTGCTTCAAACCTGTGGGGGCGGTCCCCCAAGAACCGATTTTGGGACTGCCCACGTCGTGCGCTAATCTTCAGGAGTCAGCGCGCGGGACATACGCCGCAGAGCGCGGCGGGGCTATAGCTCAGTTGGTTAGAGCGCATCCCTGATAAGGATGAGGCCACAGGTTCAAATCCTGTTAGCCCCACCAGACACGAAGACCTTCAGCCGGTTCCGGTTGGGGGTCTTCGGCGTTTGGGGGTGCGATTCGCGGTGCGTTCCGTGCTGCATCATCGGTACTTCTTCGTCGCTTCGTCGCATCATCGGTGTCTCTCGGGTGGGGCGCTGCGTGCCGTCAGGGGCAGTCCGCTGTGTCCGGTTCGGCTGGGTCCTTGCCTGTCTCCGCGGACGTGTCCGTGTCGTCGAGGGAGCGGGAACGGCAGCTGGGGGTCTTGCCGTGGGCTTCGGCGCGGATGCGCTGCTTCATTGTGGGCGGCAGGGATCTGGCGCCGGCCCGGAGTCCCTGGGGCATCGCCTGAGGCTCCGGGTGCGTGACGGTGCTGTTGCGGGTCGGCTGGGTCTGCGGTACGGCCGCGGCGGCGGTCGTCGTGATGAGTCCGAGCGCCGTGAACAGCGCGAGGAAGGCCGTGATGACGGCCGTCCACAGCTGCGTGACCTTGTTCCGGGCCATGATCCCTCACTTTCGGGTTGGGCGATTTGCGTACTTTCCTCATGATGTGTATATGCGCCGCGAAATCACGGACCGGCGCCTGTGACGCGTCGATCTTCAGATGAACACCACACGGATGGGTGCAAGGAGGTCGATAAGGAGAAGAAGCGGGGCGAGAGGGGTTGAAGTGACCGTCCGTTGAGGTGTGATCACCCTCTGATCGGAGATCCTTATTCCGCTTCTACTGGGCTGTTCCGTGGGGGAGTTGAGGGCCACGACGCAGGTCACCGATCGGTATCGGTCGGTGTGTATAGTCGGGCGGCAGAGGTCCCTTACGTCAAGGAAAGACGAGGTCGCGCGGTGAAGAAGCTTCTCCTGGTCGCACTGGCCGCCATCGGCGGGCTCCTCGTGTACCGCCAGATCCAGGCGGATCGCGCCGAGCAGGATCTGTGGACGGAGGCGACTGACTCCGTGCCCACGGGTTCGTGAGTACCGACATCCGATTCTGAACAGACCCCGGCCGTGGTTGCGGTCGGGGTTTTGTGTTGCCCGGGCCGGGTCGGACTGTGGGTCGGGGTTTTCGGACGGCCGTGCGGATTGAGAGGGTGGGCGGTGGCCCGGCGGGGCAGGATGGCCCACGGCCGACCCGCCGTACCGGGGTCGCGCCGCAGGGACGTTGCAGGGACGGTCGTAGGAGCTCGGGCGGGGGCACGGAGGGGTGGCGCGGGATGGGGCGGCGTACGGCGTGGCGGCGGGTGGCCCTCGTTGGGCTCGTGCTGGGCGCGGTGGCCGGTTCGGCGGGAGCTCCTGGCTTCGCAGCCTCCGGCTCTCCCTCTCTCTCCGCCTCCGCTTCTTCCGCCTCCGCTTCTTCCGCCTCCCCTTCTTCCGCCTCCCCTTCTTCTTCCTCTGCTACGGCCTTCTCGTACGGTTTCGCCGACGGCGCCCCGTCGGTCGCGGGAGCGGTGAGCACCGCGCACGCCGAGCGCCTGGAGCCCGGCACGACATACCGGAGTTCGCTGCCGAGCGAGGGCAAGGTCTACTACCGTCTCGAACTCGACGGCACCTCGACCGTGTACGTCGCCGCGACGGCCGTACCGCCGACGGGTGCCACGGTCACCGCCACGGAAGGCGTGAGGGTGTCCGTGCAGGACGCCGACGGCCGGTCCTGCTCCGCTGCGGACACCGCCACCATCGGCGCCGGCCGCAGCCCCCGTCCCCTCACCGCGTGGGGCGCGCGCGAGCTGCCGTCGAGCCGGTCGCTGTGCCAGGGCACGGGTACGTACTACGTCGTCGTCGAGCGGGTACTGCGCACCGAGTCCCTGTCTGACGACTGGGCCCTGGAGCTCGCGCCCGTGCTGGAACCCCGGCTGCGGCAGGCGGGCTCGACGAGCGCGCCCGAAGCCTGGAACTCCGCCACGCCCTCGCCTCCCGGCGGGGAAGCCGCAGAGCTCCGGGGCGGCGGGGGGTTCGACTCGGCGACCGCGCTGGAACAGGGGGTCTGGCGCGATGACGTACGGCCCGGGCAGACGCTGTTCTATGAGGTGCCGGTCGACTGGGGGCAGCAGGTATACGCCACCGCCGACCTGAGCAGTTCGAGCGGCGGGGGATCGGGCGGGGGCGGGTTCGTGCCGGGGGCCGTGAACCTGGCCCTGTACAACCCCGTGCGCGGACTCGTCGACGCCACGAGCATCAGCTACAACGGCAGCCAGAAGTCGGGAGCTCTCGCCGCCTTGCCGCCGGTCGGGTATGCCAACCGGTACGCCCTCCCCGATCGGGTGAGCGGGATGCGGTTCGCCGGGGCCTACTACCTCGTCGTGCATCTCGCCGCGCGGGTGGGGGAGTTCGGCGACGGGCCGCTCGGGCTGACGCTGCGCGTGCGGGTCAAGGGGGCGGCGACGGCCGGGCCCGGTTACGCGGGGCAGTCCGAGCCTTCGGGAGTCTTCCAGGTGGGGATTCTCGGGCGGGGCTCGGCGGGGGCGGGCGGGGTGGCCGCGGGTGCCGATGGCGGTGGGGGCGGTGGGGGCGATGACGCCGGGATGAAGCTGGTGGCCGTCGGGGGGATTGGGGTGGGGACCGTGGTGCTGGTGGTTCTCGGGGTGTGGAGTGTGGTGGGGCGGCGGAGGGCTGCCGGGGTGTAGGGGGGCGGGCTCGGGTTGGGGCTGGGCTGGGCCTTGGGATTGTGCCTCGGGGCTGTGGGGCTGTGGGGCTGTGGGGCTGTGGGGCTGTGGGGCTGTGGGGCTGTGGATTCTCAGGATTCTCTGGGTGGTGTGTGGCTTGGGGCTGACGTTCTCGGTTTGCCGGTGACTCTGCAGGGACACGGTTTTCCCCCATGGCGCAGGCGACTCAGGGCTGTGGGTCGCTTCGGGAGACCGTGAACTCAGATCTGGGTGAGTGCCCAGAAACCCACGGCGTAGCAGGCCAGGGCCAGAAGCAGGAGGGTGATCGCCACCTTTGCGGGTGGGCCGCTGCGGCGTGCTCGCGAAATTGACCGGGCGGGGGGTGGAACCTGCGGGCTCTGAGCGGTGTACGAAGCAGTAGAGGCGTCAGCGTGGAGCTGGTGCGGGATCCGTGCCGGTGCCTGCGTGGGGAAGCGTGGGGCGGGAGGTTGGGGGGTGGGCAGGGCGTGGGTGGAGGGTGTGGGGTCGTGGGGGTAGATGTAGGCGGAGTGGGCCGGGGCGGGCTGGTGTGGCTGTGCCTGGGCTTGTGGGCGGGGTTCGTGCGGCTGTGCCTGGGGCTCCGGTGGGGTGGGAGGTTGGGAGCGGGGGCCCGTGGACTGGGGCGGTGGCAGATGGAAGCTGCCCGTCTCCGACATCGACGGCGGCCCGGTGGGAGCGGGCGGGGTGTGGTGCGGGGGCCATGGGGCCTGGGGGTTCGTTCCGGGGCCGGCGGTCGCGGAGGACGCGTCCGGGCCGCGATGGGCAGCCCCCGCCCCGGTGCTCGAATGAGGGGCGGGGACATCGCCGCCTGGGTCGAGGGGCCCGGCACCCGGGGTGGGCGGGGGGCTTGTCTCGCCGGACCAGGACGACGGATTGGCCTGGCCCGGCCAGGACTGTGGGTCGGCTTGGTCGGACCAGGGCGAGGGGTTGGCCTGTTCCGACCAGGACGCTTGGCTCACTTCCCGCGGCCAGGATGTCGAGTTCGCTTCCCCGGGCCAGGGCCGTGCGCTTCCGTCGCCGTGCCCGGATGCCTCGTTCCTCTCGCCAGGCCGGGACACCGCCCCGTTCACGCCTCCAGGCTGGTACGGCGCCTCGCCGGCTACTCCAGGCTGATACGGCGTTCCGCTTCCCTCGCTGTGCCAGGAGGGCGCACTGCCTGGCTCCCTGGGCTGGGAGGACCGTGCGTTTCCTTCACCGAACCAGGAGGACGCCCCACGTGCTTCAGCCGGCCGGGATGCCGCTCCGCCGCCCTCGCCGGACCAGGACGGCACCCCACCCGCTTCACCCGTGCCGGAACCAGCACCGGGACCGGCGCCGGCACCGAAACCAGGAACAGAACCGGAAGCAACACCGGAACCGGTACTGGCTCCGGAACCGGTACTGGCTCCGGAACCGGTACTGGCTTCGGAACCGGGACCGGAAGCCCCTCCGGAACCGGAAGCCGCCCCGGAACCGGCACCAGGAGCTGCACCGGCTCCAGAACTCGAACCGACACCGGCACCAGGACCGACGCCAGGCCAGAATGCCCCACCACGCGCGTCATCGGCCGGAAGACGCACCTCGCCCCCCGTCCCGGCGCCCCCGTTGCGTGTCCGGCTGGGATCCACTCCCGGCGCCCGCTTGAGTGGGCCCTCTGGGGCGAACCCCGGGGGCAGGGGGCCGAGTTGGTCGAAGATCTCGATCGACTCGTCGTCGGGGCCGGGCTCCGGAAGGAGTTCCCTGGCGGCGGCGAGTGCTTTGCGGGCCCCCGTGGCGGTGCGGAAGCGTGCCTGGGGGTCCGGTTGGAGGAGCGAGGACACGACCTGCCAGAGCGGGTCGGGGACGCCCTGGGGCGCGCTGGGGGTGCCATGGGCGGCGAAGTACTGGATGAGTGCCTTGGTGTCGGGCTTGGCGCCCTCCAGGAGGTACAGCGCGACCAGGCCGACGGCGAACAGGTCGGCGGGGAAGTCCGGTTCGGCGCCCATCATCTGTTCGGGCGCGAGATAGCCGGGCGTGCCCACGACGAGGTTGGTCTCGGTCAGGCGTGGTTCGCCCAGCCGCATGGCGATGCCGAAGTCGGACAGGCGAAGCCGGGGGCGGCCGGTGCCGGTGGCTTCGAGCAGGATGTTGGCGGGCTTGACGTCCCGGTGCACGACGCCTTCCGCGTGCACCGCGGCCAGCCCCGCGAGGAGCTGGTCGAGCAGGGTGCAGACGAAAGCTGGTGGCAGCGGGCCGTAGTCCCCGACGAGATGGACCAGCGAGCCGCCGGATACCAGGTCCATGGTGAACAGGACCTTGTCGTCGTCGGCGGCCCAGCTGGCGGGCGCGAGGACATGGGGGTGGTCGATCCGCAGAGCCTGTTCGCGGACGAAGCGCAGCAGGGAGTGCGCGTCGCTCTGCAGCAGGACCTTGGCGGCCACATAGCGGCGGCGCCGATGGTCCCAGGCACGCCAGACGGCGCCCACGCCTCCACGCCCGATCGGATCGGCCAGTTCGTACCGGCCGGCGAACACCTCACCCATGGCTGTGTGTCGCTCCTCCCCCTGCGGTTACCCCCCTTGCTTCCCCCTCGCTGAGCGATACGACCCCTCGTGGCCTCCCGGATGAGAGATACGGCCCCGTGTTCCTCGTCTCCTCGGGGGGTGACACACCCCCGTGTGTCACCCCCCGGTGAGGAGCGCGACCCCTCGCGCCCCTCCGTGCTGCTCGCACGGCCCTCGGCCCGGCTGCCGAACCCCCTTCGGCGGCCGGGCGGACGGCTCAGCTCTGGTGGGACTGGTAGTGGGTGACGGCGTCGGAGGTGCGGCCGGCGCCGTAGACACGGAGGAACTCTGCCAGTTCCGGGTGGGTCGGGGCGAGGGTGTCGGCCGCGTCGATGATGTCTCCGGCGGCGGCGACCGAGCGCAGCAGCGACTGGATCTCGCGGACGACCCGCTTGACCGTCGGCGCACCCGAACTGCTCGTCGTGGCCGTGGTGTTGCTGAGCACCGAACCCCCCTGCGACTTCTTGATCTCGTCCATGCGCTCAGTCGCCTCGGCCGCGCTCACGCTGCCGTCGGCGACCTGCCCCGCCAGGTCCTGCAGCAGCTGCACCCGCTGGACCACGGCAGGATTGCCGATCTTCGCCCGCTGACCGCTCATCAGCTGCGAGAGCATCGGAGCGGACAGTCCCAGGACCCCCGCGAGACGAGCCTGGTTGAGGCCGAGGTCGTCTATGAGCTTACGGAAGAGCGCCCCCAGCGGCTCCCCATACCAGTTCCGCTGCAGTTCCCGCGCTCTTGCGGTCGCTTCCTGCTGTGCGGCGTCCATGTGCGTCTCCCCATCGCTTCCCCAAAAAATCCGTGGTTCGCGACAGCGAACCACGCCGAGCATCTTACGGAGAGTGGTCGTTCGCGGGGACCCCCAATCTTTTTGCGGAGTACCCGGGGAGACCCGGTACTCTGGTCTGCGTCGCCCACCGGTGAGTGGTTCTTCCGGCGGACGTATCTCTTCTCGGGGCCTTAGCTCAGTTGGTAGAGCGCTGTCTTTGCATGGCAGATGTCAGGGGTTCGACTCCCCTAGGCTCCACTTCGAGAAAGCCCCCCTGACCTGCGGAAACGTGGGTCAGGGGGGCTTTCTCGTTGCCCAAGTGCGGAACGCAAGCGCACGGACGGAGAGGTCTCGTACATCGTTCGGTGGCGAGCCGGCGGGGCCCACGGCGGGAAGAACGAATCCGAGATCTTCACGGAGTCCGAAGCTGATGAGCGCTTCTAGAACCTGGTGAACGGCCACGGGCAGCAGTGGCCGCCCGGGTGGATACGTGGCCGCGGCTTCATCCAGGACATCCGTAGGACGAGATGTTCGAGCCCTACGCCATGAAGCAGATCAATCTGCTCACTGGCATCCAGGGGGACACCAAGGCCAAGTACCGGCGGTTGGTCGAACAGAACATGTCAACCGTGGTTCAAGAGCGCCGCTCCGCGCCACGAACCCCGTGTGACTACACCCGGCTCCCAGGCGAGGCCACCGACCTTCAACCCCGCGATCTGGGGCACCGCCATGGACGGCCTGCCATTCGCGTACAGAGGGCCTGAAAGCGGGACGAGGACGGCAAGCAGTACATGGGACCGCCGAAGACCAAGATGAGTCGGCGGACGATCGTCATTACCCACCGGCTTGACCAGATGCTTGGGCGTCGAGCCAAGGGGCTGGCCCGTGACGGACTGCTCCTCACAGGTCCGGTAGGCGGGAAGTGGGATGCAGGAACGTTCCGTCGCCTGCGCCGGCTCCCGGCCATTGAGTTGGCTTGGAACGTCTGTCGTTCAGCCTGGGCAACACCGGGGGTTCGCGGGGAACTTGTTGACGAGTGCCGGCAACACCTGGGGGTTTGCGGTGAGAGCATGAGGGTGCTCCATACCTCTGGGGGCAGGGCGCGCACCGTCTCGTGCACCGGGTTGAAGCGGGAGTTGAAGGCGACAGTGCGGGGTTGCCGGTCGTCTTCACGGCGTCGAGATGCGCGCGCACCGGCCCGCGGCGACGGTCATCGGCTTCTCTGTGACCACACCGCAGCCCGCCTGCTGAGCGGGCACGATGTAGCGTTCGTGTGCGGCAATCGACGGTCGTGACGACGACCTCGTCGATGTCCTCCTTGGCGAGCATGTCCGCGAAGCCGTCCGGTTCCCACTCGGTGGCGGCGGGTTCACCGACGGCGGCCAGCAGGCGGTTGTGAAAGGCCATCCGTGTCGGGCTCGGGTCGCACAGCGCAACCACGTGGTGGGCGGGGCGTGCGACGAGGCTCCGGGTGAAGGTCTGGGCACAGTGGCCGGTGCCGACGACGGCGGCGCGCAACGGAGTTCGGCTCATTGAGCCTCCGCGGCCGTGACCGCCTTGCTCCTGTCCCGAAGGCCGGGCGCCCATGCCTGGCCGCCCCCGTGGGCCTGATCGCACGGCCGGACACCGGACGAATCCCCGGACACAGGCAACCCACAAACTCCCCAGCCCGTCCTCCGGGACGCGAGAGGCCCCCGCTGACCAACGGGGCGCCTGTGCTCCGTACTTGAGGAGGGCAACCTTGTTCCGTGCCCGGCGAATATGGGTGACCGCTGCGGCGGTGCTCGCGGTGGCGGGGGGATCACCAGGGCTGGCACAGGCGGCACCGCCGTCGGCCGGCAGACCGACTGCGGTGACGGAAGGCGGCGACGGCACGCTCCCGCACGGCTGGCGGATCGCCGGCGAGGGTGCCGCGCGGCAGCTGGTGTGGCGCTCGACGGCACCAGTGCCGATAGGAGACGCACGCGTCGACTTCTACGCCGGGGACCGGCTGCTCGGCCACCCGACACCCGGGAAGGACGGGCGCACATTCCGGCTCGGCCTCGAACACGGCCAGTCGACGAGCACGTTGAAGGGGCTCGAAGTACGCGCGGGTGGGCGGCAGTTGGACGCCGCGGGCCGCACCGAGGCCCCGCGAGCCCGGCGTGACGCGGCACAGCCGCCGGCCCGGCTCCCGGCGAACTCCGTCGACCCCGGCAAGCCGGGCCAGTACCGCACGACCACCGGCGAGTACGACCTCGCCCCGGTGAAGCTGCCCGACTTCCCCCAGCCCGTCGAGATGCGCGCCGTGGTCGTCGCGCCCAAGGCCGCCACCGGCAGCCGGCCGCTCGCGCTGTTCCTGCACGGCCGCCACCCCACCTGCTACTCCGGCGACGACACGAGTCTCGTCTGGCCCTGCCCGACCGGCACCAAGGAGATCCCGAGCTACCGCGGCTATCTGCGCGACCAGCAACTCCTCGCGTCACAGGGCTATGTGACGGTCTCCATCTCCGCCAACGGCATCAACGGCCAGGACGACGTCGAGGACGGCGGCGCCCAGGCCCGCTCGTCCCTGGTGCGGCAGCACCTGGCCCGCTGGGCCGACTGGGCCGCCCACCCCGGCTCGGCCCCCGCGGTCGTACGAAACGCCCCGAAGGCCGACCTGTCCCGCGTCCTGCTCGTCGGCCACTCGCGCGGCGGCGAGGGCGTGAACCGGGCGGCTATGGACAGCCTCTATCCGCCGCCGACCGCGCAGGACGGCTATCACGGCCCGGTGCGCTGGCACATCCGTGGCACCGTCCTGATCGGACCGACGAACTTCGGCCAGAATCCCGTCGCGGACGTGCCGTCGGCGACGATCCTGCCGGGCTGCGACGGCGACGTCTCCGACCTGCAGGGCGAGGTGTACGTCGACGGCACCCGCTCGGTCAGCCGCGGTGCCGCGCTGCACAGCGCGGTGTACGTGGTGGGCGCCGACCACAACTTCTTCAACTCGGAGTGGACGCCCGGACAGTCCGAGGCGCCCTCGGCCGACGACTTCTACGACGACACCGAGAATCCTGACCCGGTGTGCTCGCCGGGCACCGCGACCCGGCTGTCCGCCGACCAGCAGCACAAGGCGGGCAGCACCTACATCGCCGCCGCGGCCCGGCTGTTCGTCGCCGGGGACGACCGGGTACGGCCGCTGCTCGACGGTTCGGGCAGGCGGGCGCCCTCGGCCGATCCCGCGCGGGTGCTCACCCACGCGGTCGGGGCGAACCGCACCGGCGGGTTCCTGCCGGACGGCAAGGTCACGGTGACCGGCGGACGGCTGTGCTCGGCCGTGGACCCGGACGAGCACGTGGCCTGCCTCGGACCCGACGTTCAGGGGGCCTCCCCGCACTTCGCGTCGTGGGAGACGGACCGTGAGGTCGGCCGCCGCGCGGTCGCCCTGGACTGGTCCGCGGCCGGATCGGCGGTGCGGCTGAGTCCCGCGAACGCGGTCGGGCTCGCAGGTGCCAAGGACATGGCGCTCCGCGTGATCGTGCCGCCGAACTCGACGGACACCCGCCTCGACGTGTCCCTCACCGACACCCACGGCAAGCGCGCCGCACTCGGCCGCGTTCGCGTCGACGGACTGCCCGGCACTCAACGGACCAGCTCCTACTGGGCACGCGAAGTCCGTGTGCCCCTGACTGCGGCATCCCGGGCCGGTCTCGACCTGAAGCACATCAAGTCCCTTGAACTGACACCCCGTTCGCCCAAGGGGCAGGCCTGGCTGATGGACGCCTGGGGCTGGCGCCCCGGCACCCCCGCGGTGCGGGCGGCCGCACTGCCGCGCGTCGACATCGGCCGCCTCTCGGTCAAGGAGGGCAACTCGGGCACCCGTACGTACCAGGTGCCCGTGCAGGTGTCCGGGCAGGGCAGCGGCCAGGTACGCGTCTACGTCGTCGACACGGCCACCCGCGAGGCGAAGGACCACCTGGTGACGGTGCGGCCGGGCGGCCATGACATCAGAGTGCCGGTCGAGGCGAAGGGCAATACGCGCTTCTCCGGCGACGTGGACACCACGGTGCTGGTGAAGGCCGTGCGGGGCTCCGTCATCGGCTCGTACGCCGGCGGGGTCATCGTGCAGAACGACGACCCGAAGCCCACGATCAGCGTGACGCCGGTCGCGGACCGGGTGACCGAGGGACAGCCCCTGCGGTGGAAGGTGTCCCTGTCCGCGGTGGCGGACGTGGACGTCGGGGCGGACTACGTCGTCGTACCCGTCACCGACGGCCCGGAGCTGTCCACGAAGGACGTGGACCCGGCGTGGTTCACGGACTCCACCAGCGAGGATCCCGATCCGGAGCGCCCCTTGTCGTCGGTGACGCTCCTGTCCCTGTGGGCGAGCGTGCCGGCCGGGCAACCGAGCGCGGAGCTGACGCTGCCCACGGTCAAGGACCAGGTGGCGGAGCCCGCCGAGTCGGTTCGGTTCCAGCTGGCCGGCGAGAACGGCGACCCGCAGCCCGGCGGACCGGTGGTGAGCGGCACGGTGCTGGACGCGTCGTAGGACGGGACGCACCGTGGTGACGGCCGCGCGGTTCTCCCCGAGGGGACCGCGCGGCCGTACGCGTCTCAGGGCTGGAGCCTCACCCGGATGCCGACGGTCCCCTTCAGCCCGCCGCGCAGGCGGCTGCCGAGCAGCGTGAGCCGGCCGGTGATCCCGTACTTGCGGACGATGAGCTCGCGGTAGCGGGCGACGGTCGCCTCGTCGCCGATCTCGGCGGTGGCGGGGACCTGGCTGCCGGTCGGGTGGCCGCGCAGGTCGCAGGGACCGACGAGGATGTCGCCGCAAGCCCGGATCCGCTTCACCTTCCAGGAGTCGGCGGTCGTCCACACACCGAGTGTGTCGCCGTCGCGCACCACCCATACCGGGGTGGCGACCGGGGTGCCGTTCTTGCGGTAGCTGGTGATCAGCGCAAACTTGCCCGCTCCGAGCCGCTCCGGCGACGTGCCGTCCATGTCCGGCTTCTGCTGGGCCTGAGGGCAGGACGCTGGGCCTGACGCGGAGGCCCTGGGCGACTAGCGCAGCTCGGCGTTGACGGCGCTCCTGGCGTGCGCCGTCGAGGTGTTGTTCCGGTGCCTCCTTTGGGGATTGCTGTCGGCGCGGCGGCTGCGGCTTGAGGGCCCTCGCGTGGCGGGCCGGGCCGTTCGCGTTTGTGGCGGGGGCGGGGGAGGGAGATAGAGGATCGTCGGGCCCGCGCTGGCGGCGGGGATGTGGTCTTGCTGGCGGAGGAAGGTGCGGGCTGCGGCCGGGACGCGCTGCTCGGAGGCGCTGGCGCCGCGCCGGGTGAGGGTCGTGGCGATCTGCAGCTGGGAGCGGACGTCCCAGGCCCGCCTCTCGGAGGCTCTGGCGAGGTCGGTGAAGACGCGTTGCTGGTAGTCCTCGTGTCTTCCGGCGTGCAGGCGGCGTACATGTTCGACAGTGCCGGAGCGCTGGGCTGCCTCCAGGCCGCGGGTAAACCGGATGACGTTCTCGGGCAGGGCTCCCGTGCGGTCTACTGCCGCCCCGCACGAGTTCCAGCAACACCTGGGGGCTTGCGGTGGGGACGGGGGTGCTCCTGGGGCGCTCCATACCTCTGGGGACCGCCGATGGCGTCGAAGTCGAGGACCGAGCTATGTGCGGCGATCCGCCGTGACCACCGTGCCGGGCTGGGCAAGCGTGCTCTGATGCGCAAGTACGGGGTCGGGCACCCCACGGTGCAGAAGGCGTTGGGCTCCGCGTGGCCGCGGCCACGGAAGAACTCCCGCCCCGGGCGACCCGGCTCGCTCCGTTCAAGTCGCTGGTGGACGAGATGCTGCGGCGGACCTGGACGCCCCGCGCAAGCAGCGGCACATTGCGGCACGTTTAGGCAGAACATCCGCTTCGGGTCGGCCCGTCGCCAGGCCGCCCAGGCCTTCGGACAGCCCGACGCTCCCTCGATGCTGCTCCAGCGGTCGCCGGGCGGATACACGTGCCCGACCCGGGGCGCGGGTCCGCCGAGCCATGCGCCGAGTTCGCCGAGACGCCGTACGTCGGCGGGCTCGTACCCGACGTACCCGACGTACGTCGGGTACGAGCAGCAGTACGCCGGCCAGGGCGGGCAGCCCACGGTGCGAGGGCTTCATGAGGGCGGCGGCCCTTCGGTGCGGGAGACGTGTCCCCGCGACTGCCGCACGGGAGCCCGTCACACCGGTTCGGCCCGTGGGGTGAGCACAACGGTGGGGCGGAGAACGCTCCGCCCCACCACTGGTACACGCCGTCGGACCGGCGTCAGCGCCCTTCGTCGTGCCGGGCGGCGTCCTCTTCGGCCTCCTTTGCCTGGACCTCCGGGTCCAGGGCGGACTGGCCAGTGCCGTCCACGGACGTCAGCCGACCCGTCTCGGGCACCTCGGTCGCGGCGGGGGGCTCGACCAGCCAGTCCGGGTTGGCCTGCTTGTCCCACCACTTCCAGGCGGCGAAGGCGCCGCCCGCGACGATGCCCGCGACCGCGAGGGCCTTGGCGAGCCGTCCGGCCCGCGCCCGCCGCTCGTGCTTGCGGACCAGCTTCTGGATCTCCTTGGGCGAGACCTGGCCACGCAGCGCGACCAGCGCGGCCGCACTGCGGGCCGTGGCCTCCTCGGCGACCGGTCCGGCCACGGCGACGGCCTGCTCGATCCTCGGACGTGAATAGTCGGCGGCCTGCCTGGCGGCCTTGCGGGTACGGACGGCTGCCTCGTGGGCGGCGTGGTCGACCTTCGGCGGAACATGCGTACGGGCCTGTTCCAGACGCGGCGCGACATGGGCGCCGTACTGGACACGCGCCTGCTCGGCCGCCTGAGAGACCTTCGGCGCGAGCCGTACGCGTGCTTCTGCCGCATAGTGCGAAGCCTTGTCCTTGGCCGTGTCGGCGTAGGGCGCCACCACTTCCGCGGCGTGCAGCACGCTGTCCTTCGCCGAGCCGGTCGCGGCGCGCACGCTGTCGATGCGGGTCACGGGATCCTCCTCCTCGGTGGCGTACGGTATTTCGACTTTCCACCCTTTTACGGATCATGCCTGCCGGGGCACAGTCCGGCACCTGAGGGCGGGCATCCGGATCAATAGCGGATGAATACGTGGCAACAGGGGCTTGTCGACGACAATGCCACGGATCGCCGCCCGGCGCCTCTGCCCGGAGCCTCCTCGGCCTGATTCATGCGAGGATCGGAGGGGCACAACAAGACAACGGAAGGCAGATCGTGGCCGAGCAGCTTTACGCCACCCTCAAGACGAACCACGGCGACATCGAAGTCCGGCTCCTGCCGAACCACGCCCCGAAGACGGTCAAGAACTTCGTCGAACTCGCCCAGGGCGAGCGCGAGTGGACGCACCCGGGTACCGGCGAGAAGTCCACCAAGAGGCTTTACGACGGCACGATCTTCCACCGCGTCATCAGTGGCTTCATGATCCAGGGCGGTGACCCCCTGGGTACCGGCATCGGCGGTCCGGGCTACGAGTTCGAGGACGAGTTCCACCCCGACCTCGCCTTCAACAAGCCCTACCTGCTCGCGATGGCCAACGCGGGTCCGGGCACCAACGGCTCGCAGTTCTTCATCACCGTCTCCCCGACGGCCTGGCTGAACCGCAAGCACACCATCTTCGGCGAGGTCACGGACGCGGCCAGCCAGAAGGTCGTGGACGCCATCGTCGGTGTCAAGACCACCCGCCCCAACGACCGGCCGGTCAACGACGTCGTCATCGAGTCGGTCGTCGTCGAGACCCGCTGAGGCCCCGCGGGAACCCGCGCGAAGGGAACCAAACGCCCCGCTCAACCGTAAGGATGAGCGGGGCGGTGCATGTGCGTACGACGACCTAGGGGATGTCATGGAACAGGCGGCAGGCGGTTCACCTCAGGCCCAGAGCCTGCCCGGCTGCTACCGGCATCCGGACCGTGAGACCGGCATCCGTTGCACCCGCTGCGAGCGCCCGATCTGCCCCGAGTGCATGGTCAGCGCCTCCGTCGGCTTCCACTGCCCCGATTGCGTGCGCGACGGGGGCGGCAGCGGACCGGCTCCGTCCGCGGCGAGGCCGCGCACCATCGCGGGCGGTAGCGTCACGGCCGATCCCCGGCTGTTCACGAAGATCCTGATCGGGATCAACCTCGCGGTGTTCATCGCCATCCAGGCCAACGCGTCCCTGGCGGCGGATCTCAGCCTTGTCGGTGCCTATCCGTCGGCGCCGTTCCCGATCACCGAGGGCGTCGCGGACGGGCAGTACTACCGCCTGGTGACCTCGATGTTCGCGCACCAGGAGATCTGGCACATCGGCTTCAACATGCTGAGCCTGTGGTGGCTCGGCGGCCCCCTCGAAGCGGCCCTGGGCCGTGCCCGCTATCTCGCGGTCTACTTCGTCTCCGGTCTCGCGGGAAGCGCCCTGGTCTATCTGCTGGCCAGTCCGACCACCCCGACCCTCGGCGCCTCCGGTGCCATCTTCGGCCTCTTCGGCGCGACCGCGGTCCTGATGCGGCGGCTCAACTACGATCTGCGGCCGATCATCGCGCTCCTGGTGATCAACCTGATCTTCACCTTCGGCTGGAGCGGCATCTCCTGGCAGGCCCACATCGGCGGCCTCGTCGCCGGGCTCATCACGGGCTACGGCATGGTCCACGCCCCGCGTGAGCGGCGGGCGCTCGTGCAGTACGGCACCTGTGCGCTGGTCCTGCTGGTCGTCGTGGTCATGATCCTGGTGAGGACCGCGCAGCTCACCTGAGCAGCACGTTGTCCACAGCGAGTGCCGGATCTTGTGCATACAGTGCGGGAACAGCTGTGCCCCCTGTCGCTGACCCGTGTCTATGCAGGTCAGGCAGGGGGCGAACAAGCTTGCGGAGGCTGGTCCGATGGTCGTACCGGCGTCAACACCAGATGGGTTATCCACAGATCGTCGTCTTTTCCCCAGCCCGTTGTGGAAATGCACCTGGGCTGTGGATAACTCAGCGGATACCCCTGGGCAGAGCTACTTCCACTGGGTGGAGACGCCGAATCCGGCGGCGATGAAGCCGAAGCCGACCACGATGTTCCAGTTGTCCAGAGCATCGATGGGCAGCGAGCCGTCGGTCACATAGAAGACGACGATCCAGGCCAGCCCGATGAGGAACATGGCCAGCATCACGGGGGCCACCCAGGCGCGGCTGTTCAGCTTGATGGCGGTCGCCTGCTTCGCCGGGGGCGGCGTGTAGTCGGCCTTCTTGCGGATACGTGACTTCGGCACGAGGGTCTCTCCTGTCGATGCGCTGCGTGGCCGCGCAGGGAACTCGGTCGGGCTCGGGGGCAGCGTACAAGGGGACACTTAGTGCTCCCCCGGGCGTCCGTTAGCGTAGTGCTTCCGCGGCGCCGAAGGAGATAAGGGTACGTTGAGCAATTCTGCCGACTCCCCCCAGTCCGGATCCAGCCCTGGCCGAGGGCGGGGTTTCCGGCCGGTCAGGGTGCTCACGGCGGGTGTCTTCGCTCTCGCGGGGCTCATCTTCTTCACGAGTTTCAATACGGCCAAGGGCACCGACATCCGCACGGACGCGTCCATGCTGAAGCTCTCGGACCTCATCCAGGAGCGCAGCCACAACAACGCCGGGCTCGACGAGGCGAACGGTTCACTGCGCCGGGACGTCGAGTCGCTCGCCGAACGCGACGACGGCAGCACGAAGGCCGAGGACGACAAGCTCGCCGCCCTGGAGGACCGGGCGGGCACCCAGAAGATCAAGGGCGACGCGGTCACGGTCACGCTCGACGACGCCCCGCCCAACGCCACCGCCAAGCTCCCCGGCTATCCCGAGCCGCAGCCCGACTACCTGGTCATCCACCAGCAGGATCTCCAGGCCGTGGTCAACGCCCTGTGGAAGGGCGGCGCCAAGGGCGTCAAGGTCATGGACCAGCGGCTGATCTCCACCAGCGCTGTGCGCTGCGTCGGCAACACCCTGATCCTCCAAGGCCGCGTCTACTCACCGCCGTACAAGATCCAGGCGGTGGGCGACCCCGAGAAGCTGAAGCAGGCGCTCGCGGACTCCAAGGCGATCCAGAACTACATGGTCTACGTCAATGTCTACGGCCTCGGCTGGAACGTCGTCGACGACGGCACGGTGACTCTTCCGGGCTACTCGGGCACAGTGGATCTGCAGTACGCCAAGCCCGTGGAGTGAGCACGGTGTGAGTCCCTGGAGCCGCCGGTGCGTGTCGTCGTCAGGACCGTCAGCGAGCTGTGCATCACCGTCGGCGCCCTGATCGTGTTGTTCGTCGCCTATGTGCTGTTCTGGACCGGTGTGAAGGCCGACACCGTCATGGACGACCAGATCGACCAGTTACAGAACCAGTGGTCGCAGGGGAGCATCCAGCAGCCCGAGGTGACGGCCGGTGCGTCCGCGTCCCCGTCCTCGTCCGAGGCCCAGCCGGCGCCGTACCGGAGCGGGAAGCCCTTCGCGATCATGTACATCCCGCGGCTTGGTTTCACGTGGAACAAGCCCGTGCTCGAAGGCACCGAGGTCGGCACCCTGAAGAAGGGCCTGGGGCACTACGCGAACACCGCGCGGCTCGGGCAGGAGGGCAACTTCTCGGTCGCGGGGCACCGGCGGACGTACGGCGATCCGTTCAAGGACTTCCCGAAGCTGCGGCGCGGGGATGCGGTGGTGCTGACGGACGGTACGTCCTGGTTCACGTATCGGATCGACAAAGGGCCTTACAAAACCGTGCCCACCGACATTGAGGTGATCGATCCTGTGCCACGTAAGTCGGGGTATACGCGGCCCGGCCGCTATCTCACGCTGACCACGTGCGATCCGGAGTGGGGACACAGTCATCGGCTGATCGTCTGGGCACACCTGGACTCCACACAGCCTGTGGAGGACGGCAAGCCTGTGGCCCTGCGCCGTTAGTCTGGTGCGGTACGGCGTGTGTCTGGTGCCGTGGTGCGACGGAAGGGACGGCATGTACGGCTGGATCTGGCGGCATCTGCCGGGGAACGTATGGGTGAAGGCGTTGCTCTCACTGGTGCTGGCGCTTGCTGTGGTCTACGTCCTCTTCCAGTACGTCTTCCCGTGGGCCGAACCGCTGCTGCCCTTCAACGATGTGACGGTGGACAACCAGTGAGCGCACGCATTCTCGTTGTCGACAACTACGACAGCTTCGTCTTCAACCTGGTCCAGTACCTGTACCAGCTGGGTGCCGAGTGCGAGGTGCTGCGCAACGACGAGGTGTCGACGACGCACGCCCGGGACGGCTTCGACGGCGTACTGCTGTCGCCGGGCCCCGGGACACCGGAGGAGGCGGGCGTGTGTGTGGACATGGTCCGCCACTGCGCCTCGACCGGGGTGCCCGTCTTCGGCGTCTGTCTCGGCATGCAGTCGATGCAGGTGGCGTACGGCGGCGTCGTGGACCGCGCCCCGGAGCTGCTGCACGGCAAGACCTCCCTCGTGGAACACGCGGGCAAGGGTGTCTTCGCTGGTCTTCCGACGCCCTTCACGGCAACCCGGTACCACTCCCTGGCCGCCGAGCCGGCGACGGTCCCGGCCGAGCTGGAGGTCACCGCGCGGACGCACGACGGGATCATCATGGGGCTGCGGCACCGTGAACTGGCGGTCGAGGGCGTGCAGTTCCACCCCGAGTCGGTGCTGACGGAACACGGGCACCTGATGCTGGCCAACTGGCTGGTGGAGTGCGGGGACCAGGGCGCGGTGGCGAGGTCGGCGGGGCTCGCCCCGGTGGTGGGCAGGGCCACGGCGTGACGGCCCTGCGCCCCGAGCGCGAGGACTTGTACGGCGACGCGCCGTACGAGTCCTACGGCGGCGATCCCTCCGGCGGGGCACAGGCACCGTATGTACCCCCCGCCGACGACGAGACGGTGGCGTTGCGGATACCCGATCCGCCCCCTCCCCTCAGATCCGCCTCTGCGGCCTCTTCCGCCACATCCGCCACTGGATCCCCGCAAGGCGGCCGCGCGGCCCGCAGAAAGGCCGCCAAGGGCCGTCACGGGCGTCACGGCGGTGGTGCCGCTTCCGAGTCGCAGCCGGAGCAGGAGTCACCGGACGGCAGGCCGCTCTCCCGTGTCGAGGCCCGTCGGCAGGCCAAGGCGCGCAAGCCCGGCGCGGCCGTCTTCGCGAGCCGGGCGATCGGCGAGGTGTTCATCACCACCGGTGTACTGATGCTGCTGTTCGTCAGCTACCAGTTGTGGTGGACCAACGTCCGGGCGCACGCGGCGGCGGACAAGGAGGCGAGCAGCCTCCAGGACGACTGGGCGAGCGGCAAGGGTGCTCCGGGCACCTTCGAGCCGGGGCAGGGCTTCGCCCTTCTGCACATCCCCAAGCTGGATGTGGTCGTGCCGATCGCCGAGGGCGTCAGCAACAAGAAGGTGCTCGACAAGGGCATGGTCGGGCACTACAGCGAGGGCGCGCTGAAGACGGCGATGCCCGACGCCAAGACGGGCAACTTCGCTCTCGCCGGCCACCGCAACACACACGGTGAGCCCTTCCGTTACATCAACAAGCTCAGCCCGGGTGACTCGATCGTCGTCGAGACGCAGGACGAGTACTACGTCTACAAGATGTCGTCGACACTGCCGGTGACCTCTCCGAGCAACACGAGCGTGATCGATCCCGTTCCCAAGGGATCCGGCTTCACCACGGCCGGCCGCTACATCACCCTCACCACCTGTACGCCGGAGTTCACCAGCAAGTACCGGTTGATCGTCTGGGGCAAGATGGTCGAGGAACGGCCGCGCAGCAAGGGCAAGCCGGATGCGCTCGTCCAGTAAGGGCAGATGACTAGTGGCAGCGACCACCGAGCAAGAGCAGCACACCGTGTCACCGGCGCGCCGCCGCGGCACCGGCCGGATCGCCATGGCGGTCAGTGTCTTCGGTGAACTCCTCATCACGGCAGGCCTGGTGCTGGGCCTGTTCGTCGTCTACTCGCTGTGGTGGACGAACGTCGTCGCCGACCGCGCGGCGGACAAACAGGCCGACAAGGTGCGCGACAGCTGGACCGAGCGGAACACCGGCGGCCCCGGCCTGCTGGACACCAAGAACGGCATCGGCTTCCTGCACGTCCCCGCGATGCAGAACGGCGTGGTCCTGGTCGAGAAGGGCACCTCGGCGAAGATCCTCAACGACGGCGTCGCCGGCTACTACACCGACCCCGTCAAGGCCACGCTGCCCACCAGCGGCAAGACGGGCAACTTCTCCCTCGCCGCCCACCGTGACGGCCACGGCGCGAAGTTCCACAACATCGACAAGGTCAAGACGGGCGACGCGATCGTCTTCGAGACCAAGAACGAGTGGTACGTCTACAAGGTCTACGCCGTCCTCGCCGAGACCTCGAAGTACAACGTCAAGGTCCTCGGCCAGATCCCCACGGACTCCGGCAAGAAGAAGGCCGGCCACTACATCACCCTGACGACGTGCACGCCGGTCTACACGTCCCGCTATCGCTATGTCGTCTGGGGCGAGCTGGTGCGCACCGAGAAGGTGGACAGCGAGCGGACGCTGCCGAAGGAACTGACCTAGCATGGCGGAGGCCCGAAGCCGCAACTATCTCTTGCGGCTTCGGGCCTCTTTGCGTCAGGCCGTGTCTACTGCAGGACTTCCAGTGGTTCCCCGGAGCCCCACTCTTCCAGGAGTCCACGGTGCACAACGTGGATCCCGGTCTCGGCGGCGATGCTCAGGGCTTCCGAGGTGAACGGGCAAGTGGCCACGAAGAGCGCCACCTCCGCCCTGTGGAGAACCTTGGCCGCCCCGACGAACTTCTGCATGTCGGAGCTGGTGATGTTGAGGTACGGCGCAAACCGCTTGCACTGGACGACAAGGCGCCGTCCACCGGCCGTGAGCCCGCTGACGTCGATACCCCGGTCTCCGTGGCCGCCCTGCACAGTCACGTTGGTGCATCCGTCGCGGCGCAGCAGCTTGGCGATGTGGTGTTCGAACGTGCGGCCGTTCATGGCGTCCATGGCGGCCATGACTCCGACGGCGGGCCGGTCGTCTCGTACGCCTTCGAGTCGTTGAAGGCGGGTGCGGTGCTGGTGGAGACGTCGCTCGATGCGCTGGACTCCTGCCCGCAGGGCGATCAGTTCCTTGCGGTGCTCGCCCGATGTTTCGATCAGGGCGTTGAACATAGGTACGACGGTCTTGCCGAGGATGTGGGTGATGCGTTGGTCGATGCGGTCGTCGAGGGAGACGGTGTCCGCGTGGACAGGGTTATCCACAGGCTGGGTGCGGGCCAGGTACTCCATGTCCAGGAGGTACACACGCACCTGACGTGCGACTTCGCTGTCGCGGAGGAGCATGGCGACGTTGAGGACGGCTCGGCGGGAGAAGAGAGCGAGGGATGCGGTGCGCGACTGAATCCCACTGAGGTTCTTGAAGGACCTCAGTTGTTCACCGGTCAGCAGACGGTATCCATTGGTCTCCAGTTCTGTCCGGTGGTCCTTGACGAGCGATTTGACAGCTTCGAGACCCACCTCGAAGTAGGCCGCCACCATCGCCGTGGTCACATGCATCCCGTCCGGCAGCAGTGACAGCGCTTTGACCCTGTCGAGTACGTCCGTCCGTTCCAGCACGCCGTCGCGCAGGGTCTTGGATTCCAGCAGTGCCGATTCGTTGATCATGTTCTGCCCTTCCGGTTGAGGCGTGGCCCCATGGCCAGGGCAGAGCTTCGTCACCCCACCCCAACGGGGACAACGAGTCGTCACATAGGAAGACACGATCGGTATGCGAACACGCCAGCGGCCGGCCACCGAGTGCACCCGCGATGCGGACGCGGGTCAACATGACAAAGCCCCGTCGCTCTCTTATGGGCGTCGGGGGCTTATCTCTGTGCGGAGTTCTTCGTGGAGCTAGCCGTTCCCTCCTTCGAAGAAGTCATCTGATTGCTGGGGATTCAGTGAGGAGCAGCCATATGGAATTGTGGAAGCCCATGTCGCAACATCCTCTTGCGGCTTCGTTTTCGTGGCTATCAGCCGCCACCCAGAATCTACAGCGGCTCAATGATCGGCTACCGCCACCCAGTCCGGGCAGGTACTGGTGATAGCAACTAAATCTTCTATCTGTGTCTGTATGTCGATGGAGCGATGTACTAACCTCGATTCGTCAGCGGTCGTGAGGGCATGACCAGGCTGTCGGTTCGCCCTGTTTGTTCCGCGTGATCGCGGGCGGGGCCTTCGCGTGTCGCGGCGGCTGCGCCGGGGTTCCACGGCACCCGGAGGTCGTGCGGGCGTACTCCTTCCCTTGTTCCGCAGGGGCTGTTGGCTGTGGTCAGGTGATGGCTGGCAGGGCGGTCAGCCGCTGCCAGCAGGTGGTGAATGCTTCTGCCCAGGGCCAGGTTTTCTCGATCCGCAGCCAGCGGCGTCGGGCGTGATCGGCGAGGCGGGCGGGCAGGTGGTAGAGGCGGAAGCGCATGGTGTCCGGCTCGGCGTCGGCCAGGCCCTCGATGTCGTGCAGGCCAGCAGCCGCACCCACGCGTCGAGGTCGGCTGCGAGGTTCGCGGCGAGCATCCAGCCGCGATTCACTTCCCACGCGGCGGAGGGCAAGTTGTCCAGTCCCATGGCCTTGTTGGTGCGTACCCGGTCTTCCACGCCGGCGTGGGAGCGGTGCAGCACGTCCAGGAACTGGGCATGGCCCGAGCCGGCGATGCCCCACAGGTGGCGGATGTTGGTGGCGGTGATGCAGTAGCGCCAGCCGGTCTTCTTCTCGAACGCGGTGAGTTTCTTCAGGTGCCGCCGGGTCGGACGCACCCGGCGCACGATCAGCCGCATGCCCTCGGGCCAGCCCTCGCGGGTGTTCAGCCCGGTCAGCTCCGCCACGAAGTAGCCCTCTTGGAGGCTGCCGTCCTGGTGCACGGAGGTCTCCCAGGCGGCCTCGGGCAGACGGTGTGTTGATCCTCGACGACACCGGCTTCGTGAAGAAGGGCACCACCTCCGCCGGAGTGCAACGCCAGTACTCCGGCACCGCCGGACGGACCGAGAACTGCCAGATCGGTGTCTTCGCCGCCTACGCCACCAGCCGCGGCCACGCCCTGGTCGACCGCGAGCTCTACCTGCCCAAGTCCTGGACAGCCGACCGGGAACGCTGCCAAGCGGCCCGCGTCCCCGACGAGCGCACCTTCGCTACCAAGGGCGACCTCGCCCGAGACATCATCCGTCGGGCCCTGGCCTCCCCGCTCCCCATCGCCTGGGTCACCGCGGATTCCGCCTACGGACAGGACTCGCACTTCCGGCGATTCCTCGAGGGCCACGGCCTCTCCTACGTCGTCGCCGTGCCCAAGTCCCAGCCCGTCCACGGCCCGCGTATCGACCACGTCCTCGCCCAGGCCCCGCCCGAGGCATGGCAGCGTCTGTCGGCGGGTCCGGGAGCCAAGGGCGAACGGTTCCACGACTGGGCCGCAGCCCGTCTGCCCGCAGTGTGGGAGTTCGACGGCGACGAGCCGACCCGGCAGCGGTGGATGCTGGCACGCCGCAGCATCAGCAAGCCCGACGAGATCGCCTACTACCTCGCTTACGCCCCGCTGGAGGCCACCGTCGCCGACCTGGTCCGACTTGCCGGCTGCCGCTGGAAGATCGAGGAGTGCTTCCAGAGCGCGAAGAATGAGTGCGGCCTGGACCAGTACGAGGTCCGTCGCTACGTGGGCTGGTACCGGCACATCACACTCGCCATGCTCGCCCACACGTTCCTCGCGGTGATGGCCGTGCAGGAGCGCGAAAAGGGGGTGCCGAGGCCGACACGCCCGACCTCGTGGACCTCACGCCAGCCGAAATCCGTCGTCTGCTGGCAACTGAACCCCGCCGCCCTCCTGCACGCCGCGACCACGCGGTGAACTGGTCGCGATGGCGGCGTCGCCACCAAGCACGTGCCCGACGCTGCCATTACATGCGGCGCGGGCACACGTTGGTGGGACAGCCCGTCCAAGACCGTCCCACACATGCCAAACCCTCGCTACACTCCCCACCGCCAGGCCGCTGACCAGGAGAAAAACAGAAGTCCGGCTGGAGTACTAAGCAGTGCTGCAATGGTCGGGTCGTAAACATGCCTAAAAGGCGAAATTGCTACGTCGAGTAGTGGAAAGGGTCCGTCACTAGTGACGGACCCTCATCGCCCTGAGGCTCGAAAACCCAAGAGCTGCGCTTTTTTCCGATCGCTTACTGGCGGCGGGAAGGGATAGAGATTCTAGGACCTGTCAAAGCGCTCTACGTATGAACAGTCACCGTGATGTTGTTGCCTGTCCATCCGCTCTCCTCATTTGAAACCCAAAGAGTGTAGCTTGTATTCTCCGGCAAGTCACCGCTCTTCCAGGAGGAGCATTGTCCAGCTACAAGTCCCCGTGTGCTGGCAATGCGGTCACTGCTCTCTCTGTATCCGTCCCGGTCGATGTCAAGTACGGCAACCATCCACATCCCATCCGAATAGCTGTCGCATGCTCTGATGGAATCGCCCAGGATGGAACCGTAGGGATCATCGTTCCATTGCCCGTAACCAAGCGTCCTGCCAAAACCGTCATATACGGTATAATTCTCTGGTGCGGCAATCGCCGATCCCGTCACTCCGATCGCTAGCCCGAACGCGCATGAGACTGCTGCTGCGCCACGTATTATATTTCCTTTGAATTTCATGGTGTCCTCTTCTTTTGGGGTATTGGAAAGCTGTAGGTCTCTGCGTCTAATCGTAAAATATTGCTCCTTGTCAAGGGTGTGGAAGCCTTGCATGCTAGGATCATATGATCCGGTTCGCGCAAATTCGGGTTGTTATTGATGACTTCCCTTACGCTGGTCGCGATGAGTCGGACCTTTGCGAGGCTCACCGGTGGTCGCGGTCCAAATGATGAATTTCGGGTTCTGGTTCCAGACGCCGATATAGTCGCGGGCCTGCTCGACTACTGCCGCATCACGCAACGTTTCCCCTGTTGCAACGTACCGCCCGGATCCTGCCCTGGGGTGTGTGCGGCCGTCGGGCGGTGCAAGTGGCAGATCGCGAGTACGCATACGGGAGATCGACCACGACGAGGGCAGACGGCTGCTACGGATCATCTGCTGTGGCAGGGGGTCGTTGGTGCCCTAGTGGCGGGCCCAAATGGTGCTGCCGTTGCACAGGGTGTGGCCGTGGCGAAGATCGCCGAGGTGACATGCACCAGCGATGACTGGGTCCGCGACGTGATCCACAACTCTCGTGCCCGGCCTCGCGGTCGTGTCCACCATGTGCGCGCGCCCCTCGCCACTCGTCTCCTCAACTCCCGGCCGTCCCTGCGGCACCACACGCCGGCAACCACGTTACGCAGACATCCCCACCCGTGAAGCGGCCCGGCATTGCGCCGGACCAGGCGGTCGTCAGGCCCCTCATCAGCGGTCAAGCGGTGCCCCGAAGCCCGGCGGCAACACCCCCCAGGTCATACCTACGACAGGGGGCAAACAGCCATACCGGACCCGGGGGCCAGGCGCCCCATTGCGGGGCCACAGAAAAGGTAACGGGGCCTCTATGTCCTTCGTCAAGGCACCCTTGTCCGTGTTTGGGATGGTTCGGGCTTGCTGGGGTCATGCGGCGAGCTCGACGTCCGCGGGCATGCGGGATTCGTAGAAGGTGCCGTCTCGGAGCATGGCGAACAGGACGCTGATGCGTTGGCGGGCGAGGCGGAGGAGTGAAGTTCCCCCCCCCCCTGATCTTGGACAGCGATTACTTACGCTGCGGGGGTGAAGTCTTGCTGCAGCCTGGCTCGGGTTTCGAGTGGGGTGAGGTACCCGAATTCGGGGTGCTTGCGGAGCCTGGTGCGGTTGTACTCGACCTCGATGAAGCGGAAGACATCGGCGCGGGCAGCCTCGCGGCTCTCCCAGACAGGGGTGCCGATCTCCGCTTTCAGCAATCCGAAGAAGCTCTCGGCCGCGGCGTTATCGTAGCATATGCCGGTTCGTCCCATGCTCTGCCTCAGGTTCAACTTCCTTAGCTCGCAGCGGAATTCGCTACTCGTGTACTCGCTGCCACGGTCGGTGTGCATGATGCAGCCGGGCTCCAGGCCGCCCCGGCCGACGGCCATCCGCAGGGCATCGGTGACCAGTTCGGCCCGATGGTGATCAGCCATCGCGTACCCGATCACCTCGCGTGTCGCCAGGTCGATGACGGTGGCCAGGTACCACCAGCCCTCAAGCGTCGGGAGATACGTGATGTCCCCGACGAGCTTCGTGCCGGTCTCGGCGGCGGTGAAGTCGCGCCCGACCAGGTCCGGGGCCGGGGCGGCCTTGGTGTCCTGCTTCGTCAGGTGCCGGCGTCTGCGGCGGGTCACGCCCCGGATGTCGCGCTCCCGCATAATCCGCTCGGACCTTCTTCCGGTTGACCGCATGGCCGCCGCGCCGCAGCGCGGCGTGCACGCGCGGCGCGCACGCGCGGCGCGCCGTACGCTCCGCGCGACTTCCCGTGGATCTCCCGTATCTCCTCGGTGAGTTCGTCCTCGGCACGCTGCCTCTCGGCCGCTGCCGGCCGGCTGGCGAGCCAGGCGTAATAGGTGGAGCGGGGCAGGCCCAGCACGCGGCACAGCAGCGCGACACTGTAGCCGCCGGGGTGCGCCTCGGCGGCCTTCTCCGCATCGATGAAGCGGCACAGCGTGCCTACTTCATCGATTCCTTCGCGAAGAAGGCCGCTGCTTTTTTCAAGATCTCGATCGTCTGCTGCTGTTCCCGGTTCTCCCTGCGCAGCCGCTGGAGCTCTTGCTTCTCCGCCGTGGTCAGCGCGCCCGCCGGGCCCTCGCCCTGATCGGTCTTCGCCTGCTTGACCCAGCCGCGTAGCCCCTCGGGACTCACGCCGAGCTCGCGGGCGACCTCGGTGACATTCCGCCCGGAAGAGCGGACCAGCTCCACCGCGTCCCGCTTGAACTCGGGCGTGTACCGCTTGCTCATGTTGCTCTTGCCACTCAACCTGGACTGCTTCCTCCGGGACGATCCGTCCCAGTATCAGGCTGTCCAGCTCAGTGGGGGAACTTCAGCAACAATCCGCCCCCCCGGTGAGCGTCACCCCACCGACATGGGGGCCGGACCACCAGGTCGGCGACCAGCCCGTCATCCACTGCGCTCGTCGCACTCATAGCGGCCTTACCGGCCTCAATGTCACTCGTCACGTCAATCATCAACTGTCGCTTCCAGCTGGGGAGTTATATCGCTCACCGTACAGACCCCAACAATGTGAACGATTCCCAAGCTTCGGCATGCAATCGACGCAGTGCCCTACAGGGGGCGAAGAGCCGAAGCATAGACCGGGCCACCGAAACCGGGCAGGAACTCGCAGTTTGGTCACCGAGATGGTCCGGAGCTGCGAGCTCAAGTGCCTGAATTTAGTCCTCCGTCCGGTACGCGGTTCCGGCGACGCCTCCGAAGAAGCCGCCGCCGTTGTTGCCGTCGTTGTCGTTGCCGTTGCCGGTGCTCACCGTGGCCAGGGTGATCTGGGTGCTGCCGGCATCGTCGACCTCGTTGCCCGCGTTCGGGTTCTGCTGGGCCACGACCGCTGTGTCGCTCTGGTCGCTGCCGTTCGCGAACTGGATGTTCGTGAAGCCGGCGTTGTTGAGGATCTGCCGGGCCTGGGCGACCGTCTGGCCGACGACGTTCGGGACCTCGGTCTTGTCCTTCGCCTTGCCGATCTGGATGTTCACCGACGAGTTCTTGTCGGCCTGGGTGCCGGCCTGCGGCGAGGTTGAGATGACCTTGCCGATCTGGTTGGTGTCGTCGGTCTCCACCTCGGTGCAGTTGCCGACGAGGTTGTTCGCCGTCATCTGTGCCTTGGCGTCGTCACAGGACCGGCCGGTGACGTCCGGGACCGTGGACTTCTCCTCGGCCTTGGCGATGGTGAGGGTGACGGTGGAACCCTTCTCCACCTCTTCGCCGAGCTCCGGGTCCTGCTTCAGGACGGTGCCCGCCGCCTCGGTGGACACCTCCTGCTTGGTCTTGACGACGAACTGGTACTTGTCGCCCTCCAGCGTCTCCGTGGCGTCGTCGACGTTCTGGCCGAGGACACTGGGGACAGCGACCTTCGGAGCTCCGGTGGACACGACCAGGTTGACGGTGGAGTTTTTGGCCACTGAGGCTTGGGGGTCGGGGTCCTGGTCGCAGATATTGCCCTTGGCCGTGTTCTCGCAGGCCTTCTGGGTGACCTGGCCGATCTTCAGATCGACGTTGGTCAGTTGTTGCTCGGCTGCCGACCGCGACTGGTTGATGAGGTTCGGCACGGTCACCTGGTCGTTGCCCGTGCCTCCTCCGCTGAAGATCCACTTACCGATGAGGATCGCGCCGACGAGCACCAGAATGCCCGCCACCACCAGCAGGATCGTCGAGGTGTTCGACTTCTTCTGGCGGCGCCGGTCGGGGCGGTCGTCGTAGCCGTAGCCGCTGTCGTCCGGGTTCATCGGCGGCAGCATGGTGGTGGCGCCCGCGTCGGCGCGCAGGGCCGTGGTCGGCTGGTCGTCCGGGTAGCCGCCGTAGCCCACCGAGCCCATCGCCGCGGTGGCCGCGACCGGCTGGCCGTCGAGACAGGCCTCGATGTCGACGCGCATCTCGTCGGCCGACTGGTAGCGGTAGTTCGGGTCCTTGACCAGGGCCCTGAGGACGATGGCGTCCATCTCGGGCGTGATCTCGGGGTCGAAGACCGACGGAGGCTGCGCCTCCTCGCGTACGTGCTGGTACGCGACGGCCACCGGGGAGTCGCCCACGAAGGGCGGACGTACCGTCAGCAGCTCGTAGAGGAGACAGCCCGTCGAGTAGAGGTCGGACCTCGCGTCGACCTGCTCGCCCTTGGCCTGCTCGGGCGAGAGGTACTGGGCGGTACCGATGACCGCGGAGGTCTGCGTCATCGTCATGCCGGAGTCGCCCATGGCGCGGGCGATGCCGAAGTCCATGACCTTGACCTGGCCGTTGCGCGTGAGCATGACGTTGGCCGGCTTGATGTCGCGGTGGACGATGCCGGCCCGGTGCGAGTACTCCAGGGCCTGGAGGATGCCGATGGTCATCTCCAGGGAGCGCTCCGGCAGCAGCTTGCGGCCGGAGTGCAGGAGTTCGCGGAGCGTGGAGCCGTCGACGTACTCCATGACGATGTACGGGATCGAGACCCCGTCGATGTAGTCCTCGCCCGTGTCGTAGACAGCCACGATCGCGGGATGGTTGAGCGAGGCGGCCGACTGGGCCTCCCGGCGGAACCGGGCCTGGAAGGACGGGTCGCGCGCGAGGTCCGCGCGCAGCGTCTTCACCGCCACTGTGCGGCCGAGGCGCGTGTCCATGGCGAGGTAGACCTCCGCCATGCCACCACGGCCGAGCACCTGGCCCAGCTCGTACCGGCCGCCGAGGCGACGCGGCTCTTCCATAGCTTCCTACCAGCCCTCTCCGTCGGTCCCGACCGGCACGTGTGTGCCGTCGGAGGCTGCACTCCGGGCCTACCGTACCCGGCTAGCTTTGTGTGACCTGGCCAAGTGCGTCACCCGATACAGGACCGGTATCGCAACGTGCACCGATGTGAAGGGGACGTGAGCGGGGTCACTTCTTGGAGTCGATGACCGCCTCCATCACGCTCTTCGCGATCGGCGCCGCGAGACCGCCACCGGAGATGTTCTCGCGGACCGCGTCGTCGTCCTGGATGACCACCGCCACCGCCACCGGCGCGCTGTCGCCGACCTTGGCGTACGAGATGAACCAGGCGTACGGGTTCTTGCTGTTGTTCTCGCCCTGCTGGGCGGTACCGGTCTTGCCGCCCACGGTGGCGCCGCTGATCTGCGCGTTCTTGCCGGTGCCGTCCTTGACGACCGTCTCCATCATCGACTGGAGGATCTGCGCGTTCTCCGCCGACAGCGGCTCGCTCATCTTCTCCGGCTCGGTCTTCTCCAGGGTGTCGAGGTTCGGGGCCTGGAGGGAGTCGACCATGTACGGCTTCATCAGGGTGCCGTTGTTGGCGACCGCCGAGGCGACCATGGCCATCTGGAGCGGGGTCGCGGCGGTGTTGTACTGGCCGATGGAGGACAGTGCGGTCTGCGACTGGTTCATGTCGTCGGAGAAGACCGGCGCGCTGGAGCGGACCGGCGTGAACTGCTCGTCGGTGAAACCGAACTTCTTGGCCTCGGCGAGCATCTTCTCGTTGCCGAGGTCGGAGCCGATCTTGCCGTAGACGGTGTTGCAGGAGTACTGGAGCGCGACCCGCAGAGTGGCGTTCTTGCAGGGGATGTTGCCCTCGTTCTTCAGCTGGGTCGTGGTGCCGGGCATGGTCCACGGCAGCGGTGTGTCCGTCTTCTCGTCGGCCGAGGTGTACAGGCCGTTCTCCAGCGCGGCGGCCGCGGTGACGACCTTGAAGGTGGAGCCGGGCGGGTAGACCTCGCGCAGCGCCCGGTTGAGCATCGGGTCGTCGGGGTTGTTCTTCTTGTCGAGCTTCTTCCAGGCCTCCGCGTCGGAGTCGCTGCCGCCGGCGATCGTCGAGGGGTCGTACGACGGGTAGGAGGACAGCGCCAGGATCTTCCCGGTGGACGGCTCGATGGCGGCGACCGCGCCCTTGCCGCCCTGCTTCTTCAGACCGTCGTAGGCGGCCTTCTGCGCGGCGGCGTTGAGGGTGGTGACGACATTGCCGCCCTCCTTCGCCTTGCCGGTGAGCATGTCGAGGGTGTTGCGGAAGAAGAGCCGGTCGTCGTTGCCGGTGAGGATGCCGTCCTCGATGGACTCCAGCTGGTTGGCGCCGTAGGACTGCGAGACGAAGCCGGTGACCGGCGCCCACATCGCGCCGTCCTTGTAGGTGCGCTTGTACTTGAAGTCGCCCGACGTGGTCTCCGCGTGCCCGGTGATGGCCTTGCCGTCGACGATGATGTCGCCGCGGGGCGTGGCGTACCGGGCGATGAGGACGCGACGGTTGTCGGGGTCCTCCTTGAGACTGTCGGCCTTGACGTACTGGAGCCAGTTGTCGCGGATGAGCAGGGCGAGGACCAGGAGGCCGCAGAAGATCGCGATCCGGCGCAGGGGCTTGTTCATGACGGGCGGACCACCTGGGTCATCTCGGCGTCGGGGCTGGGGGCGGGGGCGGGCGCCGGACGGCGCGCGGTGTCGCTGATTCTGATCAGGACGCCGATCAGGGCCCAGTTGGCGATGACGGAGGAACCGCCGTAGGCCAGGAAGGGCATCGTCATACCGGTCAGCGGGATCAGGCCCATCACACCGCCGGCCACCACGAAGACCTGGAGCGCGAAGGCGCCGGACAGGCCGATCGCGAGCAGCTTGCCGAACGGGTCGCGGGCGGCGAGGGCGGTGCGCACGCCGCGTTCCACGATCAGGCCGTAGAGCAGCAGGATCGCCATGAGGCCGGCCAGGCCCAGTTCCTCGCCGAAGGTGGCGAGGATGAAGTCGGAGTTGGCGGCGAAGCGGATCAGCTCGGAGTGGCCCTGTCCCCAGCCGGTGCCGAGGGTGCCGCCGGAGCCGAAGGCCCACAGGGCCTGCATGGCCTGTTCGGAGTGGACGATGCCGTCGCTGCTGCCGTTGCGGCTCAGCGTGTACTCGCGCATCGGGTCGAGCCAGGCCTGGACACGGGTCTGGACGTGCGGTTCGAAGCTGGCCACACCGACGGCGCCGGCCGCGGACATCAGCAGACCGAAGACGATCCAGCTGGTCCGCTCGGTGGCGACGTACAGCATGATGATGAACATTCCGAAGAACAGCAGCGACGTACCGAGGTCGGTCTCGAACACCAGGATGAGGATCGAGATCATCCAGACCACGATGATCGGTCCGAGGTCGCGGCCGCGCGGCAGGTACAGGCCCATGAAGCGGCGGCTGGCGAGGGCGAGCGCGTCGCGCTTGACCATCAGGTATCCGGCGAAGAAGACGGCGAGCACGATCTTGGCGAACTCACCGGGCTGGATGGTGAAGCTGCCGACCTGGATCCAGATCTTGGCACCGTAGGTGATGTTGGCGCCGAGGCCCGGGACCAGCGGGAGGAGCAGCAGGACCAGCGCGCCGACCATGGAGATGTAGGTGTAGCGCTGGAGGACGCGGTGGTCCTTGAGGAAGATCAGGACGACGGCGAAGAGGGCGATGCCCATCGCCGTGTAGATCAGCTGGTTGGTGGCCTTGCCGCCGGCGACATGGATCTGCTGGAGCAGCTTGGACTGGTCGAGGCGCCAGATCGCGACGAGCCCGAGGCCGTTGAGCAGGGTCGCGAGCGGCAGCATCAGCGGATCCGCGTACGGCGCGAACTTGCGTACGACGAGATGGGCGACGCCGGCCAGCAGGCCGAGGCCCAGGCCGTAGCTCAGCAGCCCGGACGGGACCTGGTCGTCGATGGCCAGCCCCACGTTGGCGTAGGCGAAGACCGGGATGAGGACCGCGAACACCAGCAGTGCCAGCTCGGTGTTGCGGCGGCTCGGTGCGCCGATCGCGCCGATCGTGGACGTGTGGTGCGTCGAGGTGTTCGTAGTACTGCTGCTCATCGTGTGACAGGGCCTCTCACGGCTTGCCTACTGCGTACCGCAGTTCCCGACGACCTGCTTCTCCTCGTCCGAGAGGGTGGGGCCGGGGGTGGGCGTGGGCGCGGTCGGGGATGCGGAAGCGTTCGGGGACGGCGCGGTCGTGCCGGTCGGTGTCGGTGTGGCTTTGGACGTGAGGGAGGACTGAGTGGTTCCCGTGGTGCCGCCGGCCTCGCCCTCGCCCGTCTTGGAGTTCTTCTCGCTCTCCGTGGCCTGCGCCTGGGATTCCTTCTTGCACGCGGAGGCCTGGACGCCCAGTTCGTCGATCTTCTTCTGGGCCGTCTTCAGGTCGCCCTCGGCGATGGTGCCCTCGACCGACTTCTGCTGGTACTGCGGCAGGTACTTGAGTTCGATCTCGGGGTGGTCCTTCTCCACCTTCGAGAGCGAGACCCACGCCAGATCCTGGCTGATGCCCCGGTACAGCGCCACGTGCTCGCCGTTGGTGCCGACGTAGTACTGCGTCTGCGTCCAGCGCCAGCCGCCGTACAGGCCACCGCCGATGACGGCCAGCGCGAGGACCGTGTAGAAGGATCTCTTCAGCCACCTGCGGCCCTTGCGGGGCTTGACGAAGTCGTCGTCCGTGTAGTCGCCGAAGCTGCCCGCGGGGATGTACCCGGTGGTGTCGCCGGAGCCGGGCGGGCCGAACTCGCCGCCGCCCTGCCCGGGCACCTGCCGGCCGAGCCCGGAGGCACGGCCCGCGGGGGTCTGCATGATGCCGTTGTCGTGCAGCTGGTGCTGGTTCTCGGCGACCGCGCCGACCACGACCGGGGTGTCGGAGAGCTGCCCGGCCAGGGTGTCCCCGGTGTCCAGGTCGAGGACGTCGGCCACGATGACCGTGATGTTGTCGGGGCCGCCGCCGCGCAGCGCGAGCTGGATCAGCTCCTGCACGGTCTCCTGGGGGCCCTGGTAGCTGGCGAGGGTGTCTTCCAGGGTCTGGTGGGAGACCACGCCGGACAGGCCGTCGGAGCAGATCAGGTAGCGGTCGCCGGCGCGGACCTCGCGGATGGAGAGGTCGGGTTCGACATGCTCGCCGCTGCCCAACGCCCGCATCAGCAGGGAGCGCTGGGGGTGGGTGGTGGCCTCTTCCTCGGTGATGCGGCCCTCGTCGACCAGGCGCTGCACCCAGGTGTGGTCTTGGGTGATCTGGGTCAGTACGCCGTCCCGGAGCAGGTAGGCGCGTGAGTCGCCGACGTGCACCAGACCGAGGCGCTGACCCGTCCACAGCAGGGCGGTCAGGGTGGTCCCCATGCCTTCGAGCTGGGGGTCCTCCTCGACCAGGGCGCGCAGCTGGTCGTTGGCGCGCTGGACGGCGGTGCCGAGGGAGGTGAGGACGTCGGAGCCGGGGACGTCGTCGTCGAGGGCGACGATGGTGGAGATGGCCTCGGAGGAGGCGACCTCACCGGCGGCCGCGCCGCCCATGCCGTCGGCGATGGCGAGCAGGCGTGGTCCGGCGTACCCGGAGTCCTCGTTGCCCTCCCGGATCATGCCTTTGTGCGATCCGGCGGCGAAGCGCAGTGACAGACTCATGCGCACCTCGCCCGTCGGCTCCGGGTACATCCGCACGGTGCCCACCCTCCGGTCGGGAGCGCGCCGGGGCCCGCGGTGGGGGCCCACGCTGCGTGCTCGCTCCGCTCGCGCCTATTCATGATGTAGCACTACTTCCGCAGCTCGATGACGGTCTTGCCGATACGGATCGGCGCGCCCAGCGGAATCGGTGTGGGAGTCGTCAGCCGCGTTCGGTCGAGGTACGTGCCGTTGGTCGAGCCCAGGTCCTCGACGATCCACTGGCCGTCGCGGTCCGGGTAGATCCTGGCATGGCGGCTGGAGGCGTAGTCGTCGTCCAGCACGATGGTGCTGTCGTGCGCCCGGCCCAGACTGATGGTCTGGCCCTGCAGCGCGACGGTGGTGCCGGTGAGGGTGCCCTCGGACACGACCAGCTTGGTCGGCGCGTTACGGCGCTGTCGGCCACCGGCGGCCGGCTGCTGGCGCTGCTGCGGGGGCGCCTGGCGCTGGGCCTGCTGGGCCCGGCCTGCCTCCCGGCGCGAGCCGCGCTGGGTGACGCGCGTACCGAACAGGTCGCTGCGGATGACCTGTACGGCCACGATCACGAACAGCCACAGTACGGCCAGGAAACCCAGCCGCATGACCGTCAGGGTCAGCTCTGACATTGCCCCCGCTTCACCCTTCGGCTTGCCGGTAAATGATGGTGGTACTGCCCACGACGATCCGCGAGCCGTCGCGGAGCGTAGCGCGGGTGGTGTGCTGCCCGTCCACCACGATGCCGTTGGTGGACCCGAGATCCTGGATCGTCGAGGGCGTTCCGGTCCGGATCTCACAGTGCCGGCGCGAGACGCCGGGGTCGTCGATCCGCACGTCAGCTTCGGTGCTGCGGCCCAGCACCAGCGTTGCGCGGGAGATCTGATGGCGGGTGCCGTTGATCTCGATCCAGTGGCGGGTGCGGGAGCCAGGCGCGGGCGCGCCGACCGGGCCGCCGGCGCCGGGGCGCTGGGCCTGGGCGGGCTGCGGGTAGCCGTAGCCGCCGCCGGGGCCGCCACGGCCGCCGGGCGGCGGCGGGGCGGACGGCATGGGCGGGGCGCTAGCCGGAGCGGCCGACGGCGGGTAGCCGTAACCGCCGGGACCCGCGCCCGGTGCCGGTGCGCCGGGGCGGCCGGCCGGGGCCGCGGTTCCGGGGGCCTGCTGGTCGGTGGAGCCTGCGAGCGTACGGCTGCGTACCCGGTACAGACCGGTGTCGAGGTCGTCCGCCTTCTCCAGGTTGACCTTGATCGGGCCCATGAAGGTGTAGCGCTGCTGCTTGGCGTAGTCGCGCACCATGCCGGCGAGCTCGTCGCCGAGCTGGCCCGAGTAGGGGCTGAGCCGCTCGAAGTCCGGAGTGCTCAGCTCCACGATGAAGTCATTGGGTACGACCGTGCGGTCGCGGTTCCAGATGGTCGCGTTGTTGTCGCACTCGCGCTGGAGCGCTCCGGCGATCTCCACGGGCTGGACCTCGGACTTGAACACCTTGGCGAAGGTGCCGTTGACCAGACCTTCGAGACGCTGCTCGAACTTCTTCAGGACTCCCATGAGGCACCTCCTCCGTCCTTGCCGTCCTGGGTACTGCGCTGGCTGCTGCTTACCTGGTACTGCTTACTGATCGTATCCACGCCCGGGTGAATCGGCTGGTTCCCCCTGTCGGCACGGTCGACGGGTGTCGACGCCTCCGAAGTTCCCTGTGGAGCTCCCCTTCGAACTCCGCTGTCGAACTCCTCTGTCAAGGATCGTAGAGGCGGCCGCAGACAAGTGTCCCGCACCTGACTGTGCACCCTGACCGGCTCCTGGGGAGACAGGTGCTACCGGTACGAGGTTGATACGTGAACCAGCACAGGTTGATACGCAGCCGACGGGACCCGGGTTCGGTGGACCGTGTCCGAACCCGCTGGTGGGCGGCTGCCCCGGGATATGGGATGTGAACCCACCCCCTGCTGCGTGCTAATGTTCTGCGTGTCGGAGGGCGCCGCACCGCGAGGCGAGGGGCCCGAGGACACACCCAATGCGCGGGTGGCGGAATAGGCAGACGCGCTGGATTCAGGTTCCAGTGCCCGCAAGGGCGTGGGGGTTCAACTCCCCCCTCGCGCACCACGAGATACCGACGAAACGGGTCTCTGCCAGTGGCGAAAGTCAAGGCGGGGCCCGTTTCTCGTTGCGCGGGTGGCTGTGAGATGCCACACGGTCCGCGTTCGGACACTTCTGAGGGCCCCAGCCCGTGAGATACCTCACGGGCTGGGGCCCTCTTCTGCGTAGTGCTGGATGGTCCTTGGAGCGGTGGGTCTACGCGGCCTGTGCCACGTGGCCGGTAGGGGTCCAGGTCGTGGTTTGTTCTTCTGGCGACGATGGTGCGTGCGTCGACGTGGGGGCTCGCCGTTGAGGGCAAGAGTGTCCAGCCGCTTCCTGATCTTGCGGCGGTTGACGTGGGCCAGCTGGAAGGTGAGCAGGACACTGGGCTTTGCCCGCCTCGGCGGGCTGCGATCCGCCGGAGAGCAGTTCACGCGCCTTGTAGGGCAGCAAGGGATCGGATAGGCGGACGACACGGCGTACTTGTGGCGTTCACCGCACCGCGCGTGGACGGGGCGCCGCCGACCCGTCAGTCGTTCCCGAGGTGCCTCGTGCTCAGGCCCACTGTGCGATGACGACGAAGGAACGGCTGGCTCGGTAGGCGGCGGTGTTCTCGGCGGGGTCGAGCCAGAGTTGGAGGTTGTCCCGGTGGCGGAGGTAGCGGCCGGGGTAGTTGTACGACTCGAGAGAGACCGACCCGTCGGCGGAGCCGGGGCGGGCGCAGAACGTGGCGTCCTTCTGGAAGATGGCGGATCCGTCGTTGACGTCCAGGCGTATCCGGAAGGCGAAGTGCCGCACGTACCGGCCGGCGGCGTCCCTGAGCGAGTAGCAGCGGGAGTCGGCGATGCCGGGCACGAACGTGAACGTGGCGGCCCGCCGGGGGGCCGCGGAAGTGGTGGCGCCGACCGGATCAAGGATGCCCAGGCGGCCGGACTGGCTCACGTGGTCGCCGGGGTCGTCGACCGACCGCAGGGCATGCCGGCCTGAAAGCCGCGCCACAGCCGTGGGGGTCGGGGAGGCGGACACCGCGTGCGTCGGTGAGGCGGACACCTTCGGTGCCGGTGCTACGGAGGCGGCGGGCGACGGCGGGGCCACAGCGGCGGTCTGCCGGGCCGGCCCGTGTGAGTGCCGCCGAGATCATGCGCGGCTATCCGGGCTTCGACCTGTACTCAACTCGGCTTCGGCACCCTGGCCTTCACCCGGCCGAAGGCGATCGTCCCCGCTGGGACGCCGGCCTCGTCTCCGAGCGCCGCCGCGGGCACGGGAGGAACGCCCGCCACCGGTCCGTCCACCGGCACCGAGGCACAGGGCGGCAGAGGTGACGACCTGGCGGCCACGGGTACGGGCCCAGTCGCGGCCGTCGCCGCCACCGGCGTGCTGGCCATCGCGGGAGGCCTCGTCGCCCTGCGCCGCAGGAACGCGCGCGACAGCGGCTGAACGACTCCTCCCGCCCCCGGGGTCCCGCCCCGTTGACCTGGTCCTCCGCTCGATTGTTCAGCCCTGGGCGGGGGCTACTGACAAATTCCCCGACGGCCAGGACCCGGTTCCGGCTGGCGGCAATCCTCCGTCACCGGCCCGCTCCGGGCGGCCCCGAGCGCCACGAGGCTCGGGGCCGCCCCGTGCCCGCGTACGCGAACCGCGCGGGAACGAGCAACGACGGCCACGCACCCACTTCGGGCGACTACGGGGAAGAGAGACCTCCCTTGCACAGCAAGAACCGGCGCACAGGGCGCCACGGCAAGAGACTCCAGGGACGTGGCAGAGCACTGGCGTACGGCACCACCACGGGCCTGAGCACCAAGCGGGCCGCGAGCGGCATCCCCGCGAGGCTGCGCCTGATGAACCAAGTCGGTCGACAGCAGCGGCAACACCACCGCCACCCGCCCGGTCTACCCCTTCCCCTACTACGCCAAGAACACCACGGGCGGCCCGGACACCGACGCGAGCAGCTACACCCCCGTCAAGTCCACCGCCGAGGCCGGCCTGACGCTGAACGGGCTCGGCTCCTTCCGCTCCGGCTACGAGACGGTCGGCAACTGGGTGGTCGGCAAGTGGGTCGTCAGCAAGGGCAAGAACTGATCGCCGTATGACCTGACCGACAACAGCAACTGACCCAGACGTCGCGGCTCCCGGCTCCGGCCGGGAGCCGCGACGTCGTGCATGCGGGCGATACCACGTCGGACCGTCGCCGGAACCACCACGTCAGCACTCCTGCCTGACGGCCGTCACTCGGCGCACCGTCCGGAGAAAACCAGGGTGGATGACCTGGCGTACGGCCCGACACGGCTGTTTCCTTCGCCCTCCATGGGTCTCCCTGGGGTGTTCCCGCAGCGGGAACACCCCAAGGAGCGCGAGAACTAGGCGAGCGTGATGTTGTCCAGTTCGGCGTAGCCCACGCCTCCGGAGAAGCCCGGCGATCCCTTCGCGAGACGGATCATGTTGTAACCCGCGTGCAGGTTGACGGTGACGGTGACGGTGCCCGTCGGATGACCCCATCCGGAGCTGGTCGGCGGGTAGGTGACCGTCGACCAGGAACCGCCGTTGTAGGCGAGACCCTGCGTGGAGTTGGCCCCGGTGGCGTTCGCGTACTTGACGGTCATCGTGTACGACCGTGCGGTCGGCACGTTGACGAGGAAGTCCACGAAGCTGTCGTCACGCATGTCGGTCTTGTTGTCGATCTGACCGACGTAGCCGCCGTTCGAGGCGCTGCCGGCGCTGAGCCTGTTCGCGTTGACGACCGTCGCGTTCTCCGCCTCGTACGTCTGCTGCCACGTCGGCGTACCCGTCGTCGGCGTGATGAGCAGCTGGTACCCGTCGAGGGCGTCCATGCCGTTCACCGGCACCGAGATGCTGCCGTCGGACGCTACGGTGTACGTGCCCGTGGAAACGGCGACCGGGGCGGTTTCGTTCGTCCGGCGCCCGGTGTTCTCGGTGCGCGAGAGCGCCACGGTGACCTGCGAGCCGAGGGCTCCGAGGCCGTTCACCTTCACCGTGTTGTTGCCACTGTCGCCGCCGAAGACCACGTTGACCTGCTTGCGGCTGGCGTCGTAGGAGGCGACACCGTCGAGAGTGGACTGCGGGACCGTCTCGACGATGTTGCCGGACTGGTCTCCGTACCACTTGTACGCCCAGTAGGACGCTGTCGGCTGGTCGTTGTAGAGCAGGCCGTTCACCGTGCCCGCCTCGTACCAGTACGGGCGCTCGGCGTCGTGCACACCGGCCCGTTCGAAGGCGGCCATGTAGCGCACGCCCAGGCTCGGTGCGTCGATGTAGTCCTTGGCGCCGTACTCGTTGATGGAGATGGGCCGGTGCGGCAGGCCCAGCGAGGTCTCGATGGCGCGGAAGTCGGCCACGTCCACCGGGATGTCCGTCGGGCCCGAGGTCAGCAGCTCATGCCACACCGCGACCGCCGGAAGCGTGTTGGTGTTCTTGGCGTTGGTCATGAAGTCCAACATCCAGGCGTGGTTGTAGCGGCCCGCGCCCGGCCCCACGATCGGTGTGCTCGTGTCGATGGCCCGGATGTCGCCGTAGGTACGCGTCCACATGGCGTTGAAGGTGCCTGCGTTACCACCTGTACTGTTCGTCCAGTTCAGGTCCGGTTCGTTCCAGATCTCGTAGCCCGCGATGTTGGTGCTGCCGGTCGCGTTCATCCGTGCCTGCACCATCGTCGAGACCTTCGACTCCCAGTCCGCCCAGCTCACCCAGTTGTAACAGCACTGGCTGAAGATGTCGGGCAGACGGACGTACTGCTGACCGCCCGCGGCCGTGACCTTGCCGGCGACCGACAGCGCGTCACAGCAGGGTGAGGTCGCCCCGTTGCCCAACTGCTGGGTGCCCGGCGGGGGCTGGGTGAAGCTGTTGACGTGCAGGGGGTACAGCTGGCTCAGCGACGGAGTGCTGCTGCCGCTGTCGACGCCGTAGAGTCCGCCGGAGGCCACGTGGGTGACGGGGCGGACCGTCGTTCCGACATTGACCGTGAGGGTGTTGCCCGCGGCGTGAGCCGGTGTCGTGACGACGACACCGAGGACCACCATCAGGGCCGCGATCACGGTTCGCAACACGGTTCTTATCACGGTGCGCGGCGCACGGCGGCGTAGTCGGAGCATCTGAGTGCCCCTTCCTGTACGAAGGTCGAGTGGACTCGATTGAGAAATCGTTTCCCCACCGGCGCACGGCTTCTTCGGAGCGTGGCGCAGCAAGGGGAGGTCAGTGGCCTGCCGGGCTGAGCGAGAGGTATGAACCCAGGTCATTGGCCATCATGGATCAGTGTTGCGGCGATATTTCCTGACGGTGAGGGCAGTGTCAATAGACTGAAAGCCATGTAGCGAGAGTCGCCTTGCGCAACTCTGAGAAAACGCTTCCTCGTGGGTGCGGCCATGCCGGACCTGCTGGGCCGGACCAGATGATGTGCTTGCCGGTCAGCGCCGGCGGTCGGCTCAGGTTGTCGGCTCAGGTGGTCCCCGACGCAAGCGCGTGGACGCAGGCCGGCCGGATCCGGATGCGGAGCCACGACGGCAGGGACAGCGTCCGGCCTCGCGTGCTCGGTCCGCCGTGCGGCCGTCTTGGTTCACAACGGCGCATCGCGGGGACGGCCGGCCCCAGGCCGGCGGAAGGGTCCGCTGCTCGTGTCCCCTGGCGGGCGGCAGAACGCCGATGAGCGCGCCGATCAGCAGCGGCGTGTACCGCGCGACCACGAGCGGGTCGTTGGAGACCGCGACCTGGCCGTTGGCGGTGAAGAGTGTGGTGTCCGGGGGAGCCGGGGCGGGCAGACGTGTCGCAGCACTGGTGCGGTCGCGCCGAGGGTGCGGTTCTGCGGCAGGCGTGGCGCAACTCGGCGCCTACGGTTCCGGGCCTGCGGAGCAGGTCCTTCCCGACGAGGTCCGTGGGGTGCGCCCGGCGGGGTCCGTAACGCCAGGGCCGATCCGGCCTCTCAGGATTTCGCGGCCCTCGACCCGCAAGGGTGTGGCGAACTCCCGCTCCTGCGGGGCGCCTTGTCCTTCGCCCCCGAACGCCGAGGTGCGGGGCATGCGGAGTCGAGGCCGCATCCGGTCCATCGAACGCGGAAGCAGTCGACATTGAGCAAACGGTTTCTCGATGAAAGTAGGGGTAGAGCGTCCATTCCGTCAAGCTCCGTCGGCGCCCACGGCGGGCGGGGCGAAGCAGGATGGCGGGCATCGCCACCCCTTGTTCGTGCAGTACGCAGGCAGTAGTGACCCGTAGGACCGCCGTGCAGGACTGCCGATTGCAACCACCAGAGGCGTAGGGGTTTACGTGGAGGCTCCGACGGGCCACTATGAGCCTGAGCAAGATTGAGCAATCATTTTCTCAGTGATATCGCGGGGGTGCATGTCCCCTGCGGCATCGATGGGGGTGGGGGTCACCTGGTTCGCGGTCGCCGGCCCGGCGTGGTCGGAGTCGTGCGGCTGGTTCGGGAGTCGGGGATGAAGGGTTCCTGTCTGTCGAGGCGTACCCTCGCGCATTCGTAACTCCGAACGTTGATCGATATATCGAATACGCGGCCGGTTTCATCGGCCACCTCAAACCTGTTCGAGAGCACTAAGGACGGCCGGTTGTGCACGCAGAGCACGATGAATCAATGAGCCTCACCCCCTGCGTCGTAGGAGTCGACTTCGGGACGCTGTCCGGGCGGGCGGTGGTGGTCCGGGTGCGCGACGGCGCGGAGTTGGGGACGGCGCAGCACGAGTACCGGCACGCGGTCCTCGACCGGGAGCTGCCGGACGGCAGTCGGCTGCCCCCGGACTGGGCCCTGCAGGTGCCGTCGGACTACGTCGACGTGTTGCGCCACGCGGTGCCGGCGGCGCTGGCAGCCGCCGGTGTGCGGCCGGAGCAGGTCATCGGCATCGGCACGGACTTCACCGCGTGCACGGTGCTGCCGGTACTCGCGGACGGCACGCCGCTGTGCGAGCTGCCCGGCCTCTCCGGCCGTCCGCACGCCTACGTCAAGCTGTGGCGCCACCACGCCGCCCAGGCCCAGGCCGACCGGATCACGGAGCTGGCTGCCGGACGCAAGGAGCCGTGGCTTCAGCGGTACGGCGGGAAGATCTCCTCGGAGTGGGAGTTCGCCAAGGCGCTGCAGCTGCTGGAAGAGGACCCGGAAATCTACCACCGCATGGAGCGGTGGGTGGAGGCGGCGGACTGGATCGTGTGGCAGCTGTGCGGGACCTACGTCCGCAACGCCTGCACCGCCGGCTACAAGGGCCAGTACCAGGACGGCGCCTACCCGTCCCGCGACTACCTCGCGGCACTGAACCCCGGCTTCGCCGACTTCGTGACCGCCAAACTCGACCAGCCGATCGGGCAGTTGGGCGCTGCAGCCGGGCGGCTGACCGCCGAGGCCGCTTCCTGGACGGGCCTGCCCGAGGGCATCACGGTGTGTGTGGGCAACGTCGACGCCCACGTGACGGCGCCCGCGGCGACCGCGGTGGAACCGGGTCAGATGGTCGCCATCATGGGCACCTCCACCTGCCATGTGATGAGCTCGGACCAGCAGGGCACGGTGCCGGGCATGTGCGGTGTCGTGGACGGCGGCATCCTGCCGGGGCTGTGGGGCTACGAGGCCGGGCAGAGCGGCGTGGGAGACATCTTCGGCTGGTTCGTGCGCACCGGATTCCCCGCCGCGTACGCCGAACAGGCCGCCGCCCTCGGCCGCGACGCGCACGAGTACCTGACCGCGCTCGCGGCCGGGCAGAAGGTGGGCGAGCACGGTCTGATCGCGCTGGACTGGCACAGCGGAAACCGCTCTGTGCTGGTCGACCACGATCTGAGCGGTCTGGTCCTGGGTCTGACGCTGTCGACCCGGCCGGAGGACGTCTACCGGGCGCTGCTGGAGGCCACGGCGTTCGGTACGCGGACCATCATCGAGGCGTTCGAGGCGGCCGGGGTGCCGGTCGCCGAGCTGATCATCGCGGGCGGTCTGACGAAGAACGCGCTGCTGATGCAGATCTACGCAGATGTCACCCGCCGTCCCCTCGGCGTCATCGGCTCCGCACAGGGGCCCGCTCTCGGCGCGGCGATGCACGCGGCGGTGGCTGCCGGGACGTACCCCGACATCCAGACCGCCGCACGGTCCATGGGCAAAGCCGACCGGGGCGTGTACCGGCCCGACCCGGAACGTGCCGCGGCCTACGACTCGCTGTACGCCGAATACCGGTTGCTGCACGACTACTTCGGTCGCGGTGGCAACGACGTCATGCACCGCCTGCGCCGCATCCGCGCCGAGGCTTCCGCGTAACCCCAGATCTTCGTGAAAGGAACCACCATGACGACGCAAGCCCAGCCGTACGACAGCCACGAGATCTGGTTTCTCACCGGCAGCCAGGGCCTGTACGGCGACGAGACCCTGGCCCAGGTCGCCCACCAGTCCCGGCAGATCGCCGAACGCCTCGATGCCGCGGACGAGATCCCCCTGCGGATCGTGTGGAAGCCGGTCCTGACCGACGCCGAGTCGATCCGCCGGCTGTGCCTGGAGGCCACCGCCTCCGACACGTGCGTCGGCGTGATCGTGTGGATGCACACCTTCTCCCCGGCGAAGATGTGGATCGCCGGGCTGAGCGCCCTGGACCGGCCGGTGCTGCACCTGCACACCCAGTACAACCTGTCGCTGCCCTGGTCGAGCATCGACATGGACTTCATGAACCTCAACCAGGCCGCCCACGGCGACCGCGAGTTCGCCCACGTCGAGGCGCGTATCGGCGTCAACCGGAAGATCGTCGCCGGTCACGCGACCGACCCCCGGGTCGTGGGGCGCATCGCCGCCTGGTCCCGGGCCGCCGCCGGCCAGCACGTGGCGCGCACCCTGCGGCTGGCCCGCTTCGGCGACAACATGCGCGACGTCGCCGTCACCGAGGGCGACAAGGTCGAGGCCCAGCTGCGGTTCGGCTTCTCCGTGAACACCTACGCCGTCAACGACCTGGTCGCCGTCGTCGACGCGGTCGAGGACAAGGCCGCCGCCGAACTCGCGGCCGAATACGTCGAGTCCTACGACATGGTCCCGGCACTGCGTCCCGGCGGAATCCGTCACGACTCCCTGCTGTACGCGGCCCGTCAGGAACTCGGCCTGCGCACCTTCCTGACCGAGGGCGGCTTCACCGCCTTCACCACCAACTTCGAGGACCTCGGCGGCCTGCGCCAGCTCCCCGGACTGGCCGTGCAGCGGCTGATGGCCGACGGCTACGGCTTCGGCGGCGAGGGCGACTGGAAGACCTCCGCGCTGCTGCGCACGATGAAGGTCATGGGTGTCGGGCAGCCCGGTGGCACCAGCTTCATGGAGGACTACACCTACCACTTCGGGCCCGGCACCCCGCGCATCCTCGGCGCCCACATGCTGGAGGTCTGCCCCTCCATCGCGGCCGGCCGGCCCAGCTGCGAGATCCACGCCCTGTCCATCGGCGGCCGCGAGGACCCCGTCCGCCTGGTCTTCGACGCCGCACCCGGCCCCGCCCTGGTCGTCGGCCTAGCGGACCTGGGCGACCGCTTCCGCCTGACCGCGAACGCTGTCGACGTCGTGGCACCGAGCCAGCCGCTGCCCCAACTCCCGGTCGCCAGAGCCGTATGGAAGCCGCGTCCGTCCCTGGCCGAGTCGGCCGAGAGCTGGCTGCTCGCCGGCGCCCCCCACCACAACGTCCTCAGCTCGGCCGTCGACCTCGAGACCCTGACCGACTACGCGGCCATGACCGGCGTCGAACTGCTGACCATCGACGAGAACACCACGTCGGACCAGCTCGCCAAGGAAATCCGTTGGAACGCCGCCTACCACCGCCTCGCACAGGCCCTGTGACCCGCGGCCGGCAAGAAGGAGACGACCGATGACCTCAGCTGTCCGAGGCGGCCTGCGGGAGGAGGTGCTGGCGGCCAACCTCGCCATCCCCCAAGTCGGCCTGGCGACCCTGACCTGGGGCAACGTGAGCGGTATCGACCGGGAGGCGGGAGTGTTCGTCATCAAGCCTTCCGGAGTGCCCTACGAGGACCTGACCATGGACGACCTGGTGACGGTGCGCCTGTCCGACGGCAGCATCGTGGACGGCGACCTGCGCCCGTCCACCGACACCGAGACCCACCGCTGCCTCTACCTGGCGTTCCCGTCCATAGGCGGGGTCACCCACACCCACTCCACCCACGCGGTGGCCTTCGCCCAGGCGCGCCGGGAGATCCCGGTACTGGGCACCACGCACGCGGACACCTTCAACGGCCCCGTCTCCTGCACCCCCGACCTCACGGCGGAGCAGTGCGCGAAGGACTACGAGTACAACACCGGCCGCGTCATCGTCGACCTGCTCGACGAAGACGACCGGCGGGCCGTCGAGGTCCCCGCCGCCCTCGTCGCGGGCCACGGCCCCTTCGCCTGGGGCGCCACCGCCCGCAAGTCCCTGGAACACGCGATCATCTGCGAAGCCGTCGCCGACATCGCCATCCACACCATGGCGCTGGGCCCCGCCACCCCGCCGCCCCGTCACCTTCTCGACCGGCACTACACCCGCAAGCACGGCCCCGATGCCTACTACGGCAACGCGGAGGCCGCGACTCGAGTGTGACCGTTGTGTCCGTCGCATCAGGCGGTTCTGACTGGACCTGGCAGGTCCGGCCGGAACCGCCTGTCTGCGTGCGGTACTCCAGTCGGCTCGTGCCGTGCAGTCGGTCCGTGGCGCCCCAGGCGCCGGTGCTCCGGCCGGCCCGGTAACGAGGTGAGAGCGCGCGGCAAGGCCGACCAACTGTCGAGTGACACCAGCGCGCGTCGGCCCGGCGAACTCCCCGCCGAGTGAGCACGTCCGAGACGACGTTCGAGCCCAGAGGTCGAAAGACAAGCTCAGGTGGATTCGCGGACGACGAGGCTCAGGTGGATTCGCGGACGACGAGACGGCACGGGACGGTGTGCAGGCCGGGTTCCGGCTCGGAGCCGATGGCGCTCAGCAGACGCAGGGCCGCCTGCCTGCCGATCTCGGTGAGGTCCGTGTCGATCGTGGTCAGGGGCGGGCGGCAGGCCAGGGCCATGATGTCCCAGTTGTCGTAACCCACGATCGCGACCTGTCCCGGGACGTCCACGCCGTTCTCGCGCAGGGCGTCGGCGACCCCCCGGGCGATCTGGTCGTTGCCGCAGAAGAAGGCGTCCGTGTCGGGGGCGGTGCGCAGCACCGCTTCTGCGGCGCGGCGTCCCCACGCCTCGCTCCACTCGCCGAAGTGGACCCGGCCGGTGGCGAGCTCCAGTGAGGAGCGCTCCAGCAACTCCACGGTGTGTCGGGCGCGGTCGCTGGCGGCCGCATGGTGTGCCGGGCCGGTGACGTGCGCGATCCGGGTACGGCCGGTCGCCCACAGGTGCTCGACGGCCAGTTGGGCTCCGCTGCGGTCGTCGGAGACCACGGAGATGTCGGACGGGTCGTTGGACGGCGAGAGCGCGTAGACCGTCGGGATCGGCTCGACGCCCTTCAGCGGCGGCCGCGGGTCGGTGCGCCGACCGGTGACGATGATGCCGTCCACCCTGCGGTCCATGAGGTTGCGCAGGTGGTGCTGCTCGCGGATGGCGTCGCCGCGGGTGTCGCACAGCAGCACGGAGATCTTCCCGGCGCCGAGCGCGTCCTCGGCGCCGAGGAGCACCGGGGTGCTGAAGCGGCCGATGCCGTCGGTCGTCATCAGCCCGACGGTCCAGCTGCGGCCGGTGTGCAGGCTCTGCGCGTACTGGTTGGGCCGGAAGTCGAGGGCCTCCACGGCGGCCAGCACCCGCTGTCGGGTCTCGGGCCGCATCCTGCCGCTGCCGCTCAGCGCCTTCGAGGCTGTTCCGACGCTGACGCCGGCCAGCTTGGCGACGTCAGCGAGCTTCGCCCGCCCGTTTGTCGGGGAACCTGAGACGGCGGTCACTGCGCAATCCTTTTCCTAGATGACGTCGACGATCGCATCCTGACATCGTTCGTGGCCTCTGACCAGTCCTGATGGGGGGTGCGGAAAATACTTCCGTATATGTCTTGACTACCGATCGCCACCTCCCTACCTTTCGGGACAGAAAAACGTTTGCTCAAGCGGATTCACGAGGCGGAGCACCGCCCGTCGGATTCCCGGACGATGCGGCAGACGCACGCCGGATCCTCGATCGCGTCCCCTTCACTTCTTCGGAGAGCCATGCCCCGCACACGTCCCGCCGTTCCCTCTGCCGAGCGCTCGACCGTGCTCGAAACGGGCGGCACCCCCACGGGTCCGGTCCGCCTCGGCGAGGGTGCCACGACCGCCCTCGCTCCTGCCACTGTCGAGGTACGTGCCGGTTTCTGGGAAGGGCGCCGCGAGGTGAACGCGCGGACCTCGGTGCCGCAGGGCCCCGGCCTGCTGGAGTCGGCGGGGAATCTGAACAACCTGCGCGTGGTGGCGGGCACGGCCGAGGGCGAGTTCCAGGGCGCGTATCCGTTCGTGGACTCGGATGTCTACAAGTGGCTGGAGGCAGCGTCCTGGCAGCTCGCCCAGTGGGCGTCGAATGCCGACGACGAGCAGGTCGGCCGGCTCGCCGACGAGGTGGAGCGGATCGTCGCGCTGGTGGCTGACGCCCAGCAGCCCGACGGCTACCTGAACACCTGGTTCCAGCTGCTCAAGGGCGGCGAGCGTTACCAGGACCTGCGCTGGGGCCACGAGCTGTACTGCGCGGGCCATCTCATCCAGGCCGCAGTGGCCCACCACCGGGCCACCGGTCGCCCCGAACTCCTCGACGTGGCACGGAAGTTCGCCGATCACATCGACACGGTCTTCGGTCTCCCGGAAAGCGGCAGGCCCCTCGACGGCATCGACGGCCACCCGGAGGTCGAGACCGCCCTCGTCGAGCTGTACCGGGAGACCGGCGAGCGCCGCTACCTCGATCTGGCGGGTTACTTCGTCGACCGCTTCGGCCACGGTCTGCTCGGCGGTGAGGCCTACTGCCAGGACCGCGTGCCGCTGCGTGAGGCGACGAACGTCGAGGGCCACGCCGTACGCCAGCTGTACCTGCTGGCCGCCGCCACCGACCTCGCCACCGAGACCGGCGACGCCGAACTGCGGTCCGCCGCCGAGCGGTTGTGGCAGGCGATGACCGCCACCAAGACGCACCTCACGGGCGGGCTCGGCGCGCACCACGACGAGGAGGACTTCGGCGACCCGTACGAACTCCCCAACGAGCGTGCCTACTGCGAGACCTGCGCCGCCATCGCCTCCATTCAGTGGAGCTGGCGCATGGCCCTGCTCACCGGTGCGACCCGGTACAGCGACCTGATCGAGCGCACCCTGTACAACGGTTTCCTCGCCGGCGTCTCCCTGGACGGCGAGCGCTGGCTGTATGTCAACCCGCTCCAGGTCCGCGACGGCCACACCGACACCGGCGGCGACCAGTCCGCCCGCCGCACCCGCTGGTTCCGCTGCGCCTGCTGCCCGCCGAACGTCATGCGGCTGCTGGCCTCGCTGGAGCACTACCTCGCCTCCACCGACACCGGCGGCCTGCAGATCCACCAGTACGTCACCGGCCGCTACACGGGTGACCTGGACGGAGCGCCGGTCGCGGTGACCGCCGAGACCGACTACCCCTGGCACGGCACGATCGGTCTGACCGTGGAGCAGACGCCCACCGACCGCCCCTGGACGCTGTCCCTGCGCATCCCTCAGTGGTGCCGCGAGTACCGGGTCCGGTGCGGCGACACCGTCTACGACCAGGCCGACGCCCCCGCCGCCGACGGCTGGCTGCGTCTGGAGCGCACCTGGGCTCCCGGTGACCAGGTCGTCCTCGAACTCGTCCTCGCACCCCGCCTCACCGAGGCCGACCCCCGCGTGGACGCCGTACGCGGCTGCGTCGCGATCGAACGCGGACCGCTCGTGTACTGCCTGGAGCAGGTCGACCACCCCGGTGGTGGTCTGGACGACATGGTCATCGACACCACAGTGCCGCCGGCCGTGAAGGACCGCCCCGACCTGCTCGGCGGTGTCATCACCGTCGTGGCCACCGGACACCGCCGGCACATCCCCGACCAGGGCTGGTGGCCCTATGTGTCCGCCGAGCCCGACGCCTCCACCGACGCAACATCGGCCGGGGACCCCGTCGAACTGACCGCCATCCCGTACTACGCCTGGGCCAACCGCCAGGACGGCAGCATGCGCGTCTGGCTGCCCACCTCCTGAACACTCCCTTCTCCTCCTGATCGCTCCTTGCCGTCTCCTTCCCCTCTCCTCACTCCCCGCGCACCACCCCAAAGACAACGAGGTCACCCGTGAGAAACACCCGCCGCAACCTGATCGCCGCCCTCGCCGTCATCGGCACCCTGGCCTCCGCCACCGCCTGCGGAGGCGGCTCCAGCTCCTCGGACTCCTCCTCCGGCGCGTCCGGAAAGACGTACACCTTCTGGGACCCGTACCCGCAGTTCGACGCCTCCTCGGCCTGGGGCAAGCTCGTCACCAAGTGCGGTACCGACGCCGGCGTCAAGATCAAGCGCACCGGGATGGACACCTCGGACCTGGGCAACAAGGCGCTGCTGGCCGCCCAGCAGGGCAACGCGCCCGACGTGATGCTGGTGGACAACCCGGTCGTCTCCACGCTGGTGGAGGCGGGCATCCTCAACAAGACCAGTGACCTCGGTCTGGACACGTCGTCGATCCAGAAGAACATCATCGGGGCCGGCACCATCGACGGTTCCTCCTACGGCGTCCCCATCGGCGCCAACACCCTCGCCCTCTACTACAACAAGGAGGTCCTGGCCGCGGCCAAGGTCGACCCCGCCTCCATCAAGGACTGGGCCTCGCTCACGGCCGCCCTGAAGAAGGTCAAGGCCGCGGGCAAGAAGGGCATCACCTTCTCGGCGATCAACACGGAGGAGGGCAGCTTCCAGTTCCTGCCCTGGTTCTGGGGCGCCGGCGCCGACCTCACCAAGCTCAACTCCGCCAAGGGAGCCGCCGCGCTGTCGCTGTGGAAGCAGTGGGTGGACGAGGGCTACGCGCCCAAGGACGTCCTGCAGAACACCCAGACCACGAGTTGGCAGGAGTTCGCCACCGGCGACTACGCGTTCAGCGAGAACGGCACCTGGCAGCTCGGCAACGCCGACAAGGCCGGCTTCGGGTACGGCGTGATCAGCATCCCGGGGCAGAACGGCGGTTCGGCGCCGGTCCCGACGGGCGGCGAGTTCGTGACGGTGCCCGTGCAGAAGGACACCGGGCGCTACGACGTCACCAAGAAGATCGTCACGTGTCTGACCAGCGACGCGAACCTGCTGCCCACCGACACGACCCTCGCGTACGTCGCCCCCACTGCCGCGGTGCAGGCCGAGCAGGTCAAGCAGAACCCGAAGCTCAAGCCGTGGGTGGACGCGGTGGCCGCGGCGCGCGGCCGCACCAGCGGCGGTCTGGGCACCAAGTACCCGACCATCTCCCAGCCGATGTGGACCGCCGTGCAGGGCGCGCTGTCGGGCAGCAAGAGCCCGCAGGACGCCCTGGACACCGCGCAGACGGCCGCCGCCAAGGGCAACGGCTGACCCCCGGCCGACGACTGCGGGGCCCGTCGCGCTCGCAGCAACCCGGGGGGATCGGGGAAGGGGCGGTCGATGCACGACTGTGAAGGACTGTGTTCTCGTCCGCCGCCGGATCCCCGCCCGGCCCCCTGAGCCGCGCCCGCCCCGGGCATCCCCATCCGCACCCAGGAGTTCGCATGACCCTCGCCCGCGTCGACCGCCGTCATAGGCGGTCCCCGGCCAGCCCCGGGGCGCCCGGCCTCGACGACCGGAAGGTCATCTCGGCGCGCCGGCGCCGCCGGAGCCGCAGAAGCCTGCTGACCGCGCTGGCCTTCGTCGCCCCGCTGGTCGCCTACCTCGCCGCGTTCTACGTCTATCCGCTCTACCGCAACCTGGACCTGAGCCTGCGCGACTACACCGTCCGGTCGTTCGTGGCGGGGGACGCTCCGTTCTCCGGCCTGGACAACTTCCGTACGGTGCTCGACGACCCGACCTTCGGTCCGGCGATGCGGCACACGATGATCTTCACCTTCGTGTCGATCGTGTTCCAGTACGCGGCCGGACTCGCCCTGGCGGTCTTCTTCAACCGGAACTTCCGGCTCGCGCCCACCCTGCGCGCGCTGTTCCTGATCCCGTGGCTGCTGCCGCTGATCGTGTCGGCGTCGACCTGGTCGTGGATGCTCAACAGCGAGTCGGGTGTCGTCAACTACGTCCTCCACCTGGGCGGAGTCGCACCGGTCGACTGGCTCACCTCGCCCAGCTGGGCACTGACCTCGGTGATCATCGCGAACATCTGGATCGGCATCCCGTTCAACCTGGTCATCCTCTACAGCGGCCTGCAGAACATCCCCGGCGAGCTGTACGAGGCGGCCTCACTGGACGGGGCGAGCGCCTGGCAGCAGTTCCGGCGCATCACCTTCCCGCTGCTGCGCCCGGTGTCGGCGATCACGCTGCTGCTCGGGCTCGTCTACACGCTCAAGGTGTTCGACCTGATCTGGATCATGACCAAGGGCGGTCCCGGCGACTCCTCGTCCACCCTGGCGACCTGGTCGTACCAGCTCGGCTTCGGCACGCTGCTGCCCAAGTTCGGCCCCGGCGCCGCGGTCGGCAACATCCTCATCCTCATTGCGCTCGTCTTCGGGCTGCTCTACATCCGCGTCCAGAGGAGGCAGGAAGCATGACCTCCCCCCGCGCCGGCACCTGGCGCTCACGCCGCAACACCGCCATCGGTGTCCTGCTCACCGCGCTGATGCTGTTCCCGGTGTACTGGATGCTCAACGTGTCCCTGACCCCGCAGCAGGACATGCGCAAGGACCCGCCCGACCTGCTTCCGCTGCACCCCACCTTCGAGGGTTACCGGGCCGTCCTCGACGACCAGATGCCCTACCTCGGCACCAGCCTGCTGATCGGTCTCGGCACGGTCGCCCTCACCCTCGTCCTCGCCGCACCGGCCGGCTTCGCCCTGGCCAAGCTGCGGCCCCGCGGCGGCGGACTGCTCGGCCTTCTCCTCCTGGTCGCCCAGATGATCCCCGGGATCGTCATGGCGATGGGCTTCTACGGCATCTTCCTGGACTTCGGTCTGCTCAACTCCTGGTGGGGCCTGATCGTCGCGGACTCCACGATCGCAGTGCCCTTCGGCGTCATGATCTTCACGGCGTTCATGTCGGGCATCCCCGGCGAGCTGATCTCCGCGGCCCGCATCGACGGCGCCGGCACCTTCCGCACCTTCTGGTCCGTCGTGCTGCCGGTGAGCCGCAACGCCCTCGTCACCGTCTCGCTGTTCAGCTTCCTGTGGGCATGGTCCGACTTCGTCTTCGCCAACACCCTCGACGGCGGCGGCGACCTGCGCCCGATCACCCTCGGCATCTACAAGTACATCGGCAACAACAACCAGGAATGGAACGCGATCATGGCCACCGCCGTCATCGCGTCCGTCCCCGCCGCTGTCCTGCTGGTCCTCGCACAGCGCTATGTGGCCGCGGGCGTCACCGCGGGCGCCGTGAAGGACTGATCCACCCCCCACCCCCCTTCTTCCTCGTCGAGGAGAGCCTTGTCATGAGCCGCACGAGACCCCCTGTTCCCGCACGCCTGATCGCGGGCGCCGGCGCGATCGCCCTCACCGCCGCCGCCCTCGCGATGGCCGCACCCGCGCAGGCGGCCCCCACCGCGTCGACCACCCTGGTCGTCAACGCCGACCAGACCCTGCGCTCCGTCACCCACGTGGCGACCGGCAGCCTCTACGGCCTCGCCGACGACAGCACCCCCGCCGACAGCCTGGTCACCCCGCTCAAGCCGAACACCTTCGTGCAGATGGCCCCGGGCGGCTCCCAACTGCCCAACGGCGAGCCCAAGCCTGCCGGCGACGCACTCGTGGTGGCCGCCAAGGCGGCGCGGGCCGGCGCCAAGGTCGTCGTCCGCATGCCGGACTGGTATCCGAACTTCCCCTACAAGTGGGTGAGTTGGAGCGACTGGCTGTCGGCCGTGGACATGCAGGTCGCGTCCGTGAAGTCCTCCGGCGCCACCAACATCGCCGGCTACGAGCTCTGGAACGAGCCCGACTGGACCTGGGACACCACCAACGCCGGTGCCTTCGACGCAGGTTGGGCACGCACATACAAGGAGGTGCGCGCCAAGGACACCAGCATGCCGATCCAGGGCCCGAGTTACTCGGCTTACAACCAGTCCTGGATGACCACCTTCCTCACCGACGCCAAGGCCAGCGGCACCGTCCCCGACGTCATCGCCTGGCACGAACTCTCGGGCAGCCAGGACGTCGCCGCCCACATCGCCGCGTACCGGTCGCTGGAGTCGAGCCTCGGCATCAGCCCGCGTCCGATCTCCATCGAGGAGGACGGCACGCCTTCCGAGATGGGCAACTCCGGCGCCCTCATCGGCTATGCCGCCAAGTTCGAGCGGGCAGGCGTCCACGACGCGGAACTCGCGTTCTGGAACCACTACGGCACCCTCGGCGACACCCTCGTCGACACCGGCGGATCGCCCAACGGTTCGTACTGGACGTACAAGTGGTACGGCGAGATGTCCGGAAACATGCTGGTCACCACGCCACCCGCCCAGACGGGCATCGATGGCCTGGCCTCCCTGAACGGCTCGGCCAACCAGATCAGGGTCGTCGCGGGCGGCTGCACCGGCTCCTGTGCGGTCAAGGTCAACGGCCTGTCCTCGCTGTCCGCCTTCGGCAGCACGGTCCACGTCAAGCTGGAGTACAGCCCGGGCACCGGGCGTACGACGGCCTCCTCCGGCCCGATCACCATCTCCGACGCCGACTACACGGTCTCGGGCGGCTCCGTCACCGTGCCGGTGACGATGAACGCCACCGACGGCTACCACCTGGTGATCACCCCCAGCGGCACCTCCACGTCGCTGGCCGGGCGCTACCAGATCACCAACAAGAACAGCGGCCTGGCCCTGGACACCCAAAACGCGGGAACCGCCGCGGGCACTACGGTCGTCCAGTCCACGTCCACCACCGGTACCGACCAGAACTGGACCCTGGTGTCCGCCGGCTCGGGCCTGTACAAGATCGTCAACCAGAAGAGCGGTCTGCTCCTCGGCATCCAGAACATGAGTACCAGTGACGGCGGCACCGCCCTGATCTGGAGTGACAACGGCACCGCCGACCACCTCTGGCAGCTCATACCGGCAGCCGGCGGCTACTACAAGATCGCCAATTACAACAGCGGGCTCCTGCTGGGTGTGACCAACATGAGCACCTCCTCCGGTGCCCAGGTCCTCCAGTGGTCCGACAACGGAACCGCCGACCACCTGTGGAGACTCACCGCACGGTAGTTCCCTCACGGCACGGTGGTGAAGGGTCCGGGCGATTCCTCTCCCGTGGGCCACGAACGAGGATCCGACCCCTGACCAGCGAATTCCGTCGGTTCCCCACCACCACGGAGCACCGACGTCAGGCGTTTCTGAGCAGTGACGGAACGGTCCGCATCGTGATCACGATGCGGACCGTTCCTTTTTGGTGTTGTGGGTGGGGGCGGGATCGGTGGTGCGGGCGCGTGGCTGGTTGGCCAAGGGACCTGTGGCGCCCGGTAGGGCTGTCTGCTGTGTGATTTTCCTGTCTGTGTGAGGTATCTCTCACTGGGTGGTGAGGCGGGCTGTGGGGGGCCAGCTGCCGAGTGGTCTGGTCGGTCGGCGGCGAGTGGGACGTCGGCGGGGTGGATGACCGTCGGGCGGGATGGTGGCGAGAGCCGACGGTCGATCTTGCGGCGGTTGGCGTGGGCGAGCTGGAAGGCCAGCAGGATCGTCTGGGCGGCCATGCCGCGGATACGGCGGGTGCCCGGCTGCTTGATCGCCTCGTAGGTGGGGTCTTTGGAGAACCCGTTGAAGTCCTCGGCGCTGTTGCGGAGCCGGAAGTAGACGCGTCGCCAGTCGGGGCTGCCATGGGCGAGGGCCTGGTGGTGCTGGGCTCCGGTTTCGGGCGGGATGGTGATCAACCGCCGGATGCGGATCTTGACGGGTTCGGTGGGGCTCGGCTTGGGGTCGGCCAGGGGCAGGCGGGGGTCGCGGCCGAGGCTGGAGGCGTTGAGCGGGCACTGGACGTGTCCGGCGGTGGCAGGGCAGGACATCCGCTGGTGGCCTTGGTGGCCTTGGTGGCCTTGGTGGCCTTGGTGGTCGGGTGCGGCCATACCTCTGCGGTGGCGGGTATGCCCTCGGCAAGAGGGGACGAGTCAAGCGGCGCAGACCTTCCAAGGTCTGCGCCGCTGAGGTCACGCTGGAGCCCGCGCCGCCATGTGAGCTTCACCCGGCGATCAGGGCGGCGACCTCCTCACGGATTGCCGGCATGTCGGTGTACACCGTGCCGGGACAGTCCGTGTCCGCCCAGTGGCGGTGCCCGCCGATGACCGGCGCGGGCCGACTGACTCCGCTGACGGGATTGAGGTAGACCACCTTGCCCAAGGGGGCGAGCGCGTGCCGCTCGGCGAGTTCGGCCAGGAGCTGGATGAGCGTGCTGCGTGCGGAGGGCGACGGGGACGTGTCGATGAACGTTCCCAGAAGGCATATGCCGATGTTTCCGGTGTTGTACCCCAGGACATGTGCGCCGGTGACGAGCCGCCCCGCGGCATCATGGGCGACCGTGCCATCGGTACCGGACCAACGACCCTCGTACACACGGCCGTTGTCGTCGATCAGGTAGTTGTAGCCGATGTCACCGTAGCCGTCGTCGACCGTGTCGGTACGGTAGATCGAGCGGACCCATGCGGCCGGATCCGGGTTGTAGATGTTGTCGCCGCTGTGGTGCACGGTGATGGTCTGGACGGGGTAGTACTGCGGCGGCCAGAGTTCGGTGCCGTCGGCGGCGAAGCGCAGTGTTTCGTTGGCGCCCCAGTCCGCACGGGACAGCAGTGTGTATGCGACGGCTGTGGCAGCCGCTGCCGAGGCCGTGCGAGGCACCGCGCTCAACGCGGCAGTGGCTCCGAGGGCTGTCAGTAACGTGCGTCGCGAAAGCGGGGAAGCATCCGAGGGTCTCATCGTGTGGTTCTCCCTGTTGGGTTGGATCCGCAGGATGGGGCTGTCACGAGAGCTGGAGGGCACAGGCGGGCTTGGGGGTGTAGAGCGCGGACCATGTGCTGGGGCCGACGATGCCGTCCGCACCGCCCGTGGTGGCATTGCAGGTCTGCACCCAGTGCACGCCCTCCAGGGTCTTCGGGCCGTAACTACCGTCCACTTCAACCCAGTTGGGGTACTTGCTGTAGTTGTTTATGAGGCACTGCACCTGGCGAACCGCGTCCCCCGCGTCGCCGGGGCTGACCGTGGGCCGGGCGGAGGCGTCGATGTAGGGGCAGTTGTCCGCGGCCGCCGCAGCGTTCGCCGTGGGAGCGCCGGTGAGAAGCCCCCCGGCGGCCAGTACGGCGGTGCTGCAGACGAGGGCCAAGCGGTGGATGCGTGTGCGCATGGTGTCTCCCCCAGGTGGGTGGCGGTCATGGTTCCACGTACGGGCGGTGGCGCCGGCGGCCATTTTCGGGTGGTGGCCGGGGTGGCCGGGGCCCGTCTGCTCAGGCTCAGCCGCAGAAGTCGGCGTTGGTGTACGAGAAGTAGACCGTGGTGCCGCCGCCGTTGGCATACCATCGGCCGGAGCTCGTCCTGTGCATGCTGTACAGGGTGAGGTGGCTTCCGCTGTAACGGATCTCGGAGCCGACCCAGTAGAGGGAGTTGTCCGCCTTGCCGAACGTCAGTGGGCCGACGATCCCGTCTTTGCCGAGGTCGTGGTCCTTCTGCCACAGCCTCGTTGCTGCCGCGGTCTGTTCCCCGAAATAGCAGTCGATGTCTTCCGGCGGCAGGTACAGGTCAGCTGCCAGGATGGCTTGCCAGAGGCCTACCACGCTGTTGTGCGAGTTGCTCGACATGGAGAGCGGGCCTTCGTCCCCCCAGTCGTCCGTGACCACACCGGTGCCGTACACGCCGCCCTGGGCCACGCTCGCCTGCGCCGAAGAGGCCAGCCCCGCTCCTGCCAGTAGGGTTGCCGCTGCGGTGACCGCGATCCGTCGTGCCCATGTGCCGGAAACGGATGAGTTTCTCACTGTGTCCCTCCCTGTTGAAGCAGATGCGGTGCACCTTGTCATGGCCCCTGCGGCATCGACATACTCTTGCGTCTGAGCGCAAAAGCCCTGGGCAACAAGGGGAATTGAATGCTTCGCATCCACTTCACGGATGCCGATCTCGCGCGCGTCCGTGTCGCGTCCAGACCGGATCCGCTCTGGGAAATCTTCTTCAGCCTGATCCGCTTCCAGCGCCGCCGAGGTCTGTGGTCCTATGCCGACTGGCATAGGACCGCTCGCGCGGCTCTGCACGGCAAGGGCCTTGCGCCCACCGTCCGCAATGTGTTGCTGCCCCTCTATCCGGTGGGCACCTATTTCCCGGACTTCCTCACGCCCGGTGAAGCGTCCGAAGGCCTGGACGCCGGCCTGGACGCCATCCTCGGAACCCCGCGCCGACGGGTGCTGCATGAACTGGCCATCCTGGACCGGGTGAGCGGTGCCCCTGCCTGGGCCCGGCAATTGGCCGACGACGAAGCGCGCCGCAAGTTCGTCCGAACGGTCCGGGCCTACTACGACGTCGCCATCCTTCCCAACAGCGATCGCATACAGGCGCACGTCGACGCCGACCGCTCCCTCCGCGCCAGAGCCCTGCTCGACGGCGGCACCGACAAGCTTCTGGCCGGGTTCGGGCCGCACGTGCGCTGGCGGTGTCCCATGCTGGAGGTCGACTACGCCGAGGACCGTGATCTGTACTTACAGGGGCGCGGCCTTACGCTCGTACCCTCGTACTTCTGCTGGGGCGGCCCGGTGTCGCTGGCTGACTCCGGTCTCCCGCCCGTCCTCGCATACCCACTGCGCCACGCCGCCCCCCGCACGGACGATGCCAATGGTCAAGAGCCGTGGGCCCCGCTCTCCGCGCTCCTCGGCGCGACACGCGCCGTCATTCTCCAGGCAACTGCGACTGGCGCCACGACCAGCGAACTCGCCCGCGCTGCGGGCGTCTCCGCGGCGTCCGCCACCCGTCACACGACCGTCCTGCGCGACGCGGGTCTCCTCGTCAGCCAGCGCCACGGCCCAGCCGTCCTGCACACACTGACCCCCACGGGTGCCGCACTGCTGCGGAGCGGCGGACAAAACCATGGCGTGCGCCCGGCCTGAGCCTTGACTCTTTCGGTGATCTTGATGTCCGAGGTCAACTGTCGAGGGCTCGCCGCTTCTCCGCGGTGGGAAACGATCTACGTGAGCGGCTGTAGTGCGTCGTTTCACGTGAAACATCGTCTGAACAGCCTTGGCGACCCAGCGAGTTGCAGCTGTACGACGGCCGGGACGGAGGAGGTGTCGACCGGCGCCGGTCAGGGGGTCACTCGCGCATCCCGGCCAGCTCCACCGCCCGGCGTCGCATGGCCAGCCCGGCCGGGGCGATGGAGAACGCCACCGCGAGCACGGCACACGCACCCACGGTCGCCCCGAGCTCCGCCCACGGCATCTCCACCGGGCTCCACACCGACAGCAGGCCGAGCGCGCTCCACATGCCCGCCAGATTGAGTGCGGCGACCAGGAGTCCGAGCACTCCGCCGACCGCGACGACCATCAGGGCCTCACCGGCGACCAGCCTCAGCACCTGCCACGGGGTGGCCCCGGCCAGCCGCAGGACGGCCAGGTCGCGGACCCGGTCGGAGGTCGCCATGACCATCGTGTTGGCCAGGGAGATCCCGGTGTACAGGAGAGCGATACCGAGGACCAGCATGAAGCCGTACCGCGTGGTCCGGTTGGTCTTCGGGTAACTGGCCTGCACCCACTGATCCTGGGTGAAGACGTGTCCGCCCGCCTTGGTGAGCGCGGCGGCCACGGCGGCCGGATCGGCACCGTCGGCGAGGGCCACGTCCACCCGGTCGACGCTCGCCCCGGGAGCGTTGGCGGGGGTGACGTAGGCGCCGTTGTTGCCGGTGCCGGTCGTCATCACCGCGGCGATCCGCAGCGACTTCCTGGTGCCGTCCCCCAGCCACACGCCGACCTCCTGCCCGACGGTGTGCTTCTCCCACTCCTCGTTGACGATGATCGAGTCGTCGTCGAGGTCGCTCACCTTCCCGGCGGCCAGCGGCAGTTCCACGGTCTTCGCGAGCGGGCCCGCCTCGGCCGCGCGGGCCTCGGACTTGATCAGGGCGACGCCCTCCTCCAGGACGTACACGGCACTCGACGAGGTGGCCGAGACCACGGCGCCCTTTGTCTTGCGCAGCTCGGCGACCGTGGCCGCGTCGAACCCGGCGTCCCCGGCTGGGGTGACGACGAACGAGGCGGTGGTCTGCTCGCGCGTCTCGGTGGCCTTCGCCTCGTTCAGGGTGGCCGTGGCGCCCAGCAGTGAACCCACGAGGGCGACCGTGACCAGGATGGGCGCCGCGATGGCCGCCGTACGGCGGATGCCGACGGCCGCGTTCTCCCGTACCAGCATCCCGCCCGCACCGGGCAGTTGGGCCGGAAGCCAGCCGATCAGCCGGGTGAGCGGGCGCACCAGGACCGGCGCGAGCAACGCGATCGCGGTGATCAGCAGCATCGGACGGCTCACATAGGTCTTGCGGTGCAGCAGCTCACCGGGGTCGGAGACCAGGGCCACGCCCAGTGTCACCACCGCGGTCAGCAGCAGGCCCGCCCCGAACAGCCAGCGGCCCCACGTCATCGCCTTGGTGTCCACGGACGCCTCGCGCAGCGCCTGGGTGGGTCCGGTGCGGCCGGCCCGCCAGGACGCGGCGATCACCCCGAGCAGTGCGACGAGCAGACCGGTCCAGAAGGCCATGTGGTACGGCCAGGTGAAGTCGCCGATGGTGAACCAGCTGGGCGCGAGCCCGCCGTCGACAACCCATGCGGCGAGCCTCGGGGCGCCGTACGCGCCGAGCACACAGCCGGCCGCCGACGCCGGCACGCCGACCATCAGCGCCTCGGAGAACACCATCCGCCGGATCTGGCCGGGTGTGGCTCCCGCGGTGCGCAGCAGGCCGAACTCCCGGCGCCGCTGGGCGACCGCGAAGGCGAACGTGGAGGCCACCACGAACACCGAGACGAAGGCGGTGACCCCGCCGGCGGTGCCGAACATGGCGTTCATCGCGGTGAGCGCCTCGCTGTCGCGGTCCGGGTCGGCGTCGGCGAGACGGCGGTCGGTGCCGGTGAGGACCTGGAGGTCCAGGCCAGCGACGGCCGCGCGTACGTCCGCCGCGGCGGCCTTCACCACCAACTGTGTGCTCATCGGCGACAGTTCGGCGGCGCGGGCGTCCGTGTAGAAGACGGCGTCCTCGAAGCCGCGCGAGGCGACGGTACCGACGACCGTCACGGTGCCCCGGTCGGTGGTGACGCGTTCGCCGGTCCGCGCCCAGTCGCCGGTGACGACGACCTCGTCGGCGGAAGCCGGTGCACGGCCCGTCTCGATCTCGTAGGGCGCGAAGGCGGCCGTGGACCAGGGGTGGCCGACCAGATCGCCGGGACCCTTGGCGGCCCGCAGGGAGAAGGACCGGTCCGCGACGACCGTGCCGAGCCGGCGCAGCTTCGCCACCGTCGTCTCGGGCACCGCGCGCGGGTGGGCGAGCTTCTGCGTGCGGTCGCCGATCGGGGTCGGCACCGACAGGGTGTCCTGCCCCTGGACGACGACCGGCGCCGCGGCGAACCGCTCCGGCTGCCGCTCGGGCGCGTCCAGGGAGGAGGCCAGGGCCAGGCCCATCACGGCGAGCAGCGCGACGCCCAGCGAGAGCGCGACGAAGCTGCCGACGAAGGTGACCCAGCGGGTGCGCAGGGTGCGCAGGGCGACGCTCAGCACGGCGCGGCCTCCAGCTTGGTCATGCGCCCCGCGATGTCGTCCGCGCTCGCGCCGATCAGCTCGCCGTTGACCCGGCCGTCGACGAGGAAGACCACGCGGTCGGCGTAGGAGGCGGCCACCGGGTCGTGGGTGACCATGATGATCGTCTGGTCCTCGGCGTCGACCATGGAGCGCAGCAGGGCCAGCACCTCACGGCTGGTCTGCGAGTCCAGGGCACCGGTCGGCTCGTCGCCGAAGAGGACCTCGGGGCGGGTGATCAGGGCGCGGGCCAGGGCGACGCGCTGCTGCTGGCCGCCGGACAACTCCGTCGGCCGGTGCCGGGCGCGCTCGCCGAGCCCGACCTGCTGGAGCACCTCGCGGACTCGGGACTTCGCCACCCGCCGCCCGGCCAGCCGCAGCGGCAGGGCGACGTTCTGCTCGGCGGTCAGCGCCGGCAGCAGGTTGAACGCCTGGAACACGAACCCGATGCGCTCGCGGCGCAGCAGCGTCAGCTTGGTCTCGCTGAGCTTGGTCAGCTCGGTGCCGCCCACGGAGACCGAGCCCGAGGTGGGGCGGTCCAGGCCCGCGGCGCACTGCAGCAGGGTCGACTTGCCGGAGCCGGAGGGGCCCATGACGGCGGTGAAGGTACCGCGAGGGAAGGAGAGGGAGACCTGGTCGAGGGCCGTCACGGCGCTGTCGCCCGCCCCGTAGCTCCTGCTGACGGAGCGCAACTGGATGGCGTCGTTGTTCATCTGTCCCCACTCGTTCGGTGTCGGTCCTCCCGCGCACCTGGGCGGGACGGAGGGTTCGGGGTCCGGGGAGCCGGCGTCGGCGCGGCCGTGGTGGGCGCGGCCGGGGCACCGGGTCCGGCGTTGCGTATGGCAGGTGGCTGCCGTGGCGAGAGGCTGCGCGGGTCGTCGACAGGTGATGTCACCCGGGTCCGGCAGGCCCGATGACATAGCCGATGAGCACGAACACCGGGGCCCACACCGCGCTGCTGACCACGGACCACAGCAGACAGCGCCGCAGGGGCCATCCGCGTCGCCCCGCACAAAGTCGGCACCAGGGTGCGCAGGACGGTGGTGAAGCGGCCCACGAACACCGCTCCGGTGCCCCGGCGTTCGATGAGCCGGAGGGCCCGCTCGGTGTAGCGGCGTCGGCCCGCCAGCGCCCGCAGCGGTGCCAGCACTCGCTTCTTCCAGCGCCGCCCGATCGCGTATCCGGCCAGGTTGCCGAGGACGGCGCCGGTCAGTGCGGTCAACAGAGCCGCCTCGACCGTCACATGACCCTGCCAGGCGAGCATCCCGCCCGACACGACCGCCGTCCGGCCCGGCAGCAGCGCGCCGATCACCGGCAGAGCCGCCTCCAGCGCGGGCAGCAGCACCACGGCGAGAATGCCGACGCCGCCGTGCGCCGCCATCTGCTCCGCCGGCCAAGCCGTCATCCGGGTGCCGCCTCTCTCGTCCTCTCGGTGACTCCACGAAACCGCGCGGAGACCCTCGGGCGCAGTGCGGCAGGGACGAGACTTGGGGTAGGGCTGGGCATACCCACGGGGCTCGGGCGGGCTCACCGGGCCCCCGAGGAGGAGCGGATCAAACCGCGTAGCGCGTCCTGACGGACGTGGAACTGAGGCTCAAACGGTCGCCGTGAGCGTTCACCGCGGCGGTGGCAGGGTGGCGGGCGGACTCCATCCCCACAGCAGTTGGCTCAGTCGTCCGTCGTTCACCACCTGTCCCCGGGCGAGCAGCAGCACGGCGAGCACCGTGTGCGCCTTGGAGCCCGACAGCGCGATACGCCGTGCCCCGTCTCTCGTCTCGACCGGTCCGAGAAGTGGACTCCACGTGTGAGCCCCCATCTCGTGTGGCCACGACCCGTCGAGCGGCCCGGCCGGCGCGGAACGCCGAAGCGTCGTTCTCCGGACATTGCTCGCACCGCACGCTGGCGGAGTCGTGCCTTCAATGTGGCAGCAGCCTGCCGTGGCAAGAGCCTGCGAGCGGACGGCCGTGCCCCGTGCCGGGGCGGCCGAGATCGTCGTACGACCGGCGGGGCGGGCGCCCGACGGGCCTGTGCCCCGCCGCTGACCTGGCCGGATCCCTTCGTGCCCGGCGCGGGGGGTATGGCTGGCCCTACCCCCCGACCGCTCCCTGGACCCATGGCCCCGCCCCCGACCGCCCTTCTACGGTGATTCCCATGCACCCTCGGAATGTGTGGCAGGCCATGTCCCGGCCGGGCTTCCTGCTGTCGGCGTGGCCCTGGCGCTCGGTCGGCTATCTGCTGACCGGAGCGGTCACCGGCGTGCTCGTCCTGGTCGGCCTGGTGACGCTGGCGGCCGTCGGCGGGGCGCTGGCCATAGTCCTCGTCGGGCTGCCGCTGCTGGTGGTGCTCGCCGTCGCCGGACTGCCGGTTGCCTGGGTCGAGCGGCGCAGGCTGGCTCTGGTCGATCTGGACCCGGCGCCCGACCCGCACCAGGCACCGGCCGCGGAGGGACTGATGTCGTGGCTCAGGACCCGGCTGAGGGAGCAGGTCACCTGGCGCGAACTCGCGTACACCGTGCTGTTCGCGGTCCTGCTGTGGCCGCTGGACGCGCTCGTGTTCACGGTCGCGCTGCTCTTCCCCCTCTCCATGGCCGCCACCCCGCTGCTCATGGCCACGATCGGCGAGGGCCGTGAGACGAAGGTCCTCAAGCAGTGGACGGTCACCACCTGGCCGACGGCTTTCGGGGTCGCGGTACTCGGACTGCTGCTGCTCGCCCTCGGCGCCTACGTCCTGGGCGTCGCGGCCGGCGCCCGCGCCGAACTGACCCGGCTGCTGGTCGCCGACCGGGACGGCGACCTGGGCGCCAGGGTGGTCGAACTGAGCCGTTCGCGCGTGCGGTTGGTGGACGCCTTCGAGGCGGAGCGCCGGCGCATCGAACGCGATCTGCACGACGGCGCCCAACAACGCCTGGTCGCCCTGACGATGACGCTCGGCCTGGCCCGCCTCGACGCCCCGCCGGGACCCCTCGCCGACCAGCTCGCCAAGGCCCACGACGAGGCCGGCAAGGCCCTCGCCGAACTGCGCGAACTCATCCACGGCATCCACCCGAAGGTCCTGGCGGACTACGGCCTCGGGGCCGCTGTCGCCGACGCGGCGGACCGCTCCGTGGTCCCCGTCGACGTGGATCTCGTCCTCCCGGGCCGTTTCGACCAGGCGGTCGAGGCCGCCGCCTACTTCGTGGTCTGCGAGGCCCTCGCCAACATCGCCAAGCACAGCGGAGCGGGCCGCGCTCAGGTGCGCGGCGGGCACACGGGCGGACGGCTGCTGCTCGAAGTCCGGGACGACGGCCGTGGCGGCGCCGACGCCTCCGCGGGCACCGGACTGACCGGACTCGCGGACCGGGTGTCGGTCCTGGATGGCAGACTCTCCCTGTCCAGCCCGCCGGGCGGACCGACCCTGCTGCGTGTGGAGTTCCCTTGCGAGGCGACCGAGTTGAGCGAGGCGGCCGATCGCTCCGCGTAGTCCTGGCCGAGGACAGCGTGCTGCTGCGCGAGGGACTCATAGGCCTGCTCGGCCGCTGCGGCCACGAGGTCGTCGCCGCCGTCGGTGACGCGGAGGCGCTGATCGCGGCAGTCGAGGAGCACGGCCCGGACATCGTCGTCACCGACGTCCGTATGCCGCCCGGTTTCCAGGACGAGGGCCTGCACGCGGCGGTCCGCCTCCGCGAGAGCCGCCCCGCCCTGCCGGTGCTGGTGCTCAGCCAGTACGTGCAGCGGACCTACGCCTCCGAACTCCTCGACTCCGGCGACGGCACAGGTGTCGGCTACCTCCTCAAGGACCGGGTGGGCCAGGTCGAGGAGTTCGTGGACGCCCTGTCCGAGGTGGCAGAGGGCGGCACGGTCGTGGATCCCGAGGTCGTACGGCAACTGCTGCGCCGCCGCCGGGATCCGCTGGAGCGGCTCACCCCACGCGAGCGGGAGGTGCTGGCGCTGATAGCGGAGGGCAAGTCCAACGGGGCCATCGCGCGGGAACTGGTCGTGTCGGAGGCGGCGGTGGGCAAGCACATCGGGGGGATCCTGACGAAGCTGGACCTGCCGCCCGCGGACGAGACGCATCGGCGGGTGCTGGCGGTGCTCGCGTATTTGCGGGCGTGACGTCACCTGCGGTGCTCGGGCCGGTCCCGTGACCTCCCTTTATAGACGCGGCATGCGCACGGCACAGTGCCCGCGCCTTCTCTGGGCCACGCCCCGGCGAATCCCCGTCACGGCGCCTCCATGCCCGGAGGAAGAGCCCATGCGCCGTCGTCCCGCCGCACGTCTGCTCACCGCCGCCCTCGCCGTGACCGCTGTCTTGCTGTCGGCGGCCGCCGCCCAGGCCGCCCCCACGGACAAGGCCGCCGTGCTCAGCAGCTGGACCCCGACCGGTGCGAGCAGCTGCAACACGTTCTTCGCGGCTCCCGCCCGGGCTGACCAGAGCGCCTTGAGCGCGCACGGCTTCGACTGGTCGACCGACTACTGCACGATCTCCCGGCAGCAACCCCTTCGGCTTCCCGTTCGCGAACTCCTGTGTCCGGCGTGGACGTACTACCAGGCGGTGGACAAGCTGGGCTGAGCACCGGCGTCGCGCGGGCACCGGTTGTCCACAGCTGTGGAGTTGTCCACAGGGTCTGACGCGTTTCGGCTGGTGGTTGTACGGTCGGCACGAGTTGATGTTCTTGACGCGCGGGCCGGACACCCGACCGACGCGGGGCGAGTTGCGGGGGAGGCGGTCGGTGTGACCGAGGCCGGTATGGAGGCGAAGGCCGGGGCGCGGGCCGATGAGCGGGTCGATGCGCGGGCCGACGCGAAGGAGGCGTCGGTCTCGGAGCCGGGCTCGGCTTCGGGCTCGGCCGGTTCGGCCGCTGCCCCGGTCGGACGGCGGCCCCTGGTGCGCGGCTTCGCCCAGTGGCCCGTCGAGGGCTCACCCAAGCACGAGGGCAAGGCCCTGCGCCGGAGCGTCCCGCGCAGCACCCATGCCGCGCTCGACCTCGACATCTCCCGTCCCGACGCGGTGAGCGCGGTCGAGGAGTCGAGCCTCGGCCGCATCCCCGAGCTCACACCGCTGCGGGTGGGCCGGATGGCGGCCACACCGTTCGCCTTCCTGCGCGGCTCCGCGGGCCTGATGGCGTACGACCTCGCCCGCACCCCCATGACCAGGATCCGCGCCCAGATCTGCGGCGACGCGCACGCGGCCAACTTCGGCCTGTACGGCGACGCCCGCGGCGACCTGGTCATCGACCTGAACGACTTCGACGAGACGGTGTACGGCCCCTGGGAGTGGGACCTCAAGCGGCTCGCCGCCTCCCTGGTCCTCGCGGGCCGGGAGATCGGTGCCGACGAGGACACCTGCCGCGCGGCGGCGCACGGCGCGGTGGGCGCGTACCGGCGCACCATGCGGCTGCTGGCCAAGCTGCCGGTGCTGGACGCGTGGAACGCCATCGCCGACGAGGAGCTCGTCTCGCACACGGACGCCCACGACCTGGTCGGCACGCTGGAGCGGGTCTCGGAGAAGGCGCGGGCCAACACCAGCGGGCGCTTCGCGGCGAAGTCGACGGAGCCGACCGAGGACGGCGGCAGGCGCTTCGTGGACGCCCCGCCGGTGCTGCGCCGGGTGCCCGACGCGGAGGCCGCGGCGGTGGCGGCGTCCCTGGAGCACTACCTGAGCACGCTCTCCGAGGACCGTCTGCCGCTGCTGGCCCGCCATGCGGTGCACGACGTGGCGTTCCGCGTCGTCGGCACGGGCAGCGTGGGCACGCGCTCCTACGTCGTCCTGCTGCTGGACCACCGAGGCGAACCGCTGGTGCTCCAGGTCAAGGAGGCCAGGGCCTCCGCTCTGCTGCCACACCTGGTCACCGCGGGCTTCGAGGCGCCGTCCGTGGAGCACGAGGGCCGTCGGGTCGTCCTGGGCCAGAAGCGGATGCAGGTCGTCAGCGACATCCTGCTGGGCTGGACGACCGTAGAGGACCGTCCCTTCCAGGTCCGGCAGTTCCGCAACCGCAAGGGCAGCGTCGACCCCGCCGCCCTCTCCGCCGACCAGATAGACGACTACGGCCGCATGACCGGCGCGCTCCTGGCCCGCGCCCACTCCCACAGCGTCGACCCCCGCCTCGTCTCCGGCTACTGCGGCAAGAACGACGAACTCGACGAGGCGATCGCCACGTTCGCGGTGACCTACGCCGACCGCACGGAGGCGGATCACGGGGAGCTGGTGGCGGGGATCCGGGCGGGGAGGGTGGCGGCGGAGACGGGGGTGTGAGGAGGCCGGGACATCGTGACCGGTGGGGCCGGCTGCACGCATCCAAGGGGCGCGAGGCCGTGTCGATGTGCGGTTACGGCGGCGCGGGCGACCAGCCACAACATCACCCGCACCCGCCCGACAACCTGGCCCGGCACCCCGGATGGCGCCTGCTTCAGGCCGACACAGTTAGGCTGTCCGGATGACGTCCCCGGAAGCCGACCCCCACGGCACAGCCGACGCAGGCACCGCGCGGCTGGAGCAGGCCGTGCGGGCCGCCGAGCAGGCGCTCATCGAGTACGAGATCGCGGTGGAGACCTTCCGCATCGAGGTGGAGAACTTCTCCCGCCTGCACCACCAGAGGCTCGGCCCCATGTACACCCGCCTCGACGAGCTGGACGCACAGATCGCCGAGGCCCGGGCCGCCCGCACCGGCGACCCCGAGGACCTGCGCAAGGCGGCGGAGGCCCGTGCGCGGGTGATGCCGATGCCCGGCGTCGAGGAGCTGTTCCACGGCTGGATGGACGGCGAGGGCCTGTTCCCGGAGGCCGCCGCGATGCTCACCGACCAGCCCGTGCGGCCCCCGCAGCGGGTGCGCCCCAGCGACGAGGCCCGCAAGCTCTACCGCGAGCTCGCCCGCAAGGCCCACCCGGACCTCGCACAGGACGACACCGAGCGGGCGCGACGCGAGGAGTTCATCACCCGGGTCAACGCGGCCTACTCCCGCGGCGACGAGGCCCTCCTGCACGAACTCTCCGACGAGTGGGCCGCCGGGCCGAAGCCCCCGGAGCAGGGCCCCACCCCCAGCGAGGAGCTCTACGCCCGCCTCGAATGGCTCGCCCGGCGCAAGGAGCTGCTCTCCGTGGTCGCGCGGGAACTGGAGGAGGGCGCGATCGGCTCGATGCTCCGGATGGCACCGGACGATCCGGACCGCCTCCTGGAGGAGATCGCCGAGAAGCTGCTCGCCGACGTCTCCGCGCGCGAGGCGGAACTCGCTCAGCTGCTCGCACAGGACTGACCGGCCGCGCCCCCGCGGGCGTCAGGTAGCGTCGGGCCCATGAATTTCGGTGCTGGTGTGCCCACGGTCCAGGTCACGGACCTCAAGGACGACGACTTCCTGCTGGACGTCCGCGAGGACGACGAGTGGCAGGCGGGTCACGCCGAAGGGGCCCTGCACATCCCCATCAGCGAATTCGTGGCCCGCTACGGCGAGCTGACCGAGGCCGCACCGCAGGACGGCCGCGTCCATGTGATCTGCCGCTCCGGCGGACGCTCGGCCCAGGTCACGATGTACCTGGCCCAGCAGGGCATCGACGCCGCGAACGTCGACGGCGGAATGCAGCTGTGGGCCGAGACGGGCCGCCCCGTGGTGACGGACGACGGTCGGCCGGGCTTCGTGCTCTAGGTGTATTGACCTGCAGGGTTGTTTACGCGGGTGATGGGTGGCCGGCCGCCTCAGGGGTGGGGGTTCAGCCGTCGTCCCTGCCGTCCGGATTCCGTTCCACGCGGCTCACGAGGCGGGCCGCCTCGCCCGCCGCCAGGGTCGCGGTGGACACCGCGCGGACCCAGCGCGGGCCGCCGCGTGCCGCCCACCAGACACAGACACATCCTCCGATGACGAGTATGAGGATGCCGGACAGGGCGAGCACGAGCATGCTCCATCTCCTTCTTCTGCGGTGATCCGCGACATCCTCTCAGGAAACCGAGGTCACCTCAGGGGATCGAGGTCACCCCAGGGGATGCGCCGCCAACAGCTCCCCCAGCGCCTCCTCGTGCGCCGCCGCCGGGCCGAGCGACAGCTCCAGGTGCTTGGCCCAGGCGTGGTACCGGTGCAGGGGGTAGTCGACGTCGGCGCCGAACCCGCCGTGCAGATGCTGTGCCGTCTGCACCACCCGCCGTACCCCCTCCGAGGCCCAGATCTTCGCCACCGCGACGTCCCCGGCGACCGGCAGAGTGCCCCGCGCCCCCGAATCGATCCGCCACGCGGCCTGCCAGAGCGTGACCTCCATGGCACGTAGGTCGATGTAACGGTCGGCGGCCTGCACGGCGACGGCCTGGAAGGTGGCGACCGGGAACCCGAACTGCTCCCGCTTGCCGGTGTATTCACTGCTCATCCGAAGCACCCGCTCACCGAGACCGAGCGCCAGCGCACACGTCCCCGTGACGAGCAGCTCCCGCAGCCACTCCCACGCGCCCTCGGCGTCGATCACGTCCCGCGCGGCGATCCGCGCCGACTCCAGCCGCAGCTCGCCCAGCCGCTCTCCACTGGTGGAGAACTGCTCCCCGAGCGCGAGCCCGTCATGAATCCGAGGCACCAGCGCGAGGACGGTCCGGTCCGCGGCCGTGTGCGCGGGTACGACGACGAAGTCCGCGTCGAACGCCCACGGCACCGCCGTCTGTACCCCGTCCAGGATCCAGTCGGTGCCCTCCCCCTCCTCCTGCCGTGCGGTGACGGCGAGTTCGGCCGGGTCGTGTCCGGTGCGGCCGCTCGCGGCGACGGTCAGCACGACCTCCCCGCGCCCGGCCCGCTCCAGCAACTCCGCCCTCAACTCCGGGCTGCCGTACGCCTGTACGGCCGCCATGGCCGCGCTGTTCTCCAGCAGCGGCACCCGTGCCAGCACCTTCGCCGACTCGCGAAGCACCAGGCAGAGCGCGACGGCGTCCAGGCCCGCCCCGCCGTACTCCTCGGCCGCCAGCAGGCTCAACAGGTCCGCGTCGGCGAGCCTGGCCCACAGCGCGCGGTCGAACTCGTCGGCGACGGCACCCGTGGTCAGTGCCGGACTGGGCACCGAGTCCGGTACGACATCGGCGAACACCCCCCGCGCCGCTTCGGCCGCCGCCTGCTGCTCCTCGCTGAAGGTGAAGTCCACGGTCACTGTCCTTCCGACGGTCAGCCGATCTGACGGTCCGTCAAGATAGAACAGGTTCTAGAAGAAGGGAACGGCCTGCCGGGGTGCCGTGCATCCCCGCTCCCAACCGATCGTTAGGTTCGCGCGATTCCATGATGGGCCGGGCGCCGTAGGGTGTCCACCGCTGTGGAAAACCGGGGCGGGAGTGAGAACGGCCACGGCGGGGCCGGTCGGCAGGGGCTGCGCGGGGCGGTCGGGCCTGAGTACCGTGCCGGTGCGAGCCGCCGCGGCGAGGCGGGTACGGAATCGGTCACCGGGCTCTGCGGCGCCCGCAGCCCTCCGGCCGCGCGGCCGGGAGACGGACCGGAATCGGGAACGGGGCGGAATGGACGCGTACGACGGAGGCTCGAACGCCCGGCGACGACCGGACGCCCCGAGCGGGCCGGGCGATGCCCCTGAGGCGGACGGGTCGGATGTGCCTGCGGAAGCGGCCGAGTCGCCTGAATCGAGTGACCTGACGGAGCCGACCGAGTCGACGCAGTCGCCCGAGCAGACGGAACCGATCCTGCCCACCCGTCCCACGGAGTCGCCTGAGCCGCTTGAGGCCGTTCCCGGCCCGGCCCGAGAGCGCGCCGACGTGCGACCGGTCGCCCCCGATCCGTACGCCGGGCTCACGCCCCCTCGGCCTTCCGCCCCCAGGCCTTCCGATCCCGCCCCGGACCTCGCCGCGATACCCCGGACCACCGCCGGCACCCACCACGAACCCGCCGGCACCCACCACCCCTCCGGCCCCCGGCCGGACACCCCCACCCCCCACCCCGACCCCCGCACCGGTGTAGCCGCCCTCTCCCTCCGCTATCAGATCGGCGTCGCCATGGCGCTGGCCGTCGTCGCGGTCGCCGTCTGTGTGCACATCGGGATGGTGTTCTTGCATGTCGCGCCGCCGAACACGCTGACCAAACAGCACGGCAGGGCGGTCGACGACTGGATCTATCCGGAGTTCGAGCAGAACTGGAAGCTGTTCGCGCCGAATCCGCTGCAGCAGAACATCGCGGTACAGGTGCGGGCCCGGATCCGCGGTGCCGACGGCGGCAGCCGTACGACGGGGTGGTACGACCTGTCCGCCCAGGACGGCCGGGCCATAGACGGCAACCTGCTGCCCAGCCACACCCAGCAGAACGAGCTGCGCCGCTCCTGGGACCTCTTCGTCGCCACGCACGGCACCGACAACCGCCCGGTCGGCCTGCGCGGCACCCTGTCCGAGACGTATCTGCGCCGGATCGTGGTGCTGCGCCTGGAGCGCGAGGAGGTGACCGCGCGGGGCGGCGTCCTGGTGAGCGTCCAGGTCCGCTCCAGGACCACCAACGTGCCACCGCCGAAGTGGAGTGAGGAGAAGGTCTCCCTGCAGCCGGTCTACCGAGAGCTGCCCTGGTGGGCCGTGACGGCGGACGACACCGAGGGGAGCGCCCGGTGAACCGATTCGCTCTCCTGGTGTCGAACGGCATCGCGCGCGTGACCGGTGCCGCCCTCGGCCCCTACCAGACCGCGATGATCCGCATCGGCTTCAGCGCGACCTGGCTGCTGTTCCTGCTGCGCGAGTTCCCGCACCGCCAGGAGCTGTACGGCCCCGACGGCCCGTGGAGCTGGAACCTCGCCGAGCAGCTGCTCTCGACCAACGGTGCCTTCACGGTCATGATGTGGTCGGACGGCCGGTTCTGGTTCGAGACCGTCTACGCCCTCGCCGTCCTGTCGAGCCTTCTGCTGCTGCTCGGCTGGCGCACCCGCACGATGTCGGTGCTCTTCATGGTCGGCGTGCTCTCGCTGCAGAACCGCAGTGTCTTCATGGGCGACGGCGGCGACAACGTCTTGCACCTGATGTGCCTCTACCTCGTCTTCACGCGCTGCGGCCGGGTCTGGTCGCTGGACGAGCGCCGGGCCCGGCGCAGCAGGGCGGCACGCGCGCGTGGGGAGCACGTCACGGACCTGATCGGCCCGGCCCTGTGGACCGTCCTCGGGCTCGCGCTGGTGTCGGCGACCTTCCTGGGCAGGCTGAACGGCGACTGGGCCGTCCCGGCGCTGTTGTGGGCCCTGTGGCTGGCGCAGGCCCTGTGGTGGGTGGTCGGCCGCTTCGCCCGCTCCGACCAGCCGCGGATCATGCTCGACGTCGTCGCCGACATCGTCCACAACGGCGCCCTGCTCGTGATCATGGCCGAGGCCTGTCTGATCTACGCGACGGCGGGCTGGTACAAGGTCCAGGGCTCCCGCTGGCAGGACGGCACCGCCGTCTACTACCCCCTCCACCTGGAGTCCTTCTCGCCGTGGCCCGCCCTCGCCGACCTGCTGTCGGCGAACGGCGTCATGGTGATGCTGGTGACGTACGGCACGGTCGCCGTGCAGGTCGCCTTCCCGTTCACACTGTTCAACCGACGGGTCAAGAACGTCCTGCTGGCGGCGATGATCACCGAGCACGCGGTGATCGCGGTCGTCCTCGGCCTGCCGTTCTTCTCACTGGCGATGATCGCCGCGGACTCGGTCTTCCTGCCGACGTCGTTCCTGCGCCGGCTCGGCGACGGGGCCGCACGCGCGCGTGGCCGGCTGTGGGCACGGTTCGCGGGCGGAGCCGGCCCGGGCACGAGGCTGCCGGGGCAGCGGGCCCCGGAGAACCCCGAGCCCACGCACGTAGGCTTCACGGCATGAACGACCCCGTGAGCGCCTGGCATCGGCTCGCCGACACCGCCGTACTGCTCGACGGCTTCCATGCCCTCAAGCACGCGGTGCGCTTCGGGGCCGAGGTGCCGGTGGCGGTCGCCGTGGACCGGAGCGCGGCCCTCGCCCTGGCCGACGAGCTGGCCCCGGACGTACGGGAGACGCTGGACGCGCTCCTGATGCAGATCCCGGAGTCGTCGTACACATCCCTCGTGCCGCGCCCGCATCCGACCGCTGTCGCGGCCCTGGCCGTACGGCCGTCCCGCGCGGTCCACCTCAAGGCGCTGGCGCACACTCCGCGTAGCGCCCCGGTCGTGGTCCTCGACAACCCGCGCAACCTCGGCAACGCCGGGGCCGTGATCCGCCTGGCCGCGGGTTTCGGGGCGACCGGCGTGGTCACCACGGGCACCCTCGACCCCTGGCACCCGACGGTCGTGCGCGGCGGGGCGGGCCTGCACTTCGCGACCGCCGTGGAACGGCTCACCGTGGCCGAGCTGCCGCCAGGACCGGTGTTCGCCCTGGACCCGGAGGGCGACGACATCCGGGCGGTGAAGCTTCCGGACGACGCCGTCCTCGCCTTCGGCTCGGAGCGCAGCGGGCTGTCCGCCGAACTACGCGCGCGTGCCGACCATCTGGTGGCCCTGCCCATGCGCCCGCAGGTCTCCAGCTACAACTTGGCGACGAGCGTGGGAATGACCCTTTACCACTGGAGCTGCGGCACGCAGGGCGCCCTTTAGGGGCGCGGGGAACTGCGCGATCAGCCACAACGGCCGCGCGGTCGCACGATTCGCCGCACTTCCGAGCGCTCAGGCCTCCCGGCGCACCTCGACAACCCGGAACCGGTTCGCGACGAACGCCCCGTCGGTCAGCGCGGAGTTCGCCGCCGGGTTGCCGCCCGACCCGTGGAAGTCGGAGAACGCTGCCGTCTGGTTGACGTAGACCCCGCCGACCAGGTTCAGCGACAGCTGGGCGGCCTCCTCCAGACAGACCTCCTGGACGGCCTGCTCGACCTCCTCGTCGGTGGTGTACGCGCCGACCGTCATCGCGCCCTTGTCGCGGACCGTGCGCCGCAGCAGCTCCACCGCGTCGGCCGCGGAGTCGACCGCGACGGCGAAGGAGACCGGCCCGAAGCACTCGCTCATAAAGGCGGCCTCGTCGTCCGGCTTGGCACCGTCCAGCTTGACGACGACGGGCGTGCGGACGACCGCGCCGGGGAACTCCGGGTTGGCGATCTCCCGCGAGGCGAGGGCGACTTCACCCAGCCCCGCCGCGGCCTCCAGACGGGCCTTCACGCCCGGGTTCACGATCGCGCCCAGCAGCGCGTTCGCGCGCGCGTCGTCGCCGAGCAGGCCGTCGACCGAGCGGGCCAGGTCGGCGACCACCTCGTCGAAGGTCTTGGGGCCCTCGTCGGTCCGGATGCCGTCCCGGGGGATCAGCAGGTTCTGCGGGGTCGTGCACATCTGGCCGCTGTAGAGGGACAACGAGAAGGCCAGGTTCGACAGCATCCCCTTGTAGTCGCCCGCCGACTCCACGAGCACCGTGTTGACGCCGGCCTTCTCCGTGTAGACCTGCGCCTGGCGGGCGTTGGCCTCCAGCCAGTCGCCGAACTCCGTCGAGCCGGTGTAGTCGATGATCCGGATCTCCGTGCGGGTGGCCAGGGTCTTCGCGATGCCCTCACCGGGACGCTCGGCTGCGAGCGCGACCAGGTTCGGGTCGAAGCCGGCCTCGGCGAGCACGGAGCGCGCCACCTGCACGGTGAGCGCGAGCGGCAGCACCGCGCGCGGGTGCGGCTTCACCAGGACGGCGTTGCCGGTCGCCAGGGAGGCGAACAGGCCCGGATAGCCGTTCCACGTCGGGAAGGTGTTGCAGCCGATGACCAGGCCGATCCCACGCGGGACCGGGGTGAACTGCTTGGTGAGCGCGAGCGGGTCGCGCTTGCCCTGGGGCTTGGTCCACTCCGCGGTGTCGGGGGTGCGGACCTGCTCGACGTACGCGTACGCCACCGCCTCCAGGCCGCGGTCCTGCGCGTGCGGGCCGCCCGCCTGGAACGCCATCATGAACGCCTGGCCGCTGGTGTGCATGACCGCGTGCGCGAACTCGTGGGTGCGGCCGCTGATCCGCTTGAGGATCTCCAGGCACACCACCGCGCGGATCTCCGCGCCCGCGTCCCGCCAGGCCTTCTGGCCCGCCTTCATCGCGGGCAGCAGCACCTCCACGTCCGCGTGCGGGTACTCGACGCCCAGCTCGATGCCGTACGGCGAGACCTCGCCGCCCACGAAGCCGTCCGTGCCGGGCTGGCCGAGGTCGAGGCGGGTGCCCAGCAGGGCGTCGAAGGCGGCCTTGCCCGCCGCCATGTCCAGGCTGCCGTTCTCGCCGTAGGCCTTGGGGTGTTCGGGGTGCGGGGACCAGTACGCCCGCGTGCGGATCGCTTCGAGCGCCTGGTCGAGGGTGGGCCGGTGCTCGGCGATCAGCTGGTGGGCGGTCAGTTCGGCGGCCATGCGGGACCAACTCCTCGTCTTTCGAACTCTTCGTCGAGCTCATGACCTGGGCAGAAACATGGGCAGGAACAGCCGGACAGGGTTAGAGTAACCGAACGATCGGTCGGGACAAGGGGGTCCGCCGCATCTGTGGAAAACGCCGTGCGGGAGGATCGCGCACATGACAGCACTCGACCTCAGCAGCCCCGTGGCCGTCGTCGGCACCGGCACCATGGGCCAGGGCATCGCCCAGGTCGCGCTGGTCGCCGGGCACCCCGTGCGGCTGTACGACGCCGTCCCCGGCCGTGCCCGGGAGGCGGCCGACGCGATCGGCGCCCGCCTGGACCGGCTCGTCGAGAAGGACCGGCTCACCGCCGCCGACCGGGACGCCGCGCGCGACCGTCTCGTGGCCGCCGAGCACCTCACCGACCTCGCGGACTGCGCGCTGGTCGTGGAGGCCGTTCTGGAGCGGCTGGACGTCAAGCAGGAGCTGTTCCGGGCGCTGGAGGACATCGTCGGCGAGGACTGTCTGCTCGCCACCAACACCTCCTCCCTGTCGGTGACGGCCGTCGCCGGCGCCCTGCGCAACCCGGGCCGCCTCGTGGGCCTGCACTTCTTCAACCCCGCCCCGCTGCTGCCGCTGGTCGAGGTCGTCTCCGGGTTCGCCACCGACGTCTCGTCGGCCACACGCGCGTACGAGACGGCACGCGCGTGGGGCAAGACGCCGGTCGCCTGCGCCGACACCCCCGGCTTCATCGTCAACCGCATCGCGCGGCCCTTCTACGCCGAGGCCTTCGCGGTCCACGAGGCCCAGGGCGCCGAGCCCGCCACCATCGACGCCGTCCTGCGCGAGTGCGGCGGCTTCAAGATGGGCGCGTTCGAACTGACCGACCTGATCGGGCAGGACGTCAACGAGTCCGTCACGCACTCCGTGTGGCGGGCCTTCTTCCAGGACGTGCGCTTCACACCGTCGCTGGCTCAGCAGCGCCTGGTCGAGTCGGGCAGGCTCGGCCGCAAGAGCGGGCAGGGCTGGTACGACTACACGGACGGCGCCGAGCGCGACGAGCCGCACACCGCGGAACCGGCCCAGGCGCCGGCGTACGTCGTCGTCGAGGGCGACCTGGGCCCGGCGTCCGAACTGCTCGCCCTGATCCGCGAGGCGGGCATCCCGGTCCGCGAGGACGAGGAGGACCACGGCACCCGGCTGGTCATGCCGAGCGGCGGCCAGCTCGCGCTCGCCGACGGGCAGACCTCGGTGGAGTTCCGGGACGTCGTCTACTTCGACCTCGCGCTGGACTACCGCAGGGCCACCCGCATCGCGCTGTCCGCCTCCCAGGACACCTCGCAGCAGACCCTCGCCGAGGCCGTCGGGCTCTTCCAGGCGCTCGGCAAGGACGTCAGCGTCATCGGTGACGTCCCCGGCATGATCGTCGCCCGTACGGTCGCCCGGATCGTCGACCTCGCGCACGACGCCGTCGCCAAGGGCGTGGCCACCCAGGAGGACATCGACACCGCGATGCGGCTCGGGGTGAACTATCCCCTCGGCCCCTTCGAGTGGAGCCGCAGACTCGGCCGCAACTGGGCCTACGCCCTCCTCGACGACCTGCACATGCGTGACCCCTCCGGGCGGTACGCGCCCTCGCTCGCGCTGTACCGCCACGCGTACGCCTCCGACAAGCGGGAGGGCAGCAGCTCATGACGACCGCCAAGCGCGACACGTACACCCCGGAGACGCTGCTGTCCGTCGCCGTCCAGGTCTTCAACGAGCGCGGCTACGACGGCACCTCCATGGAGCACCTCTCCAAGGCCGCCGGCATCTCCAAGTCGTCGATCTACCACCATGTGACCGGCAAGGAGGAGCTGCTGCGCCGGGCCGTCAGCCGGGCCCTGGACGGCCTCTTCGGGATCCTCGACGAGGAGCACGCGCGCGTGGGCCGTGCCTGTGACCGCCTGGAATTCGTCGTGCGGCGCATGGTGGAGGTCCTGATCGCCGAACTGCCGTACGTCACCCTGCTGCTGCGGGTCCGCGGCAACACCGACACCGAGCGCTGGGCCCTGGAGAGCCGCCGCGACTTCGACCACCGGGTCGCCGAACTCCTCGACGCGGCGGCGGCGGACGGCGACGTACGCGGCGACGTGGAGGTACGCCTCGCGACCCGCTTGGTCTTCGGAATGATCAACTCCATCGTGGAGTGGTACCGCCCGGACGGCCGCGGCATGAACGAACGCGAAGTGGCGGACGCGGTGGCCCAGTTGATCTTCGGGGGACTGCGCAAGGCGTCCTGAGCTCAGCTCTGTGGCTCCAGGTCCTCCTCCTCGAAGACCAGCAGGGTGCGGGTGCTGAGGACCTCGGGGATCGCCTGGAGGCGGGTGAGGACCAGTTCGCGCAGGGATCGGTTGTCGGGAGTGTGGACAAGGAGCAGCACGTCGAAGTCACCGCCGACCAGGGCGATGTGGGAGGCGCCCGGCAGCTGTGTCAGCTGTTCGCGGACCGTGCGCCAGGAGTTCTGGACGATCTTCAGGGTGATGTAGGCCGAGGTGCCCTGGCCCGCCCGCTCGTGGTTGACGCGGGCGCCGAAGCCGCGGATGACGCCGTCCTCGATGAGTCGGTTGATACGTGCGTAGGCGTTGGCGCGCGAGACATGCACCCGTTCGGCGACCGACCTTATCGACGCGCGGCCGTCCGCCTGGAGTATCTGGAGGATGTCCTGATCGATGGCGTCGAGGGGACGCGGGGGTGGAAGGGGGGCGCCGCTCTCCCGGCCTTCGGCCATTTGTTCAGGTGCCATGTCCCCCCGCCTCCCTACCATGGACGTACTGCATCCATCTCAGGCTGTGGAGAACCGTTTGTCCACAGCCTGAGGGGGCCTGTAGCCAAAATGTGTCGACGACCGAACAATCGGTAGGTGAGGCGCATCACTCCCGTGGCGCGCCCGAAGCCGTCTCCCACGAGGAGGTGCCGTCATGACGGTCATGGAGCAGCGGGGCGCGTATCGGCCGTCGCCGCCGCCCGCCTGGCAGCCCCGCACCGACCCCGCGCCGCTGCTGCCCGACGCCGAGCCCTACCGGGTCCTCGGCACGGACGCGGCCGCCGGGGCCGACCCCGCCCTGCTGCGCCGCCTGTACGCCGAGCTGGTCCGCGGCCGCCGCTACAACGCGCAGGCCACCGCCCTCACCAAGCAGGGCCGCCTCGCCGTCTACCCCTCCACCACCGGCCAGGAGGCCTGCGAGGTCGCCGCCGCGCTGTCCCTGAAGGACCGCGACTGGCTCTTCCCCAGCTACCGCGACACCCTCGCCGCCGTCGCCAGAGGCCTCGACCCCGTCCAGGCGCTCACCCTCCTGCGCGGCGACTGGCACACCGGCTACGACCCGCGCGAGCACCGTGTGGCCCCCCTGTGCACCCCCCTCGCCACCCAGCTCCCGCACGCCGTCGGCCTCGCCCACGCGGCCCGCCTCAAGGGCGACGACGTGGTCGCGCTCGCCATGGTCGGCGACGGCGGCACCAGCGAGGGCGACTTCCACGAGGCGCTGAACTTCGCCGCCGTCTGGCAGGCCCCGGTGGTCTTCCTGGTCCAGAACAACGGCTTCGCGATCTCCGTCCCGCTCGCCAAGCAGACCGCGGCCCCGTCGCTGGCCCACAAGGCCGTCGGCTACGGCATGCCGGGGCGCCTGGTCGACGGCAACGACGCGGCAGCCGTGCACGAGGTCCTCACCGCCGCCGTACGCCACGCGCGCGCGGGCGGCGGCCCCACCCTGGTGGAGGCGATCACCTACCGCGTGGACGCCCACACCAACGCCGACGACGCGACCCGCTACCGCGGCGACGCCGAGGTCGAGACCTGGCGCGGACACGACCCGATCGCCCTCCTGGAGCACGAACTGACCGACCGCGGCCTCATCGACGAGGCCGGAATCGAGGCCGTACGCGAGGACGCCGAGGCGTTCGCCGCCGCTCTGCGCGAGCGCATGAACCAGGACCCGGCCCTCGACCCCATGGACCTGTTCGCCCACGTCTACGCCGAGCCCACCCCGCAACTGCGCGAGCAGCGGGACCTGTTGAGGGCCGAGCTGGCGGCGGAGGGGGAGACCCGATGACCGCCGTCGCCCTCAAGCCCGCCACCATGGCGCAGGCCCTCACGCGCGCGCTGCGCGACGCGATGGCCGCGGACCCCACCGTGCACGTCATGGGCGAGGACGTCGGCACCCTCGGCGGCGTCTTCCGCGTCACCGACGGACTGGCCGAGGAGTTCGGCGAGGACCGCTGCACGGACACCCCGTTGGCCGAGGCGGGCATCCTCGGCACGGCCGTCGGCATGGCGATGTACGGGCTGCGCCCGGTCGTGGAGATGCAGTTCGACGCCTTCGCCTACCCGGCGTTCGAACAGCTGATCTCGCACGTCTCACGCATGCGCAACCGCACGCGCGGGGCGATGCCACTCCCGATCACCATCCGTGTCCCCTACGGCGGCGGCATCGGCGGGGTCGAGCACCACAGCGACTCCTCCGAGGCGTACTACATGGCGACTCCGGGGCTCCATGTCGTCACGCCCGCCACCGTCGCCGACGCCTACGGACTGCTGCGTGCCGCCATCGCCTCCGACGACCCGGTCGTCGTCCTGGAGCCCAAGCGGCTGTACTGGTCGAAGGACTCCTGGAACCCGGACGACCCCCAGGCCGTTGAACCGATAGGCCGCGCGGTGGTGCGGCGCTCGGGCCGGAGCGCCACGCTCATCACGTACGGGCCGTCCGTACCCGTGTGCCTCGAAGCCGCCGAGGCCGCGCGGGAGGAGGGTTGGGACCTCGAAGTCGTCGACCTGCGCTCGCTGGTGCCGTTCGACGACGACACGGTCTCGGCCTCGGTACGGCGGACCGGACGAGCGGTCGTCGTGCACGAGTCGGGCGGGTTCGGCGGACCGGGCGGGGAGATCGCGGCCCGGGTCACGGAGCGCTGCTTCCACCATCTGGAGGCGCCGGTGCTGCGCGTGGCCGGGTTCGACATCCCCTACCCGCCGCCGATGCTGGAGCGTCACCACCTGCCCGGCGTGGACCGGATCCTGGACGCCGTGGGGCGTCTGCAGTGGGAGGCGGAGAGCTGATGGCCCAGGTGCTGGAGTTCAGGCTGCCGGATCTCGGCGAGGGCCTGACCGGGGCGGAGATCGTCCGCTGGCTGGTGGAGGTCGGCGACGTCGTCGCGGTCGACCAGCCGATCGTCGAGGTCGAGACGGCCAAGGCGATGATCGACGTCCCCTGTCCCTACGCCGGCGTCGTCACGGCCCGCTACGGCGAGGAGGGCAGCGAGCTTCCCGTGGGGGCGCCGCTGATCACGGTCGCGGTCGGAGCGGCGGCCTCCGGCGATTCGACGGAGGACTCGCAGGCCAAGGGCTCGGGGAACGTACTGGTCGGGTACGGCACTTCCGAGGCACCCGCGCGGCGACGGAGGGTACGGCCGACACCCGCCGTGCCCGCGGCCACGAACGGCCGGAGCATCACCGCCGAGCCGATGGGGGAGCAGGACGACGGGAACCCGGCGGAGACGGCCGGACGGGACACGTCCGGGGCGGTGGCGACGGGACGGGCCGACGGGTCCGCGGGGACCGCGATCGGGCGGGCCGGTGCGCACGAGGCCGTGGTGGACGGGCCGGTCCCCGTGATCTCGCCCCTGGTGCGCCGGCTCGCGCGCGAGAACGGCCTCGACCTCAGGGAGCTCACCGGTTCAGGACCCGACGGACTGATCCTGCGGGCCGACGTCGAGTACGCCCTGCGGGCCGCAGCCGTCCCGAGGCGTACGGCGCCCGAAACTGCCGCCACTCCGACGACAGCCCCCGCGACAACGCCCGGAGAGACCCGTATCCCCCTCAAGGGCGTCCGAGGCGCGGTGGCCGACAAGCTCTCCCGCAGCCGGAGCGAGATCCCCGACGCCACCTGCTGGGTGGACGCCGACGTGACGGAGCTGATGCGGGCGCGTACCGCCATGAACACCTCCGGGGGACCGAAGATCTCCCTGCTTGCTCTGCTCGCCCGGATCTGCACCGCCGCCCTCGCCCGGTTCCCCGAGCTCAACTCCAGCGTGGACATGGCGGCCAGGGAGATCGTGCGGCTGGACGCCGTGCATCTGGGGTTCGCCGCGCAGACCGAGCGGGGACTGGTCGTACCGGTCGTGAAGGACGCGCACGCGCGCGACGCCGAGTCGCTGTCCGCGGAGTTCGCCCGGCTGACCGAGGCGGCCCGCACCGGGACCCTCACCCCCGCGGAACTCACCGGCGGCACCTTCACGTTGAACAACTACGGCGTGTTCGGCGTCGACGGCTCCACGCCGATCATCAACCACCCCGAGGCGGCCATGCTCGGCGTCGGCCGCATCATCCCCAGGCCCTGGGTGCACGAGGGCGAGCTGGCGGTGCGCCAGGTCGTCCAGCTCTCGCTCACCTTCGACCACCGGGTGTGCGACGGCGGCACGGCGGGCGGCTTCCTGCGGTACGTGGCGGACTGCGTGGAACAGCCGGCGGTCCTGCTGCGCACCCTGTGACCGTCCCGCCGCGCACGCCGTGAACGGTCCCGCCGCTCCCCCTGTGATCGCGGCGCCGCCCGCACGTTCCCTGTGATCGTGGCGGCACGCATACTCGGGGGGTGACCGCATACGACGTCGTCGTGCTCGCCGGAGGTGCCGCCCGGCGGCTCGGCGGTGCCGACAAGCCCGGCGTGCGCGTCGGGGGACGCCCCCTGCTCGACCGGGTCCTCGCCGCCTGCCCCGACGCCCGCACCACGGTCGTCGTCGCCGACCCCCGCCCCACATCCCGGCCGGTGACCTGGGCCCGCGAGGACCCGCCCGGCGGCGGTCCGCTGGCCGCCCTCGACGCCGGACTGAGGCACACCACGGCACCGTACGTCCTCGTGTTCTCCGCCGACCTGCCCTTCCTCCAGGAGGGCACCGTACGGCTGCTGGTGACCGTCCTGCGCACGGGCGGCGCCGACGGCGTGCTGCTCACCGACGCCGACGGCCGGGACCAGCCGCTGGTGGCCGCGTACCGCGCCCCCTCACTGCGCCACGAGCTCAACGCGCTCACGAAGGAGCACGGCACCCTCACCGGCCTCCCCCTGCGCCGGCTGACCGCCGCGCTCGACCTCACCCGCGTCCCCGACCCCGTCGCGTCCTTCGACTGCGACACCTGGGACGACATCGCCGCCGCCAGGGCACGTATCAGGGAGCATGGGCACGTGTTGGATGAATGGATTTCCGCAGTCAAGGACGAGCTGGGCATCGACCTCGACGTCGACACCGGCGTACTGCTCGACCTCGCCCGTGACGCCGCGCACGGCGTGGCCAGGCCCGCGGCACCGCTGACCACCTTCCTCGTCGGCTACGCCGCCGCACAGGCGGGCGGCACTCCGGAGGCGGTCGCCGAAGCCTCCCGCAAGGCCGCCGCCCTGGCCCTGCGCTGGGCCGACGAGGACGGCAAGGACGGCAAGGACACCGGCGCCACACCCGACGGGGCCCCCGACGCCCGCCCGGACGCCGGATGACCGCCCGGTCGCTGCGTACCGGCGAGCACGCCGGGCCGGCCGAGGACGCCGACGAGCTCGACGTCGAGGAGGCGCTGGCCCTCGTGAGGGAAGACCACGACCGCACCCCGGGTGACCAGGTGCCCGCGCCGGGCGCCCCGGCCCCGGAGCACGGGGTCCGGCACGGCGCCGGGCCCCGCCCGGACGCCCACCACCGGGCCACCCCGTGGCCCGAGGCCCGCGCGACCGCCGCCCGAGCCGCCCGCGTGGTCACCCGGAGCGCGCGCCGTGCCCCGATCTCCGTACGGCTCGACGACGCTCTCGGCCTCACCCTGGCCGCTCCCCTCGACGCCCTCACCGACCTCCCCTCCTTCGACACCTCGGCCATGGACGGCTGGGCGGTCGCGGGCCCCGGCCCCTGGGAGGTGCGGGACGAGGACGTACTGGCCGGACACGCCGAGCCCGCGCCCCTCACCGACGGCGAGGCGGCCCGGATCGCCACCGGCGCCCGCATCCCCCCGGACACCACCGCCGTGCTGCGCAGCGAGCACGGGCAGACCGACGAGAAGGGCCGACTGCACGCCACCCGGGAGGTCGTGCCCGGCCAGGACATCCGCCCGCGCGGACAGGAGTGCCGCAGCGGCGACCAGCTGCTGCCCCCCGGCACCCTCGTCACCCCGGCCGTCCTCGGACTCGCCGCGGCCGCCGGATACGACACCCTCACCGCAGTCCCCCGCCCCCGCGTCGACGTCCTCGTCCTCGGCGACGAGCTCCTCACCGAGGGCACCCCGAAGGGCGGCCTGATCCGGGACGCGCTCGGCCCGATGCTGCCGCCCTGGCTGCGCGCACTCGGCGCCGAGGTCCTCTCCGTACGCCGGCTGGGCGACTCCGCCGAGGCCCTGCACAAGGCGGTCACCGCCTCCGAGGCCGAGGTGATCGTCACGACCGGCGGCACCGCGTCCGGACCCGTGGACCACGTCCACCCCACGCTCCAGCGCATCGGCGCCGAACTCCTCGTCGACGGCGTCAAGGTGCGCCCGGGCCACCCCATGCTGCTGGCCCGCACCAAGGAGAACCAGCACCTCGTCGGTCTGCCGGGCAACCCTCTGGCCGCCGTCTCCGGCCTGCTCACGCTCGCCGAGCCGCTGCTGCGCACCCTGGCCGCACGCCCGGCCCCGGAGCCGTACACACTGCCTCTGCGGGACGAGGCCCACGGTCACCCGTACGACACCCGGCTCGTCCCGGTGGTCCTGCGCGGTGACAGTGCGATCCCGCTGCACTACAACGGCCCGGCGATGCTGCGGGGCATCGCGGCCGCCGACGCCCTCGCCGTCGTACCGCCCGGAGGCTCCCGGCCGGGGCAGGAGGCCGAACTGCTCGATCTGCCCTGGGCGTCCGCCGGGATCGGGGTGTGTTTCACGTGAAACTTCCGGGCCATGACGCCATCGCCCGCCAGGCGGACGAGCATCTCGTGACCCACAAGGTGAAGCTGCCGCGCAAGGTGGTGGAGCACCCGTTCCGGCAGGTCGCCAAACGGGTGCTGGTGGCCCTGCTGGTCCTCGCGGCGACCGCCCTGATCGTCTACGCCGACCGCGACGGCTACAACGACAACTCCGACACCGGCGTCGACTTCCTCGACGCCTGGTACTACGCGACCGTCACCCTCTCCACCACCGGATACGGCGACATCACGCCGGTCAGCGATGCCGCCCGGCTCACCAACATCTTCGTCATCACGCCCCTGCGCGTGCTGTTCCTGATCATCCTGGTCGGCACGACGCTCGAAGTTCTCACCGAACGCACCCGGGAGGAATGGCGACTCAACCGCTGGAGGTCCATCTTGCGCGACCACACCGTCGTCATCGGCTTCGGTACCAAGGGCCGGTCCGCGATCCAGACCGTCTGCGCGACGGGGCTGAAGAGGGAGCAGGTCGTGGTGGTCGACCCCAGCGCCCAGGCGATCGACGCCGCGACCGCCGACGGCTATGCCGGGATCATCGGGGACGCCACCCGCAGCGAGGTGCTCAAGCGCGCCGAAGTGCACAGGGCACGGAAGATCATCATCGCCACACAGCGCGACGACACGGCGGTCCTCGTGACGCTGACCGCCCGGCAGCTCAACAAGGGCGCCAAGATCGTCGCCGCCGTGCGCGAGGAGGAGAACGCGCCGCTGCTCAAGCAGTCCGGCGCCGACGCCGTCATCACCAGCGCCAGCGCGGCCGGCCGGCTCCTCGGTCTGTCGGTGCTGAGCCCCGCGGCCGGCATGGTGATGGAGGACCTGATCCAGCAGGGCAGCGGGCTCGACATCGTCGAACGGCCGGTCATAAAGGCCGAGGTGGGACGGAAGCCGAGGGAGACGGACGACCTGGTGGTGAGCGTTCTGCGCGGGCACCGGGTGCTCGGCTACGACGATCCGGCCGTCGGGACGCTGGAACTGACGGACCGGCTGATCACCATCGTGCGGGCGACGCCGGGCACCCAGGTGGCACCCGACGTCCGCCCCTTGCCGCCCGCCTGATCACTTGCGGTTGTAGAGCCGCATGGTGACCGGCCCGAAGACCGCGACGAACAGGCCCGCCCACCCCAGCGACCAGGCGATCTCGTCGGCGGGCCAGTCGCCCGCCATCAGCTCGCGCACCGCCGAGGACAGATGGGTGATCGGGCTGTTGTTGACGAAGGCCTGGAGCCAGCCCGGCATGGTCTTCGGGTCGACGAAGATGTTGGACAGGAAGGTCAGCGGGAACATCACCATCATGCTGACGCCCATCACCGACTTCTCGGTGCGCAGCAGCAGCCCGAACATCGTCCAGATCCACGAGAACGCGAACGAGAAGGCGACCAGGAGCGCGACCCCGGCGAGCACGCCACCGACCCCGCCGTCCGGGCGGTAGCCGAGGATCAGACCGACGGTGAGCATCACCACGGACGCGATCGTGTAGCGCAGGGCGTCGCCGAGCAGATAGCCGACCATCGTCGACGGCCGCCAGATGGGCAGACTGCGGAACCGGTCGAAGACGCCCTTCTCGATGTCGGTGTTGACCGAGACGCCCGTGTACATCGTGATCATCACGACCGACATCACCATGATGCCGGGCAGCAGGAACTGGATGTACTCCTTCGGGGACCCGGCCAGGGCGCCCCCGAACAAGTACGTGTACATCAGCACCATCATGATCGGGAACGCGGTGACGTCGAAGAGCTGCTCCGGCACGTGTTTGATCTTGAGGATGGCCCGCCAGCCGAAGGTGAGCGAGGCCGAGAACGCGCTCGGGCGCGGCGGCCGCTCCCCGGCGACCAGCAGCGCGGCCAGTGACTCGGCGCTGACGGGGGCGAGGTCCTTGGTCTCGGTCTGGGTCACGGTGCTCATGCGGCCATCTCCTCGGCGTCCTGGGTGGGGTGTCCGGTGAGGGCGAGGAACACCTCGTCCAGGCTGGGCTGGCCCAGCGAGAAGTTGTCGACGGTGATGCCGGTGCGGGCCAGTTCGGCCAGCGCCCGGGAGGCCTGTTCGGCGGCGGTGTCACCGGCCTCCGACGCGAGCCGGGCCGTCAGCGCGACCGGGTCCGGTTCCAGCTGCACCTGCGCGTCCAGGGACCGCCGTAGGATCTCCGCCGCCTCGGGCCGCTGTCCGCCGTCCCGAAGGCGCAGATGTACGGTCCCGGCGCCCACGGAGGCCTTCAGCTCGCCCTTGGTGCCCTCGGCGATCACCCGGCCGTGGTCGATGACGGCGATCCGGGAGGCCAGCTGGTCGGCCTCGTCCAGGTACTGGGTGGTCAGCAGCACGGTGGTGCCCTGGGCGACGACCGCCCGCACGATGTCCCAGACCTGGTTGCGGCTGCGCGGGTCGAGGCCGGTGGTCGGCTCGTCGAGAAAGAGCAGGTCGGGGGTGTTGAGGATGGACGCGGCGATGTCGATACGGCGTCGCATGCCGCCCGAGTAGTGCTTGACCTGCTTTCCGGCCGCCTCCGTGAGCCCGAAGGCCTCCAGGAGCTGCCCGGCGCGCACGCGTGCGGCCTTCTTGTGGTGGCCGAGGAGACGGCCCAGCAGGACCAGGTTCTCGCTGCCGGTGAGGTCCTCGTCGACGGAGGCGTACTGGCCGGTGAGGCTGACCCGGCCGCGGACCTCGTCGGCCTCGCGGACGACGTCGTGGCCGAAGACGTGGGCCTCGCCGCCGTCGGGTCGCAGCAGGGTGGCGAGCATCTTCACGGTGGTGGTCTTGCCGGCGCCGTTCGGGCCGAGGACGCCGTAGACCGTGCCGGCCGGCACCGCGAGGTCGACTCCGTCGACCGCCCTGGTCTCACCGAACGTCTTGACCAGGCCCGCGGTCTCGATGGCCAGGGCTGACGTGTGCTGGCTCATGTGTGGGTTTCCTTCCGCGTACTTGGGCTACGCATGGGGAGACCTTTACCGTCGCGCAAACTCATCGGTCGTGCACAGGGATTTTCGGCAGGACCGGTCCAAGGGCGGGGACAACTGCGACCGGAGACCGGGGAGTAGCGTCGGCCCATGCATGCGATCACGATTCCCGAACCCGGTGGGCCCGAGGCGCTGGTCTGGAGTGAGGTGCCGGATCCCGTGGCCGGTGAGGGCGAGGTGCTGGTCGAGGTGGTGGCCGGTGCCGTCAACCGTGCCGACATCCTGCAGCGGCAGGGCTTCTACAACCCCCCGCCCGGCGCCTCCCCCTACCCCGGCCTGGAATGCTCCGGGCGGATCGCCGCGGTCGGCCCCGGTGTCTCCGGCTGGACCGTCGGCGACGAGGTGTGCGCGCTGCTCGCGGGCGGCGGTTACGCCGAGAAGGTCGCCGTACCGGCCGGGCAGCTGCTGCCCGTGCCCGAGGGCATCGACGTGCGGCGGGCGGCCGCGCTGCCCGAGGTGGTCTGCACGGTCTGGTCGAACGTCTTCATGGTCTCCCACCTGCGCCCCGGCGAGACCCTCCTGGTGCACGGCGGCTCCAGCGGCATCGGCACGATGGCGATCCAGCTCGCCAAGGCCGTGGGCGCCAAGGTCGCCGTGACCGCGGGCACGCGGGAGAAGCTGGACCGCTGCGCCGAACTGGGCGCGGACATCCTGGTCAACTACCGCGAGCAGGACTTCGTCGAGGAGGTCGCCAAGGCCACCGACGGGGCGGGCGCCGACGTCATCCTCGACAACATGGGCGCGAAGTACCTGGACCGCAACGTGAAGGCGCTCGCCGTCAACGGGCGGCTCGCGATCATCGGCATGCAGGGCGGCATCAAGGGCGAGCTGAACATCGCCACGCTGCTGAACAAGCGGGCCGCGATCAGCGCGACCTCGCTGCGGGCACGGCCGCCGGCGGAGAAGAGGGCGATCGTGGCGGCCGTACGCGAGCATGTGTGGCCGCTTCTGGACGCCGGGCACATCCGTCCCGTCGTCGACCGCGAACTCCCGATGAGCGAGGCCGCGGCCGCGCACCGGGTGGTCGAGGAGAGCGGCCACGTCGGCAAGGTCCTGCTGGTCGCGCGGTAGCTGCTCCGGTACCGCCCTAACCGCGTCGTACCCGCAGCGCGAACAGGCCTAGCCCGAGCCCAAGCCCGACCAGCATGAGCCCGGTGCCGAGCGGCAGGATGAACACCCTGGGCCCGGCCACGGGCCGCTCCGCGGGGTGTGACGGTGGTGCGGGCGTTGCGACGGCGGTCTCCCGGGGCGGCTCCGATACGACGGTGAGGTCACCGTCTCCGGAGTCGGTGCCGGTCGAGTCGGCGGTGGCGGAGTCGGTACCGGAGGCGTCCGCGTCCTCCGCCACCGGTTTCTCCCGGCGCCCCGGCCGCTCCCGCCCCTCACCGGCCCGGCTCCCGGCCCGGGAGGGCGTGGCGGCGGACGGGGAGGGGGCGACGGAGGCCGAGGGGGAGGGGGCGACGGAGGCCGAGGGGGAGCCGCGGAGCGGACCACGGGCCGCCGAGGGACCCGGGGGGCGGCCGGGCGGGAAGTGGGGCGGGCTTGCGGTGGCATACGGCGGCCCATGAGTCGGCAGCGGGCCGGCCGGGGGACCGGATCGAGCAGCCGACGTGCTCGGAGTGCTGCTCGGCCGGGGGGTGACGGCGTCCGTCCTCGGGGCGCCGCGCAGGGGCCCGTGAGCCGGCACGAGGCCCGGCGGCCGTTCGGCCCGGGGGAAGGCCGATGCGTTCGGGGCGGTGCTCGGCGGGATCCGGATGCCGTACCGCCCCCCGGTCGCGCGCGGTGACCGGTGAGTCGGCATCGGCATGCCGGCCGGGGAGGTCGACGTGCTCGCGGAGACAAGGGGGCGCGGCTGGCTCGCGTACGCCTGCTCCGCCCCGTAGGCCCATCCCCCCTGCGGCAACACGGCCGTGCTCGCCCCCGCCACGAGCGCCAGTACCGCCATCCGTAGCCAGGGAGTCACGGAACAAGACTGGCACTTCGGGTGGATACCGGCATTCCGGGTTGCTCCCTGGCGTTGGTCTGCTCTGTGAACGGTGGATCAGCGCTCACCGGGGGCACCCCGGCGGTGAGGTGTACGGGTGCGAGAGAATGGCGGCATGGAGATGCCGAGGAACGAAGGTTCGCCGGAAAGCCCCCAGATCCTGGTCGTGGGCCAGGACGGGATGGCGCTGGGTGGCGGGGGTGACGAGGACTCCCGGGAGGTGCCGGTCACGGAGATGGTCGAGCAGCCCGCGAAGGTCATGCGGATCGGCAGCATGATCAAGCAGCTGCTCGAAGAGGTGCGCGCGGCTCCTCTCGACGAGGCCAGCCGGGCCCGGCTCAAGGAGATCCACTCCAGCTCGGTGAAGGAGCTGGAGGACGGCCTGGCCCCCGAACTCGTGGAGGAGCTGGAGCGGCTCTCGCTGCCCTTCAACGACGACGCGACTCCGAGCGACGCGGAACTGCGCATCGCGCAGGCCCAGCTGGTGGGCTGGCTCGAGGGTCTTTTCCACGGGATCCAGACCACCCTGTTCGCCCAGCAGATGGCCGCGCGGGCCCAGCTGGAGCAGATGCGCCGTGCGCTCCCGCCGGGCGTCGGCGGCCACGAGGACGGCGTCGACCCGCGCCCGGGCGGCCGCTCGGGCGGACCGTACCTGTAGAGCCCGTCAGACCCCCTTGACCCACAAAGGGCCCGGCAGCCGATGCTGCCGGGCCCTTCACTTCGCCTGCGGGACACGCTCGTTCGGGTTTTTCTTCGGCGCCCCGGCGATACCGACGAGCGTGACCTTGGCCACGCAATCCCGGTCCGGAGACGTCCGCCGACGCGTCGGGCACGGTGCCCGTTCCATGACCGAAAGCGAAAGAAAGGTCGCGCGGGCGTTACACCTGCCCCACGGCCGGTACACAGGATTTGCACGCCGAGACGTAGTACAGGTTTGATGACCGGTCCGTCTCGGGCCGGCCCCCGGGTTCATCCCGGACCGGCGGCTTGCGCGAAGGCTGTAGCGTGGCCGACGGAGACCGTAACAACACCGCGCGCACCGCGGGCAGAAACGACGGCGAGGACCGATGGCACAGCAGCAGCGCGCTCAGGGCCCGTCCGACCCCGAGGCGACTGGCGGCGGAATGTCAGATGCGCCGGAGCTGTGGGGTAACGGCGGACTGGTGGGGGACGGCCGATATCGGCTGACCCGCAGACTCGGCCGGGGCGGTATGGCCGAGGTGTTCGCGGCCGAGGACGTACGGCTCGGCCGCACCGTGGCGGTCAAGCTGCTCCGGGCCGACCTCGCCGAGGACCCGACCTCCAAGGCCCGCTTCACACGCGAGGCCCAGTCCGTGGCCGGCCTCAACCACCACGCGATCGTCGCCGTGTACGACTCCGGCGAGGACTTCGTGGGCGGCCAGTCGGTGCCGTACATCGTCATGGAGATCGTCGAGGGACGGACGATCCGTGACCTGCTGCTCAACGCCGAGGCGCCCGGGCCCGAGCAGGCCCTGATCATCGTCTCCGGGGTCCTGGAGGCACTCGCCTACTCGCACCAGCACGGCATCGTGCACCGCGACATCAAGCCGGCGAACGTGATCATCACGCACAACGGCGCGGTCAAGGTGATGGACTTCGGCATCGCCCGCGCCCTGCACGGCGCGTCCACGACGATGACGCAGACCGGCATGGTCATGGGCACCCCGCAGTACCTCTCCCCGGAACAGGCCCTCGGCAAGGCGGTCGACTACCGCTCCGACCTGTACGCCACGGGTTGTCTGCTGTACGAACTCCTCGCGCTGCGGCCGCCGTTCACGGGTGAGACCCCGCTCTCCGTCGTCTACCAGCATGTCCAGGACATCCCGACGCCCCCGTCGGCGGTCTCCGAAGCGGTCCCGCCGGAGCTCGACGGCCTGGTCATGCGCTCGCTCGCCAAGGAGCCGGACGACCGCTTCCAGACCGCCGAGGAGATGCGCGGGCTCGTCCAGTACGGCCTCCAGATGCTGTACGACCAGGGCGGCCACACCGGCACATGGAACACCGGCCCGGTGACGGCGCACGACGGCCGCGGCACGCCCGCCGCGGGCTTCGCGAGCACCAGCGTGCTTCCGCACCCCGGCGCCGCGTCCGGCACCACCCAGATCCCGCAGCCGATCCTGCCGGGCGGCTACGGAGGCGGGGACGACGGCGGTTTCGAGGGGCATGGCAACCGGGGCAGCGGCCGCGGCAAGCTGTGGATCCTCGCCGTCCTCGCGGTGATCGCCATCGCCGCGGGTGTCGCCCTGGCGCTCAACAACGGCGGCGGGGGCGGCGCAAGCACCGACACCACGCCGACGGCGACCACCTCGCAGACCACCGACGACCCGTCGGCCAGCGAGACGCCGAGCGAGGAGGCGACGGACCAGGAGACCGACACGTCCACGGACGACAGCGGCAGCTCGGGCAGCTCCGGCTACACACCGTCCTATACGCCGTCGTACACGCCGTCGTACACGCCTTCGGCCACGGCGACCGAGCCGACCGAGACGGCTACGGAGTCGGAGACGGCTGAGCCGAGCGACACGGCCGAGCCGAGCGACACGGGCGATCCGAGCGACGGCGGTGCCCTCGGCGGCAGCCTCACGGAGGGCAGCACCGGAGGCGCCGACTCCTGACCGAGCCCCGACCTTCGCGCGCGTGGGACCCCGAGAGCGGGCTCCACGCGCGCGTGCCGTTTGCGTAGCCGTACGGCCCCCGCGTCACCCCACGAACGCGTCGCACACCGCGTCCACCACACCACCAGCGCCGAGGCCGCCGGGAACTGGGGGTCCGCGCGGGTGTCGCCGCGCTCGTAGTGCCAGCGCAGCATCCAGAAGTCATTGAGGCGTTCCCACCAGACGCGGTGCACCGCCGCCGCGAGTTCCGAGGGCGTGGCTCCCGCGGTACGGCGGTACGCGCGCGCGTACGCCCGCACCTTCGGCAGTTCGAGCGTCCCCGTGGGCCGTACGAAGAAGATCACGGCGGCGCGTACGGCCTCCTCGGCGCGGGGCTTCACGCCGAGCCGGTCCCAGTCGACGATCGCGGCGGGCGTCTCGCCCCGGTAGAGCAGGTTGAAGGGGTGGAAGTCCCCGTGCACCCAGCCCACCGGCCCACCGTGCGGAGGCCGCCGGCCCAGGTGCTGTTCGAGCAGTGCGCGCCGCTCCAGGAGCCGGTGCCGGGCCAGCTCGTCGAAGGAGTCGGCGGGACGGTGCCGGCGCACGCGCGCGAGGAGGTCGTCGATGAGGGCGAAGGTGGCGGCGGGGTCGGCCCCGGCGTTCCGGGCGGGCGTGCCCTCGGTGGCCGGCGCTTCCGCGTGGGCGGGGGTTCGGTGTGCCGGTATGACACCTTCGCCACCCGGCATCACCCGTTCCAGGCTCGCGTGCACCACTCCCAGCAGTGCCCCCAGCCGCTCGCACTGGTCGGAGGTGAGCTGAGTGCCGTGGCGGTGGCGGCCGTCGATCCAGGGGTGGAGGGCGTAGGCGTGGCCGCCGACGACCGCGACCGTGCGGCCGTCGTGGCCGGGGAGCGGCGGGGCCACCGGGACGCCGAGGTCGGCGAGGCGCTGGGTGGCCCGGTGCTGGCGGGCGATCGCCTCCGGGGCGGCCGTCTCCGGGTCGAAGTGGTGCTTGAGGAAGTAGTGGCCGCGGGTCGTGCGAAGCCGGTAGCCGCGGTTGAGGAGCCCCTGGTCGACGGGGTCGCAGGCGAGGGCGGATCCGGCGGCGTACTGGCGGAGGAGGGCGCCCAGCGGGGGCGCGTGAGGCATCAGGGGTGGTACAGGAGAGCGCGGCACGCGCCAGATGCTAGGGCACCAGCCGAGGCTGTGAGCTGGGCGTTGTCACAGATAGTCGTACTCGTTCACGGTGTGTACTCGAAGTGGCGTTCCAGGCCGCCGTCCGTCGGATGCACGGTCCCGAACTGTGGCTCGACGGCCGGACGGACGGGCTCGCTGGGCGCGCATGCTGGTCGCGACGCGGCCGTAGCGGTGGCGGGCGAGCAGGTCGGCGGCGAGCTGTTCGGCGGTGGGCATACAGGAACTGTGCGTGAAGGGTGCCGGGCGCCCACAGAAAGCGAGGCCCTCGCCGACGGGGTCGAGGATCCGGCGCTCCCACCGGGTCCAGCAGGGACCTGTCGGCGAACGAGGTCAGCATCGGGCGCCGCACGGAGTCGTCCCGCGAGCGGATCTCCCGGCACACCTCGACCCCGCTGCCGTCCGGGGCCGGTCGTCGAGGACCGCCACGTCGGGCGGGGTGGCCGGAATCCGTACCAGCGCGTCGGCGGCCGTACCCGTCTCCGCCGACCACCCCGATGTCCTCCTCCAACGAGAGGAGTTCATGGACGCCACGCCGGACGGACCTCATGGTCGGCGAGAAGAAATACCCCGATTTCTCCATCTTGGCGCGCTCGGTAAGTCAAGCACGGAAAGTCTTCCGGTGACCTGGGTAGACGGGATAACGTGCCGTTGCTCCGGCCTGCTGCAAGGCTGTGACCAGCGCCCCTTCAAACCTTTTCCGATTTACTTGGAAATCCAAGCAAAATCGCAGGTCAAAGGGGGTTTCACAGAAATGTGGAGCACTGGGTAACGTGATTCTTGCAGGGCGCTCGCCGGGGCACCTGTCACGCCTGTTCCGGCCGAGTTGCACCCACCCCGTGCACGGGAGCCGGGAAACAGGTGAGCCGCACTGGTACCCGGCAACCCCGGGGGGCCGGACCGACGGAGGAGCACACGTGACCGTGGAGAGCACTGCCGCGCGCAAGCCGCGACGCAGCGCCGGGACGAGGAAGTCCCCGAGCACCAAGCCCGAACTGGTTCAGTTGCTGACGCCCGAGGGCAAGCGCGTCAAGAACGCCGCCTACGACAAGTACGTAGCGGACATCACCCCCGAAGAGCTCCGCGGCCTGTACCGCGACATGGTGCTCACCCGCCGCTTCGACGCCGAGGCCACCTCCCTGCAGCGCCAGGGCGAGCTGGGTCTGTGGGCCTCGCTGCTCGGCCAGGAGGCCGCCCAGATCGGTTCCGGACGGGCGCTGCGCGACGACGACTACGTCTTCCCGACCTACCGCGAGCACGGCGTGGCCTGGTGCCGCGGGGTCGACCCGACCAACCTGCTCGGCATGTTCCGTGGCGTCAACAACGGCGGCTGGGACCCGAACGGCAACAACTTCCACCTCTACACGATCGTCATCGGCTCCCAGACGCTGCACGCCACCGGCTACGCGATGGGCGTCGCCAAGGACGGCGCCGACTCGGCGGTCATCGCCTACTTCGGCGACGGCGCCTCCAGCCAGGGTGACGTGGCCGAATCGTTCACCTTCTCCGCGGTCTACAACGCCCCGGTGGTGTTCTTCTGCCAGAACAACCAGTGGGCGATCTCCGAGCCGACCGAGAAGCAGACCCGCGTCCCGCTCTACCAGCGCGCGCAGGGCTTCGGCTTTCCCGGCGTACGGGTCGACGGCAACGACGTCCTCGCGTCGCTGGCCGTCACCAAGTGGGCCCTTGAGCGGGCCCGTGGCGGTGAGGGCCCGACCCTCGTCGAGGCGTACACCTACCGGATGGGCGCCCACACCACCTCCGACGACCCGAGCAAGTACCGGGCCGACGAGGAGCGCGAGGCGTGGGAGGCGAAGGACCCGATCCTGCGCCTCCGCCGGTACCTGGAGTCCTCAAACCACGCGGACGAGGGATTTTTCGCGGAACTGGACGCCGAGTCCGAGGCGTTGGGCAGGCGAGTGCGTGAGGCGGTCCGTGCCATGCCGGACCCGGACCGTTTCGCCATCTTCGAGCACGCGTACGCGGACGGGCACGCGCTCGTCGACGAGGAGCGGGCCGGGTTCGCCGCCTACCAGGCGTCGTTCGCCGACGGGGAAGGGGCCTGATCATGGCAGCGGAAACGATGGCACTGGCCAAGGCGATCAACGAGTCGCTGCGGCGCGCCCTGGACACCGACCCCAAGGTCCTGGTCATGGGCGAGGACGTCGGCAAGCTCGGCGGTGTCTTCCGGGTCACCGACGGCCTGCAGAAGGACTTCGGCGAGAGCCGCGTCGTCGACACCCCCCTCGCGGAGTCGGGCATCGTGGGCACCGCGATCGGTCTGGCACTGCGTGGCTACCGGCCGGTGGTGGAGATCCAGTTCGACGGCTTCGTCTTCCCGGCCTACGACCAGATCGTCACGCAGCTGGCGAAGATGCACGCGCGGTCGCTGGGCAAGGTCAAGATGCCGGTCGTCGTGCGCATCCCCTACGGCGGCGGCATCGGCGCGGTCGAGCACCACAGCGAGTCCCCCGAGGCACTGTTCGCGCACGTGGCGGGCCTGAAGGTGGTGTCTCCGTCGAACGCGTCGGACGCGTACTGGATGATGCAGCAGGCCATCCAGAGCGACGACCCGGTGATCTTCTTCGAGCCCAAGCGGCGCTACTGGGACAAGGGCGAGGTCAACACCGAGGCCATTCCCGGCCCGCTGCACAAGGCCCAGGTGGTCCGCGAGGGCACCGACCTGACGCTGGTCGCCTACGGTCCGATGGTCAAGCTCTGCAAGGAGGTCGCCGACGCGGCCGCCGAGGAGGGCAAGTCGCTGGAGGTCCTGGACCTCCGCTCGGTCTCCCCGCTGGACTTCGACGCGATCCAGACCTCGGTGGAGAAGACCGGCCGCCTTGTGGTGGTCCACGAGGCGCCGGTGTTCTTCGGCTCGGGCGCGGAGATCGCGGCCCGGATCACGGAGCGCTGCTTCTACCACCTGGAGGCCCCGGTGCTCAGGGTCGGCGGCTACCACGCCCCCTACCCGCCGGCCCGCCTGGAGGAGGAGTACCTGCCGGGCCTGGACCGGGTGCTCGACGCCGTCGACCGCTCGCTGGCGTACTGAGGAGAGGGTCGTGACGACGATGACGCAGGCGTCCGTACGCGAGTTCAAGATGCCCGACGTGGGCGAGGGGCTCACCGAGGCGGAGATCCTCAAGTGGTATGTCCAGCCCGGGGACACCGTCACCGACGGGCAGGTGGTGTGCGAGGTGGAGACGGCCAAGGCGGCCGTCGAACTGCCCATTCCCTACGACGGGGTGGTGCGCGCTCTGCATTTCCCCGAGGGCACCACGGTCGACGTGGGCACGTCGATCATCGCGGTGGACGTGTCGGGCGGGGCCCCCGCGGAGGCGCCGTCCGAGGCGCCGGAAGCCCCCGCGGCCACCGTGGCCGACGCCGCTCCCGAGGAGAAGCCGCAGGGCCGTCAGCCGGTCCTGGTCGGCTACGGCGTGGCCGTCTCCTCGACCAAGCGCCGCCCCCGCAAGGGGGTCGAGGTCCCGGTCCAGCAGGCCTCGGTGGCCATCCAGACCGAGCTGAACGGCCACGGGCCGGCTGCCGTGGCTCCCGTGGCTTCCGTGGCGGAGTCCCGCCCGCTGGCCAAGCCTCCGGTGCGCAAGCTCGCCAAGGACCTGGGCGTCGACCTCACCACGGTGGTCCCGTCCGGCCCGGACGGCATCATCACCCGCGAGGACGTCCACGCGGCGGTCACCGCGACCGAGGCACCCGTGCCCGCACCCGCCGTGGAGGTACCGACCCCTGTGCCCGCCGCTCCCGCGGCGTCGTACGACTCGGTCCGCGAGACCCGTGTCCCGGTCAAGGGCGTCCGCAAGGCCACAGCACTGGCGATGGTCGGCTCGGCGTTCACGGCCCCGCATGTCACGGAGTTCGTGACGGTGGACGTGACGCGCACCCTGAAGCTGGTCGAGGAGCTGAAGCAGGACAAGGAGTTCGCGGGGCTGCGGGTGAACCCCCTGCTGCTGATCGCCAAGGCCCTGCTGGTGGCGATCAGGCGCAACCCGGACATCAACGCGTCCTGGGACGAGGCGAACCAGGAGATCGTGCTCAAGCACTACGTCAACCTGGGCATCGCGGCGGCCACCCCTCGCGGCCTGATCGTCCCGAACATCAAGGACGCCCACGCGAAGACGCTGCCGCAACTGGCCGAGGCACTGGGCGAGTTGGTGTCCACTGCGAAGGAGGGCAGGACCAGCCCGGCCGCGATGCAGGGCGGCACGGTGACCATCACCAACGTCGGCGTCTTCGGCGTCGACACCGGCACGCCGATCCTCCCGCCCGGCGAGTCCGCGATCCTCGCCGTCGGCGCGATCAAACTCCAGCCGTGGGTCCACAAGGGCAAGGTCAAGCCCCGTCAGGTCACCACCCTCGCCCTGAGCTTCGACCACCGCCTGGTGGACGGGGAGCTGGGCTCCAAGGTGCTGGCCGACGCGGCGGCGATCCTGGAACAACCGAAGAAACTCATCACCTGGGCGTGACCTGTCCCGAGGGATTAGGTTGTTCAACCGTGAAGGGACGGCCGCAAGTTTGGTTTGCGGCCGCCCCTTCAGTCATTCACGGGGTCGGTCAGGACCGGTTGAGCACATACACCGGGGCGCCGTCCTCCGAAGCGCCCTGCGAGCGGATACAGGCGTGCTTGCGCAACAGCCGCAGGCATTCGTTGACGCGGTGCACGGACAGTCCCGTCCGAGCCGCGATCGATTCGAGCGGCCGCCGGAGCTCACCCTCCTCGACGAGTACTGGCGCGATGACGACGGCCACGGTCCAGACGTCCTCCGTCACGGACAACCGGCGGCGCCAGTCGGCCAGAACGGACTCCGTCGTCGGCGGAGTGGACAAGTCGGCGGTGGGTGCAGGGCGTTCGAGGGCCAAGGCGTCGAGCCGGTCCGCGATGCGTTCCATGGCCAGGGCGATGGCTTGCTGCGCGGCGAGGGTGGCGTGCTGCGTACTCAGCATCTCCCTCTGCGTCTCCAGGATCTGCTCCTGCAACGCGATCGACCTGTGCTGGGCGACGGCGAGTTGTTCGTCCGCGTGGAGATTGCGCTCCTCTAGCCGGACGATGGCCTCGGCGATCTGCTCCGGCAGGGCGTAGGCGATGGGGGCACCCGGCTGGGAAGGCTGCACCTCGGCCTCTTCGAGGGTGTAGGACCCTTCTCGCTGAACGGTCTCGATCACTTCGGCGGCCCACTGTTTGAAGGGCGCGCAGTCTGGTTTGGTACAGGCGTTGACGAGGAGGATGAGACCCTGCAGATCAATCAGCTGCAAGTCTCGACGCCATGTCCTACCTGCAGGAATGCTGAGACAGTGACTTCCAGTCACTGTCTCGAGATTGTCTCGATGCTCCTCCGGGACGTGATCGATGAGTGCCTTGCGGGGCGTGGTGTACCCCAGGTTCTTGCAGACATCCACCGCCGGGAACCAGTGAGTTCCGTCCGGCATGGTCAGCCTCCGGACGCGATCTCCCGTAGCCGCGTAGACGAAGTCACCGACGTCGATCGCTTCATAGCGCTTGCCCGCCTCGGGCCGCTGGCTGGGTTCGTTCATGTGAACCACCTCCGCAGCGGAACCTAGAGCGAAGAAATTCGAATATGCGAATTCACATGACGATATTCATCAATCCGAGGGAAGATCACCGTTTCCGCTTGCCGACGCAACGGGCCCGCCGCAGGAAGCACGGCGGGCCCGGGTGGTGTGGGGTGCGGGTACGTCAGCTGATCTTCGCGTAGCCGTAGTTGATGAGCTTCTTCACGTCAGTCGTGCGGTTGGCCGCCGAGGAGGAGGTCAGGACCGCGCCGATGACGGACTCGCCGTTCTTCGTGGCGGCGAAGACGAGGCAGTACTTGGAGTCGGTGCCCGAGCCGGTCTTGATGCCGAGCGTGCCGTTCCAGCCGAGCAGGGTGTTGGTGTTCGTCCAGGCGGCCATGGTGCGGGTGCTGCCGGTCTTGGTGATCGTCTTGGCCGTGTACGACTTGGTCTTCACGACCGCCTTGAAGGTCGAGCTCTTCATCACGTTGCGAGCGAGCAGCGTGAGGTCCTTCGGCGTCGAGGCGTTCGAACCATTGCTTATTCCGTCGAACGAGTCGAACTTGGTGTTCGTCATGCCGAGGTTCTTGGCCGTCGTGTTCATCTTCGCGATGAACGACTTGGTGCGCGCGGAAACCGTCGAGCCGGAGCCGAACTTGTCGGCGAGGGCCATCGCGGCGTCACAGCCGGACGGCAGCATCATCCCGTAGAGCAGCTGACGGACGGTGACCTTGTCGCCGACGATCAGGTGGGCGGAGGAGGCGCCCTTGGAGACGATGTAGTCGCTGTACGCCTTCTTGATGGTGACCTTGGCGTCCAGGTTCAGGTTCGACTGCGAGAGCACGACCTTCGCGGTCATGATCTTCGTGGTGGAAGCGGTGAGCCGCTTCGTGTTCGGCGCCTTGCTGTAGAGGGTCGTGCCGGTCGCGCTGTTCATCAGGAACCCGCCCTTGGCGGTGATGGTCGGCGTCGTGAGCGCCTGCGCGGGTGCCGCGGTGAGAGCTCCGGTGGCGAGTACTGCGCCGGTCGTGATGGCGACGGCTGCGGCTCTGCGGACGCGGAGGCCCTTGGTGGCGGTAATCAACTGAAATACCCCGAATACGTCGAATGCCCCTGAAGTGCGGCCGAGTTGGAGGGGAAGAGGTGGGGGCCGCACATGTCTGACACGTAGATAGCACGGAAGGTTGTGCAGTCACTGGGGCGGGTGTCGCTTTCCGCGGTGAGAGTGGCGTCCGAGGGTCCGCATGCTGGACGGGACTCATCATGCGTACGTGTTGTATCTATGCTGTGGGCATGAGCTTGGCCGTGAAACAGCCCCCTGCCGCCGACCGTGTCTACGCCCACATCAAGCAGGGCGTCCTGGACCGTCGCTACGAGGGTGGGAGCCTGCTCACCGAGGGCGAACTCGCCGAGGCCGTCGGGGTGTCCCGCACACCGGTGCGGGAGGCGCTGCTGCGCCTTGAGGTCGAGGGGCTGATCAAGCTCTACCCGAAAAAGGGAGCACTGGTCCTGCCCGTCTCCGCGCAGGAGATCGCGGATGTCGTCGAGACCCGGCAGCTCGTCGAGGGGCACACCGCCCGCAAGGCCGTACCGGCGTCCCCGCAGCTCATCGCGCGCCTGGAGGAACTGCTCGCACGGCAGAAGGAGCAGGCCGCCGCCGGGGACCTGGCCGGTGCCGCCGTCACCGACCGCTGCTTCCACGCCGAGATCGTCCGCAGCGGCGGCAACGAGATCCTCAGCCGGCTCTACGACCAGCTCCGCGACCGTCAGCTCAGGATGGGCGTCGCCGTGATGCACACCCACCCGGACCGCATCACCAAGACCCTCACCGAGCACGAGCAGATCCTCCAGGCACTGCGCTCCGGCGACGCGGAGGCGGTCGTAGGACTGATCCACGGGCATGTCGAGTGGTTCTCCCACCTGGCGCGGGGAGAGGTCCGATGAGCCGCTCCGCACTTCCCGGCGACCCTCCGGGCGGTCGGCGCGCGATGGCCGTGTGGGGCATCGGCGTCTCCGTCTACTTCGTCGCGGTCATCTTCCGTACGTCCCTCGGGGTCGCCGGCCTCGACGCGGCCGAGCGGTTCCATGTGAACGCCTCGGCCCTGTCGACCTTCTCGATCCTCCAGCTCCTCGTCTACGCCGGCATGCAGATACCCGTCGGCCTGCTCGTCGACCGGCTCGGCACCAAGAAGGTGCTGACCCTGGGCGTGGTGCTGTTCACGGCGGGACAGCTCGGCTTCGCGTTCTCACCGTCGTACGGCACCGCCCTCGCCTCCCGCGCCCTGCTCGGCTGCGGCGACGCGATGACCTTCATCAGCGTGCTGCGCCTCGGCACCCGCTGGTTCCCGGCCCGGCGCGGACCGCTGGTCGCACAGCTCGCCGGGCTCGCCGGCATGGCCGGCAACCTGATCTCCACACTGGTCCTGGCCCGGCTGCTGCACGGCATCGGCTGGACGGCCGCGTTCGCGGGCAGCTCGCTCGCGGGTGTCGTGGTGCTGGTCCTGATGCTCCTGTTCCTCAAGGACCACCCCGAGGGGCATGAGCCGGAGCCGTTCCCGCACCGGGGAGCCGCCTTCGTACGGCGCCAGATCGCCGCGTCCTGGCGGGAGCCGGGCACCCGACTCGGGCTGTGGGTGCACTTCACGACGCAGTTCCCGGCGATGGTGTTCCTGCTGCTGTGGGGGCTCCCGTTCCTTGTCGAGGCGCAGGGACTGTCCCGGGCGACGGCGGGCGAACTGCTCACTCTCGTCGTGCTGTCCAACATGGCCTGCGGCCTGGTCTACGGCCAGGTCGTCGCCCGGCACCACGCGGCGCGGCTGCCGCTCGCGCTCGGCACCGTGGCCACCACGGCGCTGCTGTGGGCGAGCACGCTTGCCTACCCCGGCGAACACGCGCCGATGTGGCTGCTGATCGTGCTGTGCGTGGTACTCGGCTCGTGCGGACCCGCGTCGATGCTCGGCTTCGACTTCGCGCGCCCGGCGAACCCGCCGGAACGGCAGGGCACCGCGTCCGGCATCACGAACATGGGCGGCTTCGTCGCCTCGATGACCACCCTGTTCGCCGTCGGCGTCCTCCTGGACGCGACGGACGGCAACTACAGCGTCGCCTTCTCGTCCGTCTTCGTGCTCCAGGCCCTCGGGATCAGCCAGATCCTGCGGCTGCGGAGCCGGGCGGCGCGCCGGGAGCGGGAACGGCTGGTGGCCAGCCGCGTGGAGACGGTGCACGTCCCGGCCTGAACGGACGTCAGCGCGCGGGAACGAGGGTGAGGTACGCGAGTCCCAGGAGACGCCGGTACCGCATCCACTGGGTGCGATGCCGGTCCAGGCGCTCGCAGGTCGCGGCGGCCGGCGGATGGTCACCGTGATCGGCGAGCCACGCCTCGGCGTCCGCCTGGTAGCCCGACTCGAACTCCTCCCACTCCGCGAGGCTCGCCGTCTCCACCCACTTTGGCCGGACCCCCGCCGCCACGGCGAGGTCGACGAGGCTCACCAGATCGGGATGGTCGCCCGCGGAAGCCCCCGGCCACATTCCGGACAGCTCGGCGGGGGTCGGGACCGACGCGGTTCCCGCAGGGCCTGAGGGAGGTGGCGCGGCGGCCAGGTCGTGGTGAGGACGTGACGTGAACCGACGCACAGGACCAGGCCGACGGGGCCCCGCGCGGAGTCGGCGCCGGACTCCTCCACGAACCCCGCCCGGTCCGCGAGCCCCAGCGCCTCGGCTCTACGCCGGCCACGGGCCAGGTCCTCGGCGCTGACATCGACACCGGTGCCCGTCGCCCCGGGGACGGCCGCCAGGACCGGCAGCATCAACTCGCCCCAGCCGGACACGAGGTCGAGCACGGTCGCGGGCCCCGCGAGGCCGAGCCGCCGTACGAGGGCATCCGCCCGGGCCTCGGACAGCGGGCCGTGAAAGGTCAGCCGGGTGAGCCGGGGCGGGCCGTCGGCCTTGTCCGCCCGGCTGTTGGCGGAGTCGTGCCTACTGCGTCACCGTGAAGTTCCGCAGAATCGCCGACGTCAGTTCCGGGTCGCCCTCCGCCTTCACGCGGTCCGCCACCGACTCCAGGGTCACGCGGCCGCAGGCCAGGCGGACGTAGGTCTCCCAGTCGAGGGTGAGGGTGGCGGCGGGGCCGAGCGCGGGGGCCGTCTCCAGCGTGCCGCGGCCCTGGATGTCGACCCTTATCGTGCGCAGGAACTCGATGGGACCGTGGACGTCGAAGACGATCGCGGAGCTGCGGGGCGCGTTCGCCTTGCCGGCCACTATGTCGGGGAGCGCGGCGAGGAGGACGTCACGGGCGATGTGCGCGCCGGGGGAGTCGAGGTTGCCGGGCCGGCCGAGGGCGGTGCGCAGGTCCTGTTCGTGCACCCAGACGTCGAAGGCATGCTGGCGCATGGACTCCGCGAGCGTCACTTCGGTGCTCAGCGGGCCCCGCACCTTCGCGCCGGGATCGCGGGACTCGTTCCGCAGCTGACGGTTGCGGCGGATGATGACGTATTCCAGCTCGGAGGTCATCTCGGGCGCCGTGTGGTGGCGGCGGACGTCGACCTGCATCTCCGTGTACCGCTGGTATTCGTTGGTGACGTGGAAGAGGTCGCGGGGGAGGGTGTGGATGGGGCGCGGGTCGCCGAGCATCTCGCAGTCCAGGCCGATGACGTGGGACACGACGTCCCGGACCGACCAGCCGGGGCACGGGGTACGCCGGTTCCACTCCCCCTCCACAAGCGGGGTCACCAGCTCGGATATCGCGTCGATGGAGTGGGTCCAGGCGTCGGCGTAGGGCTGGAGGGTGGGATGCAGACTCACGGAACGGGACCCCTCGGCGGTCGGAGCACGGGCTGGTGATGGCGGCGTTGCCAGTGGAGATGGTGGCTGTCGGCGGGTGTCTTGGAACGCTAAGTTACGCTGCCGTGAGGCACCCCGGCAGTGCTTTCGTGTGACGATCGTAGGCCCGTAATGGACGGCTCGAATGCCAGGACGGTGGTAGTGTGCGCGCCTCTCTGATCCAGATCGCCGTGAATGAGGGCGAATCGGTTGAATCGCGTCGGCGTCGGATGGCGTCGCTGGTACGCGATCAGGCCGGGTCCGACCTCGTCGTGCTGCCGGAACTGTGGAGCACGGGGGCGTTCGCCTTCGAGGAGTTCGGGCGCGAGGCCGAGCCGCTGGCAGGGCCGACGTACGAGGCCATGGCGAAGGCGGCGATGGACGCGGGCGTGTGGTTGCACGCGGGCTCGATTCCCGAGCGGGCCCCTGATGGCACCCTCTACAACACCTCCCTCTTCTTCTCCCCTTCGGGAGACCTGGCCGCCACCTACCGCAAGATCCACCGCTTCGGCTTCGACAAGGGCGAGGCCGTGCTGATGGGCCGGGGCGAGGACCTGGTGACGGTCCGTCTGCCCGGGACGACCGTGGGCGTCGCCACCTGCTACGACCTCCGTTTCCCCGAACTCTTCCGCGGTCTCGTCGACGCGGGTGCCGAGACCCTGGTGATCCCGGCGGGCTGGCCGGAGCGCCGCCGGGCGCACTGGACGCTGCTGGCCCAGGCGCGGGCGGTCGAGAACCAGGCGTTCGTGCTTGCCTGTGGAACGGCCGGGACGCATGCGGGAGTTCCGCAGGCCGGTCACTCGATCGTGGTGGATCCATGGGGCGAGGTGCTGGCGGAGGCGGGTGCCGACGAGGAGATCCTCACGGTGGAGTTCGACCCGGGGAAGGTGGCCGTGACCAGGGAGCAGTTCCCGGCCCTGAAGGACCGGGTGCTCTGACGCCCAGAGGATCAGCCGTCCTCCCGCTCAGTCCTCCTCCCGATCCTTCTCCGCGAGGTGGATCACGCACACCGCCACCGCGATGAGCAGTGCCGGGTCCGCGTCGTCGCGGACGATGTCGACGCCATAGGTCTCGCGGACGTGCAGCCACCGCCGCGAGACCACGGCGAGCAGCTCACCGTCGTACTCGACGGCGAACTCACGGTCGAGGATCTTGCCGCTGACGTCGAGTTCGGTGCCGCCGTCGGCGAGTGCCACCCGGTAGTGGTTGCGCAGCAGCGACAGGCGTTTGCGCCTGATCGTGGCCAGCGGCTCGCCGTCCCGCTCGATGACCATCGTGTCCCGCAGGGCGAACATCTTCTGGTGGATGTCGATCAGGACCCGCCCGCGGGTGTCCTTCAGCTCGAAGGTGTCCCTGATCCGCATGGCCTTGCCGTCGACGAGGAAGACCTTGTTGCCGTGGTCGTCCTCGATCCAGTAGTCGTCACCGATGCCGAGGAGCCGGTCGCGTACGAGGAATCTCATGCCGTTACCGCTTCCCCGGCGCCCGCCCCGAAACGCCGCCGGTAGGCCGACGGGCTGAGTCCGGTCTCGCACCTCCACCGTCGGCGACCGCCACGACGAGATCCCGGCCCATGTGGACGTGACGACGGGCCACGCGCTGCACCGGTGACCCGCCCGACTGCCCCTCGCGAACGAGCGGCGAGCTGTTACCGCTTGCGCGGGGCGAGCTTGAACAAGGCGACTCCCGCCGCCATCAACGTCGTGGCGGCCACCACCATCGCCATGCTGTTCAGCCACAGGCCGGTCGCCGCCAGCGTGGCGCCTCCGGTCCCGGTGGTACCGGCCCCGATCACTCTTCCGTACATCGCGCTTCTCCTGTGTTGGTTTCCATGAGGGTTACGTAGCCACCCACTTCTCCTCGCTGCGGCGCAACAGCCCCCACAGCGAGGAGAAGTAGACGGCGTGCTGAAAAAGGTCGTAGAGCATCTCGGGGATCATCAGCGCCGCCACCAGCACGGCTCGCGGTCCGGCGCGGCGCACCGAGACCGTCTTCTCGACCATGAAGATCAGACCGATCGCGGTCCAGAAGGGCGAGAAGCCGGGCCAGCCGTACAGCGTGGTGTACGTGACCATGTAGGTCAGATAGACCAGGAACGACAGCGCTCCGAACCCCATGAGGAACTGCTGCGCGAAGTAGCGGGCGGTGACCCGGGTCCAGCCGTAGTCGCGCAGGTTCTCCAGCGCCCCGCGCTGCCACCGCAGCCGCTGGTGCCACAACTTGCCCAGGGTGGGCATGACCTCGGTGGTGACCGCGCAGCCGGCCGGGGACATGGCCCGATAGCCGAGGGTCTTGACCGCCTTGGTCATCTCGTCGTCCTCGGTGAGCGAGGCGAGACTGTAGTAGCCGATGCCGCCGCCGAGCACTCCGTCGCGGCGGGCGGCCCGCACCTCGCGCAGGACGCGGGCGCGGAACATGGTGCCGGTGCCGGTGAGCACCTGGGCCTTGCCGCCGGTGCGCTCCAGCTCCCAGGCGTAGCGGTGGAACTCCATGCGCTGGAGCAGACCGAGCAGGCCGCCGCCGTCCTCGCCGTAGAAGACCCCGCCGACGGCGCCGACCTTGCGGTTGAAGGTGCCGATCGCCGTCTCGCTGAACGACGGGTCGAGCACGGTGTCGGCGTCCTGCACCAACAGCAGGTCGCGGTCCTCCAGATGAGGCAGCACCCAGGCGATGGCCTGGTTGAGGGCACCGGCCTTCTTGTGTGTGTTGCCCTCGGTGGCGAAGACCTGGGCGCCGTGCGCGACGGCGATCTCGGCGGTGGCGTCGGTGCAGTTGTCCGCGACCACGACGATCAGATCGGGGCGCCGGACCTGCCGCCACAGGCCCTGTATCGCGTCGGCGATGCGGTCCTGTTCGTTGTGGGCCGGGATCAGCGCCACCAGGCGCAGCGGGACGTCGAGTTCGTCGGGTGCGGCGTGGGCGCGGCGCGCCGCGTGCCGGTGGGGGCGCGGTGATCCCGGAACGGGTGCCGCGACGGCCGTCGTGGAGTGGAGCACGGGAAAGCCCCCGGGTGTGCTGATGGTTCACGCCCGGCACTGCAGACCCCCCGGGCTCTCAAGGATCCCGAGTTTTCACTATTTCCACACAACCAGACAAGTCAACCCGGATCACAGATTGCTCACGGTTGCCTGTGTATCCGACTTGTGTGCCGTATCCGGCTTACACGCCGTATCCGTCGGAGTATCCGTCCCGGCGCCCGTGCCGCTCCTCCTCGATGACGGTCGGCGTCGTGGGTGGCATCACCACACGCCGCCGCCGCGCGATGCTGCTGAACGTCGTCACACCGATCAGCCCCACGATCATCAGAATGACCCCGACCAGGTCGAGGTTGACCCCGTTCATGTGCCAGTCGGTGGCGAACGTGAGGATGGCTCCCACGGCGATGAGGATGATGCATCCGCCCAGGCCCATGAGTGTCGCCTCCCTGTCCGGTCCGGTAGTTCCGGTCCGGACTCGCGAGTACCCCCACTCCGCGTGAACTACCCCTCCAGGAACGCCACCAGTGCGTTCGCCAGCAGATGCGGGTCGTCCGCGCCGCACAACTCCCGGACGCTGTGCATCGACAGGATCGCCACACCGATGTCGACGGTCTTGATGCCGTGCCGGGCCGCGGTGATCGGCCCGATCGTCGTACCGCAGGGCATGGAGTTGTTGGAGACGAAGGACTGGAAGGGCACACCGGCCCGCTCGCAGGCCGCGGCCCACACGGCCCGGCCCGAACCGTCCGTGGCGTAGCGGTTGTTGACGTTGACCTTGAGGATCGGCCCGCCGTTGACACGCGGGTGGTGCGTCGGGTCGTGCCGCTCCGCGTAGTTGGGGTGCACGGCGTGCCCGGTGTCGGAGGACAGACAGACCGTCCCCGCGAAGGCCCGCGCCCGGTCCTCGTACGACCCGCCGCGCGCGAACACCGAGCGCTCCAGGACCCCGCCGAGCAGCGGCCCGTCCGCGCCGGTGTCCGACTGCGAACCGTTCTCCTCGTGGTCGAAGGCGGCGAGGACGGGGATGTACGACGGCTCCGGGCCGCCCGCGACCGCGGCCAGGGCGGCCACGCCCGCGTGCACCGACAGCAGGTTGTCCATGCGCGGTCCTGCCAGCAGGTCCTTGTCCCGGCCCAGGTAGGCGGGCGCCTCCACGGAGTGCGTCATCAGGTCCCAGCCGGCCACCTCGCCCGCGCCGAGCCCCAGTTCCTCCTCCAGGAAGGCGATCAGGTCACCGTCGCGCACATCGTCGCCGAGCCCCCAGATCGGCTGCAGATGCCGCTGCTTGTCCAGCTTGAGACCCTCGGAGGACACCGCGCGGTCCAGATGGATGGCGAGCTGGGGCACCCTCAGCAGCGGCCGGTCCACGTTCACCAGCCGCGTCGAACCGTCCCGCAGGGTCAGCCGGCCGGCCAGCCCCAGGTCACGGTCCAGCCAGGAGTTCATCAGCGGACCGCCGTAGATCTCCACGGCCACCTGGCGCCAGCCGTGTCCGCCGGTGTCGGGCAGCGGCTTGACCCGCAGATTGGGCGAGTCGGTGTGCGCGCCCACAATTCGGTACGGCGTGTGGGGCGCCGCGCCCTCGGGGACGTACCAGGCGATGATCGCGCCGCCGCGCAGCACGTACTTGCCGCCGCTCGACCCCTCCCAGGCGTCCGTCTCCGAGACCTGGCGGAAGCCGGCCTTCTCCAGCCGCTCGGCGGCGTTCGCCACCGCGTGATACGGCGTGGGGCTCGCCGCCAGGAAGGTCATGAGGTCGTCGGTGTGGCCGCGGTCGAGGCGGTGGGGTGCGCTCATGGGTTCACCATAACGACGTACGAGGGCCCGCTCCCGGCGATGGGGAGCGGGCCCTCGGGAGGACGTGTGCAGCTGTACAGATGTGTCCTAGAACGCGTCCTCGTCCAGCTCCATCAGGTCGAGCTCGACGCCCTCGGCGACCTTGCGGGCCAGGGTCACGCCGGGCAGGACGTTGGCCGCGAAGAACTTCGCCGCCGCGATCTTGCCGGTGTAGAAGGCCTTGTCCTTGGCCGCCGCCGTCTCCAGCTTCTCGGCGGCGATCGCGGCGCCCTTGAGGAGCAGGTAGCCGACGACCACGTCACCGGAGACGAGCAGCAGGCGGGTGGTGTTGAGGCCCACCTTGTAGATGTTCTTGACGTCCTGCTCGGTGGCCGCGAGGTCGGTCAGCATCAGACCGACGATCGCCTCCAGCTCGACGGCCGCCTTGGCCAGGTGCTCACGGGCGCCCGCGAGCTCTTCGCCGCCCGTGCCCAGCGCCAGGAACTTCTTGATGTCCTCGGCGAGGGAGTTGAGGGCCGCGCCCTGGTTGCGGACGATCTTCCGGAAGAAGAAGTCCTGGCCCTGGATCGCGGTGGTGCCCTCGTACAGGGTGTCGATCTTGGCGTCCCGGATGTACTGCTCGATCGGGTACTCCTGCAGGAAGCCGGAGCCGCCGAAGGTCTGCAGCGACTGGGCGAGCTGCTCGTAGCCCTTCTCGGAGCCGTAGCCCTTGACGATCGGCAGGAGCAGGTCGTTCAGCGCGTGCTCGGCCTTGGCGTCCTCGCCCGCGGCCTCCTTGACGGCGATCGCGTCCTGGATGGAGGCGGTGTAGAGGACGAGGGCGCGCATGCCCTCCGCGTACGCCTTCTGCGTGATCAGCGAGCGGCGCACATCGGGGTGGTGGGTGATGGTGACCTTGGGCGCGGTCTTGTCGCCGAAGGCCGCCAGGTCGGAACCCTGGACGCGCTCCTTGGCGTACTCAAGGGCGTTGAGGTAGCCGGTGGACAGCGTGGAGATCGCCTTCGTGCCGACCATCATCCGCGCGAACTCGATGATGCGGAACATCTGGCGGATGCCGTCGTGCTTGTCGCCGATCAGCCAGCCCTTGGCGGGGTGCCGGTCGCCGAAGGTCATCTCGCAGGTGTTGGAGGCCTTGAGGCCCATCTTGTGCTCGACGTTCGTCGCGTAGACGCCGTTGCGCTCGCCCAGCTCGCCGGTCTCGAAGTCGAAGAGGTACTTCGGGACGAGGAAGAGCGACAGCCCCTTGGTGCCCGGACCGGCACCTTCCGGCCGCGCGAGCACGTAGTGAAGGATGTTCTCCTCCATGTCGTGCTCACCGGACGTGATGAAGCGCTTGACGCCCTCGATGTGCCAGGAGCCGTCCTCCTGCTGGATCGCCTTGGTACGCCCGGCGCCGACGTCCGAACCGGCGTCCGGCTCGGTCAGCACCATGGTCGAACCCCAGGTCCGCTCCACGGCGATCTTCGCGATGTGCTTCTGTACGTCGTTGCCCTCGTCGTGGAGGATCCCGGCGAACGCCGGACCGGAGGAGTACATCCACACGGCCGGGTTCGCACCGAGGATCAGCTCCGCGTACGACCAGATCAGGGACGGCGGGGCCGTCGTGCCGCCGATCTCCTCGGGCAGGCCGAGCCGCCAGTACTCGGAGTCCATGAAGGCCTTGTAGCTCTTCTTGAAGGATGCCGGGACCGGCGCGGTGTTGGTCTCCGGGTCGAAGACCGGCGGGTTGCGGTCGGCGTCCGTGAAGGACTCCGCGAGCTCGTTCTCGGAGAGGCGGGTCAGCTCCTCCAGGATGCTCTTCGCGGTCTCGACGTCCATCTCCCCGAACGGGCCCGTGCCGTACAGCTTGTCGCGTCCGAGTACTTCGAAGAGGTTGAACTCGATGTCGCGCAGATTCGACTTGTAGTGCCCCATGGCGACGGCTCCGTTAAGAGTTCGGCGAGGCACTTCGATCCTCGCGCTAGTTCACATACCAACAAGTAGCTACGATGATGCTACCCGCCGGTAATAAGTCGCAACCCAGATCCGGCCATCTGTGACCGAGCCCTCGTGCGGGGTCAGTACTCTTTGTGCCATGTACGGCTACGACCAGAGCGCTGGTGCCCAGCAGCAGTACGGCGTCCCGCCGCAGCAGCCCATGGCCGGCGGCGCGGGCGGATACGGCCAGCAGCCGCCGCTGTACCCCGAGCCGTCCCCGCCCTCGCTCGCGGACGCGGTGCGGGCCTTCACCACCGGCCAGATGTCGGCCGAGGACTTCCAGCAGGTCTTCGCCACGTCCAAGGTCTACTGCCCGCGCGGCGACAACCCCGGGTTCCTCGCCCTGCACAACACCCAGCAGCCGGTGATCCCCATGTTCACCACGCTCAAGGAGCTGCGGCGGTACGCGGGCAAGGAGTCCAAGTACTTCGTGATCACCGGCGCGGAGGTCCTCGACCTGCTGCCGACCGGGTACGGCTTCGTCCTCGACATGGAGGGCGAGCACCGGATCGTGTTCGACGCGAAGGCCGTGGAGCAGATGGTCGAGTTCGCGATGCGGCGCATGTACGGCTAGGTCACGACCTCGGCCGGGTCCTCACCTTGGCCGGGTCCTCACCTTGGCCGGGTCCTGACCTCGGCCGGTTCCTCACCTTGGCCAGGCCCTCACCTTGGCTGGGGTGCCTTCACCTTGGCTGGGCCTTACTTCTTCAGCCGTAGCGACAGACCGTCCAGTACGACGTCCAGAGCCGCCGTGAACTTCGCCTCCCTCAGGGCCGCCGGGTCCGTGGCGACCGCTTCCTCGGTGTCTGCGTAGCCCCGGGACAGGTGGGTGTGGGGGGCCGTGGCCTCCTGAACCGCGGGGAGGAGACGGGCGATGAGGGCCGACTCGGAGTCGCCGGAGCGCGCGACCGTGGTGAGCCAGGCGGCCTCCGTGGTGCTCATGCCGATCACGTACGACAGCACCGCGTCGATCGCCGTACCGGGGTCCGGGAATCCCGCGGCCGTGAACAGGGCCGCCAGCCGCTCCGAGTACGACATCAGGTTGGGGCCGAGATAGGCGAGGCCCGCCTGGCCAAGCACCGGGGGCAGCCACGGGTGCCGCAGGGCCGTCGTACGGAAGGAACGGGCCGCGTCCGTGACGGCCGCCCGCCAGTCCGGGCCGTCCGCCCGCGGCACGTGGATCTCCGCGGCGACCTCGTCCACCGCCAGCTCCATCAGCTCGTCCTTGGTGGCCACATGCCGGTACAGGGAGGCCGCCCCGGCGTTCAGCCGGTTGGCGAGCTTGCGCATGCTCAGCGCCTCGACGCCCTCCGCGTCCAGCATGACGATCGCCTCGCGCACGATCGCGGTACGACTGAGCGCGGGCTGGTCGGACTCGCGCTGGGGGCGAGCCCAGACGGAGGGGATGGGGCTCGGCTTCGTCGACATCGGCACTCCTTCTGACGCGGGCCCGATCTGCCGCGCCCCTCCTCTGCGTACATCGTTCGCATTGAGCGTACAGCAATCAGGGGTTGCGAACAGTGTTCCGTAGTGCGTACAGTGTTCGCATCGAAGGAGCGGTGCTCGCACAGCCGGAGGGGAACTGTCATGGACACCTTGGAAACCCGTGATCCACGCCGCTGGTGGATCCTGATCGTGCTGTGCCTCAGCAGCCTGGTGCTGGTCGTCGACAGCATGGCGCTGACCGTCGCGGTGCCGGTCATGACCGAGGAGATCGGGGCGAACGCCCAGGACACCCAGTGGATCCTGGACTCCTACCTCCTGGTCTTCGCCGGCCTCCTGCTCACCTCCGGCAGCCTCGGCGACCGGTTCGGCCGCCGCAAGGTGATGCTGATCGGCCTCCTGCTCTTCGGGGCCGCCTCACTGGCCGCGACCTGGTGCACCGCTCCCGGCGAGGTGATAGCCGTACGTGTCGCGATGGGAGTCGGCGGCGCGCTGATCATGCCGTCCACCCTCTCGATCCTCATCACCGTCTTCGACGAGGACGAACGCGGCAAGGCGATGGCGACCTGGAGCTCGGTGTCGATGCTCGGCCTGGTCGGCAGCCCCATCCTGGGCGGCATCCTCATCGAGCACTTCTCCTGGCAGTCGATCTTCCTGCTCAACGTGCCGGTCGTGGCCCTCGCGATCACCGCCGGTCTCACGCTGATGCCGGAGTCCAGGGCGCCCTGGCAGAAGGCCGACCCGCTGGGCGCGCTGCTGTCGGCGGCCGGGATGACCGCCCTGGTCTGGTGGATCATCGAACTCCCGCAGCACGGCGTGTGGACGGCCGCCCTGCCCGTGGCCCTCGTCTCCCTGACCGGCTTCGTGACCTGGGAGAACGTCACCAAGTCCCCCATGGTCCCGCTGGTCCTCTTCAAGCACCGCAACTTCAGCGGCGGTTCGCTCTCACTGGCCCTGGTCCAGATAGGCAACGGCGGTCTGCTGCTGGTCCTCACCCAGTACCTGCAGTTCGTCCTCGGCTACTCGCCGATCAAGGCCGGCCTGGCCTTCCTGCCGCTGGCCGTCACAGCCCTGCTCGGCAACGGCGTGGGCGTCAAGCTCGCCGCGAGGTACGGCAACCGGTGGGTGATCCTCGCGGGCATGCTGGTGATGGTGGCCTGCTTCGCCCTGCTGACCACGGTCTCGGCGCACTCCGGCTTCACCGTCCCGGCGGTGGCGCTCGGTCTCCTCGGGCTCGGCGCGGGTCTGGCGATGCCGGCCGCCGTGACGGCGCTGATGAGTACCATCCCCGAGGACAAGGCGGGCGTCGGCTCGGCCCTGAACGACACCGTCCAGCAGGTCGGCACCGCGCTGGGCATCGCGATCCTCGGCTCGCTCCTGTCGAGCGGCTTCGCGCACCGGATGCCCGAGGGGGCACCGGAACAGGCGAAGCACTCCATCGCCGGGGTGATGGCCCTCGGGGACAGCCGCCTGACGGCGGCGGCACGGGACGCCTTCACGGCCTCGATGTCCATGACCTTCACGGTCAGCGCGATCGGTGTTCTGGCGGCGGCGCTGCTCGCCACGCTGGTGATGAGGGAGGACCGGCGCACACCGGAGAAGGCGAACGATCGGGAACCGGAGCTCGCCGCCTGACCTCTTCAGGAGTTGCGCGATCTCAGGGAAGCCTGGAGGGAATGCCCTCCGGGCTTCTGCTGTTAGGGGTAGCAGAAAGTTCAACGCTCAACTAAACTCGAAGCACAAGGAGGTACCGACATGCCTGCAGTGACCGTCGACAACCCGCTGACCCTGCCTCGCGTGGCCGCGACGGCAGATGCGGTGGCCCGTCCCGTCCTCGGCGTGACGACCGCGCCGAGTGGCTTCGAGGGGGAGGGATTCCCGGTACGCCGGGCGTTCGCCGGGATCCATTACCGGCATCTGGATCCGTTCATCATGATGGATCAGATGGGGGAGGTCGACTATCCGGCGGGCGCCCCGAAGGGGACCCCCTGGCATCCTCACCGTGGCTTCGAGACCGTCACGTACATCATTGACGGCACGTTCATCCACCAGGACTCCAACGGCGGTGGCGGCACCATCACGAACGGGGACACCCAGTGGATGACGGCGGGCTCCGGCCTGCTGCACATCGAGACCCCGCCTGAGTCGCTCGTGAAGTCCGGCGGTCTCTTCCACGGCCTCCAGCTGTGGGTGAACCTGCCGGCCAAGGACAAGATGAAGGACCCGCGCTACCAGGACATCCGTGGTGGCCAGGTCCAGCTTCTGACCTCGCCGGACGGTGGTGCGCTGCTGCGGGTGATCGCCGGTGAGTTGGACGGCCACGCCGGTCCCGGCATGACCCACACTCCGATCACGATGATCCACGCGACGCTGGCTCCGGGCGCGGAGATCACGCTGCCGTGGCGCGAGGACTTCAACGCGCTGGCCTACGTCCTGGCCGGGCGCGGCTCGGTCGGCAGCGACCGGCGTCCCATCCACCTGGGCCAGACGGCCGTCTTCGGCGATGGCGGCTCGCTGACGGTCCGCGCGGACGAGAAGCAGGACTCCAACGCGCCGGACCTGCAGGTCGTGCTCCTCGGCGGGCAGCCGATCCGTGAGCCGATGGCGCACTACGGCCCGTTCGTGATGAACACCCGTGAGGAACTCCAGCAGGCGTTCGACGACTTCCAGAAGGGCCGGCTGGGGACCATCCCGGCGGTTCATGGAATGTCGGAGGGCGGCCTGTAAGGGAGCCTCGCTCCGCCGGGTCTGGCGAGACTTGAAGCCGCAGGTTGCGTCTGCGGCTTCAAGCAATGTCCTCAGTTGTTGCTAGGGCAGTACGTCGAGGTTGATGCCGCCTGCCCAAGTGATGCTGACGCGTGACTCGGTGCGCACGCTCTGGCCCGCGTAGCGGTAGGCCTTACGCACCTCCACGCGGTCCAGGAAGAGTCGGAAGAAGGCGCGGGGGGAGTTCTGCCTGCTGGCTCGTCCCCAGTTCTGCAATACGGTCATCCAGCACCCTCATGCGTTCTGCGAGCGCGCGTTCTTGGTGGTCGGACTACTCGTTCGGACGTTCCCACGCGATACCAGACCTGACACATGGTCAGATGAGGTGTGTCCGAGTCTCAACCACTGCTCCCCGACCCCGTCCGCCGCCTGGCCGCCTGGTGTGTGGTGGTCCTTCTCGTTGCCGGGGTCGGCTACGTCGGGATCAAGCTGTGTGCGGAGTTCAGGACCGCCGTCGTGCCCGTGCTGCTCGCGTTGCTCGGGACCGCGTTGCTGGGGCCGCTTCATCGGCGGCTCGTGAGGGTCGGGGTGCGTCGGTCGGTTGCCGCCGGGCTCACCTGTGTGGCGGTGATCGGGGTTGTCGGTGGGGCCGTTTACATCGTCGTCGCCGCGCTCATCGACACCGGGGATCAGATCCTCGACTCGCTCAAGGACGCCGCTCAGGGGGTGGCCGATCACTTCGGCGCCGCCGGGACCTCGCTCGACGACGTCGCCTCCCATACGAGGGAGTTGCTGTCCAAGTTCGGGGGGACCGCGGCCTCGGGAGTCATCAGTGGGGTGAGTGTCGTCGGGGAGAGCATCGCCATGGCCGTGCTCGCGCTGCTGCTCGTGTTCTTCTTCCTCAGGGACTCCCACCTCGCCGCCGACACTCTGCGCTCCCTCGCTCCCGGCTCTTCCGGTGACCTCGTCGAGGCCATGGCGCGCAGGGCGTACGAGGGTGTCGAAGGGTTCATGCGGGGGACCACGCTCATCGCGCTCATCGATGCCTTCTGTATCACCGTCGGGCTGCTCGTCCTCGGCGTTCCGGGGGCCGTGGGGCTTGGGGCGCTCGTGTTCGTCGGGGCCTTCGTGCCCTACCTCGGCGCCTTCGTCTCCGGTGCCGTCGCCGTGCTCGTCGCGTTCGCCGACCGGGGGTTCGTGATCGCGCTGTGGGTGCTGGGGGTGGTGCTCGCCGTGCAGGTGCTGGAAGGGCATGTGCTGCAGCCCATGATCCAGAGCCGGACCGTGCAGATGCATCCGGCTGTGGTCATGCTCGCCATCACCGCCGGGGCGTCGGTGGCGGGAGTCCTCGGAATGCTGCTCGCCGTACCGCTCACCGCCGCTGCCTTCGGTGTCGTGCACGAGCTGCGGGAGCGTTACTCCGAGGTCTCGCCGGGGGATTCGTAGAGTTCGAACCAGATGCTCTTGCCCTCGCCTCGGGGATCGACGCCCCACAGGTCGGCGAGGAGTTCGATCAGCATCAGGCCGCGGCCGGAGGAGGCCAGTTCGCCGGGGCGGCGCTTGTGCGGGAGGTCGTCGCTGGTGTCGGTGACCTCGACCCGCATCCGGCGTTCGCCCACCTCGCCGCGGACCTCCGCGAGCAGCAGAGCGTTCGCGTCGGTGTGGACCAGGACGTTCGTCAGCATCTCGGAGAGCAGGAGTACGGCCGAGTCGACCTGGTCGGCGGACGGCCAGTCGTGCAGCAGCTCGCGCAGCTGCTGGCGGGCCACCCCGACCCGTTCGGGTTCCGCCTGGGCCACCGAGAGCATGGTGCGGCGGACCGGCGGAGGCCGTGTGGTGAGGGTGTCGCCGGAGCCGTGGCTCTCCCCCTGCCGGGACAGCAGCAGGACCGCGATGTCGTCCTCGCGGCGGTCGGCGAGGGTGCCGGTGGTGTGGTGGGAGGAGGGGCCGTGGACGGCCTGGACCAGGGCGTCGGCGAGTTCCTCCAGGTCGCCGTCGTGGGTCTCCAGGATGGTGCGGATGCGTTTCCAGCCGGTCTCGAAGTCGTGGCCGCCGGTCTCGATCAGGCCGTCGGTGCAGAGCATCAGCGTCTCGCCGGGCTCCAGGACGATCCGGGTCGTGGGGTAGTCGGCGTCCGGGTCGATGCCCAGCGGGAGCCCGCCGGCCGTGCGGCGGGCCAGGACGGTGCCGTCGGCCTTGCGGGTCGCCGGGTCGGGATGCCCGGCCCGGGCCACCTCCAGGACGCCGGTCACCGGATCGGCCTCGACGTACAGGCAGGTCGCGAAGCGGGTGTCGGAGGGGTCGTCGCCGTACGTCATGCCGTTCAGGAAGCGTGAGGCGCGCGAGAGGACGGCGTCGGGGCGGTGGCCCTCGGAGGCGTAGGCGCGCAGGGCGATACGGAGCTGGCCCATCAGTCCGGCCGCCCGTACGTCATGGCCCTGGACGTCCCCGATGACGAGGGCGAAGCGGCCTCCCCCGGCCTCGGTGCGGGAGGTGCCGCCGGGCAGCGGGATCATGTCGTACCAGTCGCCGCCTACCTGGAGGCCGCCGCCGGTGGGGACGTAGCGGGCGGCGACGGTCATGCCCGGTATCTCGGGGCCGAGGGTGGGGAGCATCGAGCGCTGGAGGCCGTCGGTCAGCTCGCGCTCCGACTCGGCCAGGCCCGCGCGGGAGAGCGCCTGGGCCAGCATGCGCGCCACCGTCGTGAGGACCGAGCGTTCGTCGGGGGTGAAGGCCACCGGGTAGGCGAAGCCCGCCATCCACGCGCCCATCGTGCGGCCGGCCACCGTCAGGGGCAGGAACGCCCAGGACTGGCGGTCGAAGGGCTGGGCGAGCGGCCAGGTGGCCGGGTAGCGGTCGCGGTAGGCCTCGGGGCTGGAGAGATAGACGGCCCGGCCGCTGCGTACGACCTCGGCGGCCGGATAGCCGGTCTCCAGGGACATGTGGGAGAAGGGGCCCTCGTCGCCGGGCTGCTGGCCGTGGTGGCCGATGATCGTCAGACGGTCGCCCTCGACGCCGAAGACGGCCAGGCCGTCGGGGCTGAAACCGGGCATCGACAGGTTGGCCGTGACCCGCAGCACCTCGGCCGTCGAGCGGGCCTCCGCCAGTGCGCGGCCCGCGTCCAGGAGGAAGGCCTCGCGGGAGCGTCGCCAGTCGCCGGTGACGGCGGTGCGTCCGGCGGGGGTGCCCGGGGTCGGTTCGGAAACCTCCTGGAGGGTGCCCGTCACCCGGTACACGCGTTCTTCGCGGTCGTACATCGGTCTGAAGCGGCTGCGTACGGTACGGACGATGCCGCCCTGCTCGTCCATGATCCGCAGGCGCACCTCGCCGAGCGTGCCCTCGGTGGCGGCGAGCTGGGTGATGCTTGTGTTCTCGTTCCAGTCGACGGGGTGGAAGAGGGAGCGGGCCCGGGCCTGGGTGAGGGTGGCCGGCTCGGGCGGCAGCCCGAGCAGCCGGGCGGTCTCGGCGTCGACGGTGACCAGTCCGGCAGCGGTGTCCCAGTGCCACAGTCCGGTCGAGAGGGAGGCGAGGACGTCCTCCACTGGGGGCAGGGGCTCGCCAGTGCGCATTGCCCCACTTTATGGAGAGACGATCGTCGAATGCCACCGAACACCGACCTTTGATGCGGAGCAGCACTGATCACCGGCCCTTTAATGAGGGAAGGCGATCTTGGGCTGCCCGGTACCCTTGGGGGAGTTTCACGTGAAACAGACCCCGATCCGCGAAGGCTGGATGAACGACGATGCATCGGTACAGGTCCCACACCTGCGGCGAGCTCCGCTCCTCTGACGTCGGTACCGACGTCCGACTGAGTGGCTGGCTGCACAATCGGCGCGACCTGGGCGGCATCCTCTTCATCGATCTGCGCGACCACTACGGCATCACTCAGCTGGTCGCCCGTCCCGGCACGCCCTCCTACGAGGCCCTCGACAAGCTGACCAAGGAGTCCACGGTCCGTGTCGACGGCAAGGTCGTCTCCCGCGGCACCGAGAACATCAACCCGGACCTGCCGACCGGTGAGGTCGAGGTCGAGGTAGGCGAGGTCGAGCTGCTCGGCGCGGCCGCCCCGCTGCCGTTCACGATCAACACCGAGGACGGGGTCAACGAGGAGCGGCGCCTGGAGTACCGCTTCCTCGACCTGCGCCGCGAGCGCATGCACCGGAACATCATGCTGCGTACGGCCGTGATCAGCGCCATTCGTCACAAGATGACGGCGCTCGGCTTCAACGAGATGGCCACGCCGATCCTGTCGGCGACCTCCCCCGAGGGCGCCCGCGACTTCGTGGTCCCCTCCCGCCTGAACCCGGGCAAGTTCTACGCCCTCCCGCAGGCGCCGCAGCAGTTCAAGCAGCTGCTGATGATCTCCGGCTTCGACCGCTACTTCCAGATCGCGCCCTGTTTCCGTGACGAGGACGCGCGCGCGGACCGTTCGCCGGGCGAGTTCTACCAGCTCGATGTGGAGATGAGCTTCGTCGAGCAGGAGGACGTCTTCCAGCCGATCGAGAAGCTCATGACGGAGCTGTTCGAGGAGTTCGGCAACGGCCGTCATGTGACGTCTCCGTTCCCGCGGATCCCGTTCCGCGAGGCGATGCTGAAGTACGGCTCCGACAAGCCGGACCTCAGGGCCCAGCTGGAGCTCGTCGACATCACCGACGTCTTCGAGAGCTCGGAGTTCAAGGCGTTCGCCGGCAAGCACGTGCGGGCGCTGGCGGTGCCGGATGTCTCCGCGCAGCCGCGGAAGTTCTTCGACCAGCTCGGTGACTTCGCGGTCTCGCAGGGCGCCAAGGGTCTGGCCTGGGTGCGGGTGGCCGAGGACGGTTCGCTGTCCGGCCCGATCGCGAAGTTCCTCACCGAGGAGAACGTCGCCGAGCTGACCAAGCGGCTGTCGCTGGCCGCCGGTCACGCCGTGTTCTTCGGCGCGGGCGAGTTCGACGAGGTCTCGAAGATCATGGGCGCGGTCCGCGTCGAGGCCGCCAAGCGCGCCGGGCACTTCGAGGAGGGCGTCTTCCGGTTCTGCTGGATCGTCGACTTCCCGATGTACGAGAAGGACGAGGAGACCGGCGCGATCGACTTCTCGCACAACCCGTTCTCCATGCCGCAGGGCGGTCTTGAGGCCCTGGAGACCCAGGACCCGCTGGACATCCTGGGCTGGCAGTACGACATCGTCTGCAACGGCGTCGAGCTCTCCTCCGGCGCGATCCGGAACCACGAGCCGGACATCATGCTCAAGGCGTTCGAGATCGCGGGCTATGACCGTGAGACCGTCGAGGAGAAGTTCGCCGGCATGCTGCGCGCGTTCCGCTTCGGCGCCCCGCCGCACGGTGGCATCGCCCCCGGTGTCGACCGCATCGTGATGCTGCTGGCCGACGAGCCGAACATCCGCGAGACGATCTCCTTCCCGCTCAACGGCAACGCCCAGGACCTGATGATGGGCGCGCCGACGGAGCTGGAGGAGACGCGGCTGAGGGAGCTGCACCTGTCGGTGCGCAAGCCGCAGCCCAAGTAGGCCAGGCTGTCAGTGGCTCGGAACCGACGTCGGTTCCGGGCCACTTCGCTATTCACAGGTCTTTCCGATGTTCCTGCCAGGATTCCGGGCTCTACGTTCCCTGGCCATGACGGGAAACCAAGAAACGGAAGAGACAGGGCGGTTGAGGCGTCGCACGGTCCTGGCGGCCGGCGGTGTGACCGTGACCGCGGTGGGGGTGGGCGGGGTCTTCGCCGTCAACGCCGCCGCGGGTGAGGAGACCGCGGAGACCGAGGTCTGCTACCGGCTCACCTCGGAGACCGTCGAGGGGCCGTACTACATCGACGCGGACAAGCTCCGCCGGAACGTCACCGAGGACCGGGAGGGCATCCCACTGCTCCTCGACATCAGGGTGATCGACTCCGAGACGTGCAGGCCGATCCGGGACGCGGCCGTGGACATCTGGCACTGCGACGCGGTGGGTGTGTACTCCGGGTACGAGGCCCAGGGCAACGGCGGCGGAGGACCGGCGCCCACGGGACCACCGCCCACGGACACCCCCACCGCCACGCCCACCGAGACACCTACGGCGGCCCCGACCGACGTCCCCACCGGCCCTCCCCCGGGCGGCGGTCATCAGGAACCCACCGACGACACCCGCTATCTGCGCGGCACCTGGCGCACCGACCAGCATGGTCACGTCGTCTTCCGGACCGTCTTCCCGGGCTGGTATCGGGGCCGTTGCGTCCATGTTCACACCAAGGTGCATGTGGACGGTGAGTGGACCGACGCCGGTTACGAGGGCGGGCACACCTGCCACACCGGCCAGTTCTTCTTCGACGAGGAGTCGGTCCTGGCCTCGGCGGAGCAGGAGCCGTACGTGTCCAACGAGGCCGAGCGCACCACGCTCACCGAGGACACGATCTACGACCAGAGTGGGGTCACGGGCGGCCTGCTCCGGCTGAGGTATCGCAAGGACGACATCGGCAAGGGCGTCCGAGGGTCGATCACGGTCGGCGTGGACCCGGACACGACGAACGACGGCACGTCGATCTGATCCGCGCACGAAAAGGCGCCCGGGACCGTGAAGTCCCGGGCGCCCTTTCGCGCATCCCCTGTCTAGGAAAGGAACTTGTAGCCCTGCCAGCCGGTCGAGATCTTCGCCCGTGCCCCGAACGATCCCTTGCCGTCGCCGTTGTTGCGCCACAGCGTGCCGCCGGTGTCGCGGGAGACGAGGTCCGCCCTGCCGTCGTCGGTGATGTCACCGACGCCGACGACGACGTCGTAGGACCCGCCCCAGTTGGTGAAGAGCTTCACACGGGCCTTGAAAGTGCCCGTGCCGGTGCCGTCGTAGCGGTAGAGGGTGTTCGTCCTGTCCTGGCCGAGGAGATCGCCGATGCCGTCGCCGTTGAGGTCGCCGACGCCGACGATCTTCTTGTAGCCCTTCCAGTTGTCGTAGAGCTTCACGCGCGCGGAGAGCTTGCCGGTGCTGGTGCCCTTGTAGAGGTAGACCGTGCCGGTCGAGGCAGCCCGTGCGATCAGGTCGGGGCGGCCGTCGCCGGTCACATCCCCCGGCGAGGTCAGGACGTCGTACTGGTTCCAGCCGCTGGTGCCGAGTGAGGTGTACGACGTCGACGGCTTGACCGGCGCCCCGCAGCCCGGCTTGTACAGGCGCAGGGCGCCGCTGCTCAGCCGTACGAGGACGTCGTTGCAGCGGTCGCCGCTCAGGTCGCCGAAGGGGATCGCCCTGATGGTGGTGGGCCAGCCGCCGGCGCTGACCTTCTCGCCGAACCTGCCCGTGCCGGTGCCGCCCTGGAAGGTCAGCCCGCCGGAGGAGTTGAGGGTGAGCAGGTCACCGCGGCCGTCCGGGCCGTCGGGGCTGACGAAGTCGTGGCGCACCGCCGAGCCACGCGAAAGATAGCCCTCGCCGCTGGTCACCGTGACCGGGGCGGCCGTGGCCAGCCCGGTCGCCTTCAGCGTCCATGTGAAATCGCCGTTGGGGAAGGGGACCCCGCTCGACGTCTTGCCGTTCCAGTTCGCCGTCACCTCCGCCGATGCGGCGCCGCCGGTGATCGTGCGGGTGGCCCTGCCGGTCGCGCCGCTCTGCACCGACGTGAAGGTCAGGGACCAGGAGGTGATCGGACGGGACAGCGTCCACTGGCCGGTCCAGGCCGGCGTGGAGCCGGGCTCCACGTAGCCCTCTGCCTCCGTGCGGAACGCCGTCACCGCGGACGGGGTGACACCCGTCGTGGCCACATGCGTCTGCTCGAACTTGTCGAACCAGCCGACCAGACCGGTGTACTCGTCGACCGTCCACCGGAAACGACGGTCCACGGCGAGCCCGGAGTCGGGGAGGCCGGAGGCGACCACGCGCGTGGCGCCCGTCGTCACGTCCGTCAGGACCAACTGGTCGGCCTCGTGGTCGTGGCGGACCGTGAAGCCGTCGCCGAGCAGGACGTCACCCGGGGTCACGGCGACGGACTTGGCGGCCTTGGTGTCGTAGACGCCCGCCGAGCCGCCGGCGCAGGACCAGTACACCCAGCGGCCCGCCGCCTGGAGTTCGCTCGGCACACAGCCCAGGTTCGGGACGTCGACCGTGGCGAGGGTCTTCTTCGCGGTCAGGCTGTACGAGGTCAGGCGGCCGGAGGTGGTGGTGGCGCTCCACAGCACGGAGCCGCCCAGAGCGGCCGCGCGGACCGACCGCTTCAGCTGCTCGCCGTAGCCGAACTCACCGACGTACTGCGTCGGCGTCGTACCACCGGAGTCGTACACCGCGTAGTCGTCGGAGACGTCGACGATCGCGCCGTCCTTGGTGCCGTAGGCCAGCGAGTAGTTGGACCATCCGTCGTGGAGGGAGACCAGCCGGTCGGCGTTCGACAGACCGGTGCCGCCCTCGTCGACGTCGTCGAACGTCTGGAGATGGACGTCCTCGGGGCTGTTGCCCCACAGGGCGGAACACGTGGTGCCCTGGTAGGGGCACACGGCCGAGACCGAGTCGCCCTCCGTGGCCGCGGAGGCGGTCAGCTCGGTGCTGCCGTTCGTGGTGAGGGCGCGGACCGAGGTGGTGTCCATGATGCTCGTGGAGCTGTCCTCCGCCACCCGCAGGCTGCCCCGGCTCAGGGCGATGCCCGTCTTGACGTTCTCCAGCGGGGCCACCTTGGAGACCCGCTCCAGCCCTGGGACGCCGTCCGCGCCCGGGACGACCCGCTGGACCCACCAGTCGGCGGCGCCGGTGCCGCCGGTGACCAGCGCGGTCCCGTCGGGGGCGGCCAGGGGAGTGCCGTACGACCAGGTCAGCAGGGTCTTCGTGGTGCCGTCGGCCAGTGAGACGGCCCGGACCGCGCCGCCGTTGGTCGCGAGGACCAGCCAGTCGCCGACCAGAACGGGGACCGGGGTGCCGGGCAGGTCCTCGCCGGTCACCGGGGTGGTCTCCGCGGCGGTGAGGTCGGTGCGGGGCTTCAGGTGCAGTCCGGAGGCCTCGGTGTACCAGCCGACGCGGTCGTCGGTGAGCACGAGCTCCGGCACCGTCTCCTTGGGCAGTCCGGTGAAGACCGGGGTCAGCCGGGCGGTGGCGAAGTCGAGGTAGGCGACGGTGTACGTCGTGAAGTCGCCGTTCGCGTCACGGTCGGGGTAGGTCAGCAGGGAGCCCGTCGCGTCGCCGGTGCGCGCGGTGTTCCACTCCCAGGTCCCGTCGGCCGGGTAGCCGTCGACCACGCGGTCGCGCTGCCCGCCGTCGACCAGGTCGACGAGGTGGAGCACATAGCCGTCCAGTTCCTGGCCGTCGACGACACCGTTCCACTCGACGGTGACCGTCGTCTCGCCGTACGTGCCCACGCGGTCGGCCGACTGACTGAGGTCCACGGTCCTCAGGGCGCCGCCGCCCGGGCTCCACAGCGACACCGGGTCGCCGTAGGTGCGGTGGGGCAGGGCCACGGTGTCGGCGGCCTGCCCGAACACGCCCGAGGCGCAGCGCGCGGAGATGTCGTAGCAGCTGGTGGTGGTCGGCTGGTAGACGCCGGAGGTGCCCTCGACGGGGACGGTGGTGCCGTCGTCGTAGTCCGTCCACAGCAGGCCCGCGACCCCCGACTGCCGGTGCAGGTAGCCGGTCGCGCCCGCGGCGAGCAGGCGTTCGGTGCGGGGGGTGGTGCTGCGGGGATCGTCCAGGACGATCTCGGCGGTGGCGGCCGCGGCGGTGGTGGCCGCCTGCGCGCCGCTGTCCTCCATGCCGGAGAACAGGGTGATCGAGCCGGCCGCGACGGTGACGGCCAGTGCGGAGACGAGAGCGGAGCGCGCTGCCCGTCTCGGGGCGTGTCTGCCCAACTGAGGGTCCTTCCGTATGAGTCAGCAAACCTTATAGGCAGGTAAAAAACCTGTGTGATCGCCCCCATGGAAATCCCATGGGGGCCGCACAGGTTCCTCGGTGCCTCCGCATAGCGGCGAGGCGTGTCATAGGGGACATGAGGTCGCGTTGACCTGCTGACACGCTGGAGGAAGCGATGGGGTTCATGGTGTTGCTCGCGCTGGTGCTGATTGCCGGGGCGGCCGCCGCGGTGGCCGCGCAGCGGCGTGCGGCCGGCGGGGCGGGGGTCGTCCCGCTCGCGCCCGCCGATGACTTCGACGCCCGCGCCGAGGCCGAGCGCTGGGTCGAGCGGCTCGGCGGGAGTCTGTCCACGCTGGACGCGGGCGGCGACAAGGCCGCCGTCCAGGCGCTGGCCGACGCGAACGAGCGGTACCGGGCCGCTCAGGGGCAGCTCGTCGCCGCCGGTACGCCCGCGCAGTACGCGATGGTGACGCAGACCGCCGTCGAGGGGCTCCACTACGTCCGCGGTGCCCGCACCGCCCTCGGCCTCGACCCCGGCCCCGTCCTGCCGGACCTCGGCACGGTCACGGTCACCGCCCGGGACGGCCGGGTCACCGTCGACGACCGGACCTACGCCGTCTCCGACCGTCCGGGCGGCGCGACGCCGTACTACTACCCCGGCGGGGTCGTCGGCGGCCGGCGGGTCCCGGGCGGCTGGTACAGCCAGCCGTGGTGGAAGACGGCGCTGGTGGCCGGGGCGGCGGGCGCGGGCGGCATGCTGCTCGCCGACGCGCTGTTCGACGGGTTCCACCACCACGGGCCCGGTCCCTTCGACGGCATCTTCTGAACCGGCAGGGCGAACAGGTGGACCTTTGCCTCCAGTTCACTTCTCTGAGGCCCTCTCTTTACTTCTCAAACTCGTTTAAGAGAACTGAAAGCGGCCTCACAGGAAAGGGTCCGACTGTCGGTCCATGACCTCAACGGCCGCACATCAGCTGGTACTCGTCGCCTGCGACCTCGGCGCCATCTGCGTCCTCGCCTTCGCCGTCTACTTCCCGCGCCACCACCGCCGGGACCTGGTCACGGCCTTCCTCGGGGTGAACGTCGGCGTGCTGGCCGTGGCGATGACGCTGAGCTCCGCATCGGTCGGGATCGGCCTGGGAATGGGCCTGTTCGGGGTCCTGTCGATCATCCGGCTGCGGTCGTACGAGATCGCCCAGCACGAGATCGCCTACTACTTCTCCGCCCTCGCCATCGGCCTGCTCAACGGGCTCCCGGAGGCCGTGAGCGTCCTCACCGTGAGCCTGACCGCGCTGGTACTGGCCGCCCTCTATGTCGGCGACCACCCCCGTCTCTTCCCCCGGCACCGGCAGCGCGTCCTGCGCCTCGACTCGGCCCACACCGACGAGTCCGCGCTCCGCGCCCACCTCGAAGCCCTGCTCGGCGGACGGGTGGTGAACCTCTCGGTCCAGCACATCGACCTCGTCAACGACACCACGCTTGTCGAGGTCCGGTACGTGGTCCCGGTCGGTGTGCCGGTGGAACAGGAGGTGCGCGTATGACCGCCCTCGACTCCCTCGGCACGCTCCCCTCCGTCGGTCTCGGCGAACTCGTGGCCCGCGCGGGGCTGTTGACCCGCTTCGACCGCAAGTACGTGCTCCCGGTCGTCGACCTCCCCCTGGTGTTCGGCGGTCTCGACGAAGACGTACGGGTTCTGGAGATCGGCGGCGAGCGGCAGTTCGGGTACCGCTCCCTGTACTTCGACACCCCCGGCCTCGACGGCTACCTGGGAGCCGCCCGGCGCCGCCGCAGACGCTTCAAGCTCCGCATCCGCACCTATCTCGACTCCGGCGAACACTTCGTCGAGGTCAAGACGCGGGGGCCGCGCGGTACGACGGTCAAGCACCGCATGCCCTACGGCGGTGACCTGGGCCGACTCGACGAGGATGCCCGGGTGTTCGTCGACGCCGTGCTCGCCGGGGCCGGTGTCGACGCCACCGGCTTCCGTTTCGTGCCGACACTGACGACGACGTACCGCCGCACCACCCTCCTCCTCCCCGCCACCCTCAGCCGGCTGACCGTCGACACCGGGCTCATCTGGAGCCTGCCCGACGGCACCGCCGTCCTGCGCGCTCCGGACCGCGCGGTCGTCGAGACCAAGGCGGGCCGGGCGGGGTGCGACGCGGACCGGCTGCTGTGGTCGCTGAAGCACCGGCCGTGCCCGGTCTCGAAGTACGGCACCGGACTCGCCGCACTCCGCCCCGAACTGCCCGCCCACCGCTGGCTGCCGGTCCTGCGGCGCCACTTCCCCACCGCCCTCGACGGGAGCCCGGTATGAGAACGGTTCGTATGAAGGCCGTCGGCGCGCTGGCCGCGGCGGCACTGGCCGGCTGCACGTCGTCCTCCGACGGCGGCTCCGCCGCGGAGAGTTCGTCCTCCCCTACGGCGGTGGGGGGCGCCCAGAGTGCGGCCGCCGTCCTCGGCGCCGACGAGGAGGCCCATGCGGTGGACGCCTCCGTGGCCGACGCCGAGGACCTCGCGCTCGACGGCGACCCGGTGACCGTCACCTCGGAAGGGACCTACCGGCTCAGCGGAAAGCTCACCGACGGGCAGGTCGTCGTCAACGTCCCCGAAGGGAAGGTGACGTTGGTCCTCGACGGCGTGGACATCACCTCGTCCACCGGCCCGGCGATCGAGGCGAGTGAGGTGGACGAACTGACGGTCGTCCTCGCCGACGGCAGCGAGAACACCCTCACCGGCTCGCACGACGAGGACGCGGTGCTCGACAGCGCCGGAGACCTGACGGTCACCGGCAAGGGGTCGCTCACCGTGCACGGCGACGGAAACGACGGCATCGCGAGCTCGGACGGCCTGGTGATCGCCTCAGGGACGGTCACCGTGGAGGCCGAGGACGACGGGATCCGGGGCAAGGACTACCTGGTCGTCCGAGGCGGAACAGTCACCGTCAAAGCGGGCGGGGACGGACTGAAGTCCGACAACTCCGAGGACACCAAGGCCGGTTACATCATGGTCAGCGGTGGGGCGGTGAAGGCGCGGAGCGCGGGCGACGGGGTCGACGCGGCCACGGACCTGGTGGTGACCGGGGGTTCCCTGGACGTCACCAGCGACTCGGCCTCGTCCTCGGCGCACGGCCTCAAGGCGGGTGTGATCGCCGTACTGGAAGCGGGAGCGATCACCGTCGACTCCTCCGCGGACGCCGTCCACAGTGACGCGGCCGTCCACTTCAACGGCGCGAAGGTCACGCTGGCCGCCGGTGACGACGGGGTGCACGCGGAGGGCGAACTCGTCATCAGCAAGGGCGAGTTGGAGATCACGAAGTCCAACGAGGGCCTGGAGGGCAAGGACATCCTGGTCCGCGGCGGCACGTCGAAGGTCACGTCGAACGACGACGGGGTCAACGCGTCCGGCAGCGAGGCTTCCTCGGACGACCAGGGCGGTGGCTTCGGCGGCGGACCCGGTGGCGGTGAGGGCACCGGCGACTACACGGCGACGATCACCGGCGGCACGCTCGTCGTGAACGCCGAGGGCGACGGCTTCGACTCCAACGGCACCGCCGAGATCACCGGCGGCACCCTCGTCGTCAACGGCCCCCAGCAGGGAGGCAACGGGGCCCTCGACGTCAACGGCAGCTTCACGGTGAGCGGCGGCGAGTTGCTGGCCTCGGGCAGCGCGGGCATGGTCGTGGCACCGGACTCCGAGTCCGGGCAGGGCTGGCTCTCCGCCACCCTCGACTCCTCCGTCGAGGCCGGCACGACCCTCCACATCGTCGACTCCGACGGCACGGTCGTGGCGTCGTACGTCACCTCGAAGGCCATCCAGAACATCGTCTACTCGGGCGAGGGCATCGAGAGCGGCGAGGAGTACAAGGTGTACGCCGGTGGCGGTGTCTCGGGAACGAGTACGGGGGGTCTGGCGGAGAAGGGGGAGCTGGGGTCGGGGAGCGCCAAGGCCGAGGTGATCGCGACGGTCACGGCGGGCGAGGCGCCGGAGGGCGGTGGGTTCGGGGGCGGTCCGGGACGACGACAGTAGAAACCCAACCGTGGATCACGGCAACCCCACGGAGACCAGCGGCAACTGAGGGGACGTAAGGCTCCTCACGAGGGCTTCACGCCCCGCTCACGTCGTACAACTCCGTAAGGACTTCTCTGTGGCTTCCCCCTCCCACCGCCGGTCCCTCCGCACCCGCCGCGCCCTGGTCGTCTCCGCCGCCGTGGTGGCCGCCGGCGTCGGTGCCGGTGTCGTCGTGATGAACGCGAACGCCGGAACCGTGGACCTGTACCACCAGACGCTCGCCGCGAAGGACGGCTGGGCGTCCTCCGGCACGGGCACGACCGGCGGCACGAAGGCCGACGCGGCGCACACCTTCACCGTCTCCACGCGGGCACAGCTCGTGAAGGCGCTGGGGTCGGCCACCGACACCACCCCGCGCATCATCAAGGTCAAGGGCACGATCGACGCCAACACGGACGACGCGGGCAAGAAGCTGAGCTGCGCCGACTACGCGTCCGGGACGGGCTACTCGCTCTCCTCGTACCTGAAGGCGTTCGACCCCGCCACCTACGGCACCTCCAAGCTGCCCTCGGGCACCCAGGAGACGGCGCGCGCCGCCGCGCAGAGCAAGCAGGCGAAGAACATCGTCTTCAAGGTGCCCGCGAACACCACGGTCGTGGGCGTGCCGGGCACGAAGGCCGGGATCTCCGGCGGCATGCTCCAGATCCAGAACGTGGACAACGTCATCGTCCGCAACCTCTCCTTCGCCGACACCGAGGACTGCTTCCCGCAGTGGGACCCGACCGACGGCGACGACGGCAACTGGAACTCCGAGTACGACTCCGTGACCCTGCGCGGCGCCACCCACGTCTGGGCGGACCACAACACCTTCACGGACGCGCCGCACCTGGACTCCGCGAACCCGGAGTACTACGGCCGCGAGTACCAGGTCCACGACGGGGCGCTGGACATCACCAAGAGCTCGGACCTGGTGACCGTCTCCCGCAACCAGTTCACCAACCACGACAAGACGATGCTGATCGGCAGCAGCGACAGCGAGCCCAGCGGCAAGCTGCGCGTCTCCATCCACCACAACGTGTGGAAGGGCATCGTCCAGCGGGCGCCCCTGTCCCGGGTGGGCCAGATCCACATCTACAACAACTACTACGACGTCACGACCCTGAACGGCTACGCCCTGCAGTACAGCATCAACTCCCGCGCCAAGGCCCAGGTCGTCGCCGCGGACAACTACTGGAAGGTCCCGTCCACGATCAAGGTCTCCAAGATCCTGAGTGGCGACGGCACGGGCGCGATCGCCGGCTCCGGCAACCTGGTCAACGGCACGGCGACGGACCTGGTCGCCGCCTACAACGCCGCGTCCTCGAAGGACCTGAAGACCACGGTGAACTGGACCCCGACCCTCACGACGGGCCTGGAGTCCTCGGCCTCCGCGGTGAAGAACCTGCCGACGTCCCTGGCCACGACGACGGGCGCCGGAGTGCTCTCCTAGCCCACCCGGCTCAGGTGTCGTAGGTCCCGTCCCACGGTTCCGCGAAGGCGAGACGGTCCGGGTAGAGCTCCGCCCACTGCTCGCCCTCGTCCTCGCGGACCACCAGCCCGAAGAGGACGCCCTCGTGGGTCACCTGGAAGGGACGGATCGCGATGTCCGTGTAGGAGCGGCGGGGCAGGCTGCGCAGCAGTGTCGCGCGGTGGACCTGGGCGCGGGTCAGGGGGGAGGCGTCACCCTCCGGGTCGCGCTTCTGCTCCGCCCACGTCCCGGCACACCAGATATCCGAGTCGCGGTAATTGCCCTCCGCGTCGAAGGTATGCAGAACCGCGTAGAGGCGTTTCTGCTCTTCCCAGCCTTCCTCAAGGTGGAACCCCTCGGGGAAGGCGTACGTGATCGACGCCAGGAACTGACCCTCCGCATACCGCCCGATCGTCTCGGTGCGGTGCCTCGGCTCGTAGGCGACAGGAATGACACCGGGCACGGCCATGGCGCAAACCTTACGGCTTGGCGCGGACACGGCGATGCCCGGGTCCATATCCGGACCGCTCCGGGCAGTCGTACTACTCCGGGGAGCCGCCGAAGCGCTCCTTGTACGTCTCCAGGTCGTCGTCGGTCAGCTTGGCGAAGAGGACCGGGGGGACCGTGAAGGGGGTGCCGGTGGGGACGGCGGTGAGGGTGCGGGCCGCCTCCGGCGTGACCCAGGCCGCGGTGTCGTCCTTCAGGGCGAAGGCCTGGCGCATGGCGGCCGAGGTCGCCGGGATGAAGGGTTCCGAGACCACCGCGTAGAGGTGGATCAGGTTCATCGCGGTGCGGAGCGTCAGGGCCGCGCCGTCCTTGTCGGTCTTGATCTCCAGCCAGGGAGCCTTCTCCTCCAGGTAGGAGTTGCCGGCCGACCACAGCGCGCGCAGGGCCGCCGCGGCCTTGCGGAACTGGAGCGCCTCCATCTGGGACTCGTACTCGGCGAGCAGACGGGCGATCTCCTCGCCCAGCTTCGCCTCGGCCTCGCCGGGCTCGCCGCCCGCCGGGACCTCGTCGCCGAAGCGCTTCTTCGAGAACGACAGGACACGGTTGACGAAGTTGCCGAGGGTGTCCGCCAGGTCCTTGTTCACCGTCGCCGTGAAGTGCTCCCACGTGAAGGACGAGTCGTCCGACTCGGGCGCGTTCGCGATGAGGAAGTAGCGCCAGTAGTCCGCCGGCAGGATGTCCAGGGCCTGGTCGGTGAAGACCCCCCGCCGCTGGGACGTGGAGAACTTCCCGCCGTAGTACGTCAGCCAGTTGAAGGCCTTGACGTAGTCGACCTTCTTCCACGGCTCGCGCACACCGAGCTCGGTCGCCGGGAACATCACCGTGTGGAACGGGACGTTGTCCTTCGCCATGAACTCGGTGTACCGGACGTCGGTGTCGACGTCGTACCACCACGACTTCCAGTCCCGGTTCTCCGGGTCTGTGTCTCGCGCAGCGTCTGCCCACTCCTTCGTCGCTCCGATGTACTCGATCGGGGCGTCGAACCAGACGTAGAAGACCTTGCCCTCCGCGGCCAGCTCCGGCCAGGTGTCGGACGGGACCGGGACACCCCAGTCCAGGTCACGGGTGATCGCACGGTCGTGCAGACCCTCATTCAGCCACTTGCGGGCGATCGAGGAGGCCAGCTGCGGCCAGTCGGCCTCATGCCGGGAGACCCACTCCTCGACCTCGTGCTGCAGCTTCGACTGGAGGAGGAAGAGGTGCTTGGTCTCACGGACCTCCAGGTCCGTGGAGCCGGAGATCGCCGAGCGCGGATCGATGAGATCCGTGGGGTCCAGGACACGCGTGCAGTTCTCGCACTGGTCGCCGCGGGCCTTGTCGTAGCCGCAGTGGGGGCAGGTGCCCTCGACATAGCGGTCCGGGAGGAAGCGCCCGTCGGCGGGGCTGTACACCTGGCGGATGGCGCGCTCTTCGATGAACCCGTTCTCGTTGAGGCGGCGGGCGAAGTGCTGGGTGATCTCGACGTTCTGCTCGCTGGAGCTGCGGCCGAAGTAGTCGAAGGCCAGCGCGAAGCCGTCGTAGACCGCCTTCTGGGCGTCATGGGCCTGCGCGCAGAACTCGTCGACCGGGAGCCCCTGCTCCTTCGCGGCCAGCTCCGCCGGGGTGCCGTGCTCGTCCGTCGCGCAGATGTAGAGAACCTCGTGACCACGCTGGCGCAGGTAACGGGAGTAGACGTCCGCCGGGAGCATGGACCCCACCATGTTGCCCAGGTGCTTGATCCCGTTGATGTACGGAAGGGCGCTGGTGATGAGGTGTCGAGCCATCGGGGGATGCTCCCAGGTCGCTGCGTGGGGTGACGGATGCCGACCGGCTGCTTGGCCGGGCCGTCGTACGAACTCTGGAATCGTAGTCGACCGGGACGATTGAGAGGACCTCTAATATATTCCGGGCTCGGCTCATCTATATATGGAGGTCCTTCATGTCGAAGCTGCTCATCGAGGTCGACGACGAGGCTCTGGCGGAAGCCCAGCTCCTGCTCGGCACGAAGACCAAGAAGGACACCGTCAACACCGCGCTGCTGGAGGTCGCCAGGCGGCGCAGCCGGGCCATAGCGCTGGCCAAGCTCCGCGAGAGGGGGGCGCGCGGCGACTTCGACATCCTCCTGGACAAGAGGAACTACCGCCGATGAGTGACGTCCCGTATCTCGTCGACACCTCGGCCGCCGTGCGCCTGCTCACCAGCGACGCGTACGACGAGCAGTGGGGGCAGGTGCTCGACAACGGGCTGGTCGCGCTCTGTGATCTGACCGAGCTGGAGATCCTCTTCTCCGCGCGCGGACGAGCGGACCGCGAGGGCATTCAGGCGGAACTGCGGCAACTGTTCAGCCGGACCCTCATGCCCGACGGCATCTACCAGCGCGCCCGCGAGGTTCAACAGCTCCTCACCGACAACGGCGAACACCGCTCGGCCGGACCGGCCGACCTGCTCCTCGCCGCCACGGCCGAGCTGTCGGGTCTGACCCTGCTCCACCACGACCGGGACTTCGAGACGATCGCCGGTCGCACGGGCCAGTCGACCGCCTGGCTGGCCGAGCCCCAGCCCTGAGCCACTACGCGGACGGGGCCCGGTGGTTTTCCGGGCCCCGTCGTTGAACTTCGTCCTGCCGGCTACGGGCGCCAGTTCCCCAGGATGCCCTCGTAGATCTCCGCGTCGGTGAGTTCCTTCGGGGTCTCGCCGGCGAGGAAGTGGGAGGTGTTGGGGTGCTTGAGCTTGCGGAGGTAGTCGAAGGCCTTGTTCTCCGGGTCACCGAAGGCGACGAACGAGAAGAAGACGGTGGGGTGGGTCTTCGCCGCCTCCGTGAGGGCCTGGGTGGCGGGGGTCTTGGCGTCCGGGGCACCGTCGGTCTGGAAGACGACCAGGGCGGGAGTGTCGGGGGAGTTCTTGGTGTGGTGGGTCAGGACTTCCTCGACGGCCGCGTGGTAGCTGGTACGGCCCATGCGGCCGAGGCCGGCGTGCAGCTCGTCGATCTTGTTCTCGTGCTCGGTGAGGGTGAGCTCGCCGGTGCCGTCGAGTTCGGTGGAGAAGAAGACGACGTGGACCTTGGCGGCCGGGTCCAGATGGGCGGCGAGAGCAAGGGTCTGCTCACCGAGGGCCTGGGCGGAGCCGTCCTTGTAGTACGCGCGCATGCTCGCGGAGCGGTCCAGGACGAGGTAGGTGGTGGCGGTGGTGCCGGTGAGGCCGTGGGCGGAGAGAGTGGCGGCGGCGGCGGTGTAGGCGGTGCGGAGGGTGGCGGGTACGGAGTCGTTGTTCCCACCCGTACTGTCCGTGACGGTCTCGTCGTCGGCTGCCGGAGCGTTGTCCGCTGCCGACGGGGCCGCGACCGGCTCCGGCTCGGGCTCGGGCTCTACGACGGGTTCGGGAGCCGCGGCGACGGTGGCCTCGGTGATCGGCTCGGGCTCCGCGGCAGAGGCGGTCTCGGCGACCGGCTTGGACTCGGCTCCGGGCTCCGGCTCCGGCTCCGCGGAGACAGCCGGTTCCGGTGCGGTCTCCGCGACCTGCGGCTGCTCTTCCTCCGCAGCCGCGGGCGCCGGCGCTTCTGCCACCGGCTCCGCTACGGCCGTGTCCTCCGCCACCGGTTCCTCGGCGACGGGCTTCTCGGGCGCCGGCTCTTCGGCGGCGGTCTCGTCAGCGACCGCGTCCTGGGCCACCGGTTCCTCGACGGAGGCCTCGGGCTCCTTCTCCGCCAGGGGCTCCTCGGTAGCGGCTGCCTCCTCGGCCGGCTGCTCCTCTGCGACCGGCTCCTCAGCGGCAGGCTCCTCCGCGACCGGCTCCCCGGCGGACGACCCAAGCTCCGTCGCCGAATCCTCTGAGGTCGGCGACTCGGCCGGCGCCGTCGCCTCCTCGGTGGGCTGCCCCGCCTCGGGCGCTGTTGCCCCGGCCGGCGCCTGAGACGCCGCTGTCTCCGCGTGCGCCCCTTCGTCCGGTGTCCCCTCCTTCGGGACCTCCACGTTGTCGAAGGCGGCCGAGACCAGCTCGTGCTCGGAGTCCGTGGAGAGTGTGGCGGTGCGGGGCTCGGGGACCGTGGCCGTCGCCGGGGAGGGAGGTGTGGGCTCCGTCGCCGGGGACGGGAGCTTGGGTTCCGCCGCCTGCTGCGAAGGAACCGTACCCTCTGCCTCAGTGGCAGCGGCCTTGCGTGATCGGCCGCCGAACGCGTTCCGCAGGAGAGTGAGAATGCCCATTTGCGCACCCCTTCGCATGAGTTGAAGCCCGTCAATCCCTGGCCAGGACGGACACGTAAGGTTAGCGGCCCCGGATCGCGATCTTGGGCAGGGGCAGGTGGCCGACGTACTCCACGTCAAGACCTACTTCCGGACTTCACTCACGGACGCCCACAACTCCCCTACGTCCACTCCGGGTTCATCCGCAGTTCACCGCCTCGCCCCGCTCCCGCACAGACGCGCCCCTACCGTCCGTCACGCGAGCTTCAAGGGGAAGCAAGGGGAGAGTAAAAGTGCGTATACAGCTGCCGCTGATCACGAAGTCGGAGTCGCATCCTGGTGGGCGGTCCGCCCTGACCTGCCGTTTCCGGTGTGGTGACGCCTGTTTCCACCCGGCGCCCAACACCTCCTCCAACCCGTACGTCGGCGATGTCATCGCCACCGCGCTCAGCCGCCGTTCGATGATGCGGGCCGCCGCCGTGGTGACCGTGGCGGCTGCCGCGGGGACGGTCGTCACCGCTGCTCCGGACGCCGAGGCCGCGTCCCGGAAGGGCGCCTCCAAGGGCAAGGGGGCCCGCGGGCTCCGGTTCACGCCCGTCGCGCCCAACACCGCCGACACCGTGACCATCCCGGCCGGCTACTCCCAGAACGTCGTCGTCCGCTGGGGCGAGCCCATCCTGCGCGGTGCTCCCGCCTTCGACCCGGAGAAGCAGACCGCCGCGGCCCAGGCCGGCCAGTTCGGGTACAACAACGACTTCCTCTCGCTGCTGCCGTTGCCCGGCGAGCACGGCCGACAGGTGCTCGTCGCCAATCACGAGTACACCGACGAAGTGCTCATGTTCCGTGGGTACGACGCCGCCAACCCCACCCGCGAGCAGGTCGAGATCGCCTGGGCCGCCCACGGTCTCGGTGTCGTCGTGGTGGAGGAGAGCAAGAAGAACGGCGCGCTCACCCTCGTACCCCGGCACCACCTCAACCGGCGTGTCACCGCCACCACCGAGTTCCGGGTGACCGGCCCCGCCGCCGGGTCCGAGCTGCTGAAGACCTCCGCCGACCCGACGGGCCGCAAGGTGCTCGGCACCCTCAACAACTGCTCCGGCGGGACGACCCCGTGGGGGACCACCCTCCACGGCGAGGAGAACTTCAACCAGTACTTCGCCAACGCAGGTCGGGAGACGGACAAGCGGTACGGGATCGGGACGGGCGCCAGCGAGCGCAAATGGGAGCGGTTCGACAAGCGGTTCGACGTCGCGCAGGAGCCGAACGAGGTCCATCGCTTCGGGTACGTCGTCGAGCTCGACCCGTACGACCCCTCCTCCGCGCCCCGCAAGCACACCGCGCTCGGCCGGTTCAAGCACGAAGGGGCGACCGTGCGGCTCACCCACGACGGGCGGCCGGTCGTGTACTCCGGGGACGACGAGCGGTTCGACTACTTCTACAAGTTCGTCGGCAGCAAGCGGATGAAGCACGGGAGCAGCCGGAGCGTGCGGGAGCACAATCTCTCACTGCTCGATGAGGGGACCTTGTACGTCGCCCGGCTCACCGGTGACTCCCCCGCCATCGAGATCGATGGGACCGGGAAGCTGCCCGCCGACGGGGAGTTCGACGGCAGCGGTGAGTGGATCCCGCTGGCGACCGCCACCGCGAAGGGGGCCGTGTCGCACGTCGAGGGCATGTCCGCCGACGAGGTGTTCGTCTTCACCCGGCTCGCCGGGGACAAGGTCGGCGCCACCAAGATGGACCGGCCCGAGGACATCGAGCCCAACCCGCACTCCGGCAAGGTGTACGTCGCTCTGACGAACAACACCAACCGTGGTGTCGGCGCCAACGCCCCCGCCGACGAGGCCAACCCGCGAGGCGCCAACAAGCACGGGCACATCCTTGAGCTCACCGAGCGGTGGAACCGGGCCGACAGCACGAGGTTCGCCTGGACGCTGTTCCTCGTCGCCGGTGACCCGGAGGATCCCGCCACCTACTTCGCGGGTTTCCCGAAGGACGAGGTCTCGCCGATCTCCTGCCCTGACAACGTGGCCTTCGATCCGCACGGAAACCTGTGGATCTCCACCGACGGCAACCAGCTCGGTTCGCACGACGGGCTGTTCGGCGTGGCGACGAAGGGGGAGCGGCGGGGGGAGCTGAAGCAGTTCCTCACCGTGCCGACGGGGGCGGAGACCTGTGGACCGCTGGTGCAGGACCGGCGCGTGCTGGTCGCTGTGCAGCACCCCGGTGAGATCACCGGGGCGACGGTGGAGAAGCCGGCGAGCACGTGGCCGGATGGGGCGGGGAAGATCGTGCGGCCTGCTGTGGTGGCTGTTTGGCGCAGGGATGGTGGGGACATCGGTTCGTAGGCGGCTGCGGGTGCGTGGGGGCTGGTCGCGCAGTTCCCCGCGCCCCTGAGCGGATCCAGTGATCGTTCTCGCGGTCGCCACCTCTTGCCTCAGCGGCTCCGAAACGCCGTCTGCGCCCCGCCGGCCCCATGCAGCGTGATGTCGACGAGCAGGGCCCGGTGGTCGGTGTCCGGCAGGTCCAGGAAGTGGGCGTCGCTCGCTGAGAAGTCCGGTGACACCAGCACATGGTCGATCTGCGCGCCGAACGCAGGGGCGGTGCGGGCCGGCCAGGTCGGTGTGCGGCCGGAGCCGGTGAGGCGGGCCGCGTCGCGCATGCCGGTGTCGAGGATCGCGCGGAAGGCCGCGTGGTCCTGGGAGGCGTTGAAGTCGCCGGCGAGCACGGTGGGGGTCTGCCCCGCAGCGGCCGCGAAGTCTCGCAGCTTGCCCAGCTCTCCTCGCCACAAGGAGAGTTGGCACGGCAGCGGGGGCATCGGGTGCGCGAGCTGCAGCCGTACGGCGTGACCGTGCACGTCGGCGACGGCCCCGGGCATGCCCATGGTGCTGCCCGGGATTCCGGCGGCGGGCTTCAGGGGGAAGCGGCTGAGGACGACGGACCCCTTCGAGCCGCTTCCCTCCACGGGCTGCCGGTACGGATAGTCCCCGGACAGCGACTCGCGCAGGGTCGCCGAGCAGCCGTACTCGCACTCCTGCACGAACACGAGATCCGGCTTCTGCTCGCGGACGGCGGCGACGAGGGCGTCGGCGGCCCGTCCGAACTCGACGTTCGAGGTGAGGACGCGGAAGGAGGCGAGAACTCGGCCGTCCGGTTCGGCGCCCGTGCCGTAGGGCGTGAGGAACCAGGCCAGCAGTCCGAGGACGACGGCCGCCCACACCGTGCCGGGCCACCAGCGGGTGAGCAGCGCGAGGGTGAGGCCGAGTCCGGCGGGTGCCAGCAGCCAGGGGAGGAAGGCGAGAAGCTGGGGGACGGGGGTGATGCCGTCGGTGTCGGCGAGCCTGCAGCCGACGACCGCGCTCACGGAGGCGAGGAGCAGGGCAGCGGTCCAGATGCCGAGGAGCCGGTGGGTCACCGTCCCGAGCCTACGAGCGGGCGTCGGCCTTCGCCAGGAACTCCCCGAGCGCGGCGTTGAACTCCGCGGCCCGTTCGAGGTTCGGCAGGTGCGCCGCCCCGGCGAACACATGCAGCTGTGACTCAGGGAGGGCCGCGTGCATCGCCTCCGCGTCGGCGACCGGCGTGTAGGTGTCGTCGGCGCCCACGAGGACCAGCGCCGGGACCGAGACGCGGGTGAGCAGTTCGCGGTAGTCGGGGCGGGCGGCGCGGGCGCGCAGGGCGGCCGCGGCGGACTCCGGGCGGGTGGCCGTCATCATGCGGTGGACGTGCGCCTTGACCTCGGCGGAGGCGTAGGGCGCGACCATCTTCTCCAGCACCTCGTCGGCGTATCCGCGCATGCCCTCGCGCAGCAGGCGGTCCGCCATGGTGTGCCGGACCTTCACGCCCTCGGGTGTCTCGGCGGCCGGGAAGGTGTCGGCGAGGACCAGGCCCCGGACGCGTTCGGGGAAGCGCCGGTAGCAGTCCATGACGATCTGGCCGCCCATGGACAGGCCCGCCAGTACGCAGTCCGCCACGCCCCGTTGGTCCAGCAGTGCCTCGATGTCCTCGGCGAACTGGCCGAAGTCGGTGACGGGGGCCGTCCGCGGTGCGGTGCCGTAGCCGCGCAGGTCGGGGGCGATCACCTGGCGGGAGGCGGAGAAGGTCTCGATCTGCGGGTGCCACATCGTGTGGTCGAAGGGGTGGCCGTGGACCAGGACGAGGGGGATCGCTGTCATGCGATCGACCCTAGGTCGGCCCGACTTCTCGGTGCAATAAGATCTTTGCCCTCGGTGCAATCACAGGGGGGTGCCGTGTCCGACTTCCGGCGTATCGCCGACCGTATAGCCGCCGACATCGCCGCGGGGCGGCTCAGTCCCGGCCAACGCCTGCCTCCGCAGCGGCAGTTCGCCCGTCGGCACGGTATCGCCGCGTCGACCGCGGAGCGGGCGTACGGCGAACTCGTACGGCGGGGACTGGTCGTCGGCGAGGTCGGACGCGGCACCTTCGTGCGGGCGGCCGCGCCCGTGCCGTCCGGCAGGGGGCTCATCGAGGACGCGGGGGCGCCCGTCAACCTGGAGCTCAACTACCCGTCCGTGGTGGGCCAGTCCGAGCTTCTCGCCGGTGCCCTCGCGCCCCTTCTGCGCCCCGACGTGCTGACCGAGGCGCTCCGCCCGGCCGCGGCCGGCGGCACGGTGGCCGCCCGTGCGGCCACCGCCGCCCTTCTCACCACTCCCGGTTGGCGGCCCGACGCGGACCGGATCCTCTTCACGGGCAACGCCCGTCAGGCCGTGGCCGCCGCTCTCGCCTCCCTGGTGCGCCCGGGCGGCCGGGTCGGGGTCGAGGAGCTGACGTATCCCGTGGTCAAGGAGATCGCGGCCCGGCTCGGTCCCACGCTGGTGCCGCTGGCCACGGACGAGGACGGACCGCGCCCCGAGTCGGTGGCCGCGGCCAACCGTACGGCTCCCCTGGCGGCCCTGTATGTGCAGCCGACGCTGCACAACCCGACGTCCGTCACCATGAGCGCCGAGCGCAGGCGTCAACTCGCCCTGGTCGTCAGTGCCTTGGACATCCCCGTCGTGGAGGACCGCATCTGGTCGTTCCTGGCGGAGGCCGACGACCCGTTCGCCGTCCATGCCCCGGCCCTCACCCATGTCGTCGACGGCCTCTCCAAGCGGGTCGCGCCCGGGCTCACCGTCGGCTTTCTGGTCGTACCGGAACAGCGGGTGGCGGCGGTCGCGGACGCCGTGCGCTCCGGCGGGTGGAGTGCGGGGCGGTTCGCGCTGGAGGCGGCGACGGGATGGATGACGAACGGGACCGTTGAGCGGCTGGTCGGGGAGAAGCGGGCGGACGCGGCGCGCAGACAACGGCTGCTGACGGAGTGCCTTGACGGGTTCGCCGTACGGTCCGATCCGCGCGCCTACTACGCCTGGTGGGCACTGCCCGCCCCCTGGCGGGCGGACACCTTCACGGCCGCCGCCGCGGCGCTCGGCATCGCGGTCTCGTCCGGTCCGTCCTTCGCGGTCGACCCGAGCCGTACCCCGAACGCGGTACGGCTCGGGCTCGCGTCGGCTCCCGCGGCGGACCTGGAGCGGGCGCTGCGCACGCTCGCGGTCCTCGCCTCGCGGGGCTCGGGTCAGTCCAGCAGGCCGTCGTAGTCGGGCAGCTTGTACGTCGCGTCGGCGTAACCGCCGGTCAGGTCCGTGGTGTTGTTGCCGATGTTGGCGACGATGTCGTAGCCGTTCGCCTCGATCGCCTTGCGCTGCGAGGTCTTGAAGGTCGCGACGGACTGGGTGACCATCTGCGCGACCGTGCGCGCGTACAGGCCGTCGACCGGGTAGCCGACCGACTTCAGGTTCGACGTGGTCACCGGGTTGAACAGGTTGCTGCGGGCGCTGATGAAGAACACGCTCAGGCCCTTGGCGTGCGCGTCCTGGGCGAGGGCGAGCACCGGCGGGGTGGCGGGGGTGGAGGTGCCGACGCCCTCGAAGTAGGACTCCAGCGAGGTGTTGTCGATGTCCAGCACGATCGCCTGCTTGGCGCCCGAGGCGTTCGCGGCGGCCCGGGAGTCGATGTAGGTCTGCGCGGGTCCGGTGACGGCGGCCACGTCGGACAGCCACTGGGCCTCGGTGACGGTGGCGGCCTGCGCGGGCAGCGCCGCGGCGAACGACAGGGCGAGGCCGGACACGACGGCTGCGGCGCCGAGGCGCGTGGTGGGACGGATCATCGGGGTGCTCCTTGGGTGACGGCGGCCGCCGGCTCCGTACCGGAGGCCGTCGTCATCCGAGGCTGGTCGGCCCCGCCGTGGGCCGGGTTGCCTCCGGGCGATCATTCGGTGACGTCATGGTCATGTTCCGGTCAGCAGTCTGTGAGTCGGCCCTGAGCGGCCCGGCCCCGGGCATCCGGCCGCGCACCCGCACATACCGGCTGAGCCAGGTGCCGAGGGCGACCGTCAGGCCCACGGCGACCAGCAGCCAGGAGGCCTGGCGCAGAGTGAGCGTCAGGGCGTCGTAGATGGCGCCCGCCGCCGGGCGGTGCACCGGATCGTGCAGGTCGGTGAGGGTGAGGTGGCGGCCGATGGCCACGGCGAGGCCAAGCAGCGCCCCGCCGAGGGCGGTGCCGAGGGCGGTCGCGGTGAGGGCGCGGCGGCGGCAGGCGGCGACCGCGATACCGGCGACGGCGAGGGCGGCGGCCGTGACGGGCAGCCAGAAACCGGCGACTTCGAGCACGTCGTAGCCCCTTCGGAGATGGTCGAGTTCGGAGGCCGGGAGCACGGCCACCTTGGTGTGTGAGAGGTCCAACGGCCGCTGTTCGTAGGGGAGTCGGTGCGCCACCTCGGTGAGGTCGACGCTCACCTCGCGGTGGCTGTCGTCGTGCAGAGCGCTCAACACGGCGTCGTGGACGGCCCGGTTGCCGGCGTCCCACGCGGCACGGAAGGCCGGGGTGCGGGCGAAGTCGTGCACGAAGGGCCGCAGCGGCTCACCGACCTCGCCCTCCACAGCGTCCCGTACGGCGGGATCGGCGGCCAGCGGTGCCATCGCGGTGACGTACCGGCCCGGGGCGGCGAGGCCGTGCGCCCAGGCCGCCAGCGCGCCGAAGGGCACGAGGAGACAGGCCAGGGCGATCAGTACGGCCGACAGGGCGCCGCGGACACGGGAGGTCACCGCTCCAGGCAAAACCGCCGAAGGCGACCGCGCGAGCCGTGGAGCTGGGGATTCCGCCCTCCGGTGGAGGGTTCACCCGAACGGGTGTCTCATGGATCAAGGAGGATCAGGGGAGAAGGAGGCCGATCCATGCGCACCACTACGGCCCTGCGGACCCTGGCCGTGGCGCTGCTCACCGGCGGTACGCTCGCCGTCACGGCGGCGGGCACCTTCGCGGCGGCAGCCCCGCCCACGTACGCGGAAGGCCACGGTGGCGGCGGTCCGGTCTGGGGCACCATCGTCTCCCGCACCACGCTCAACGTGCGGGACGCGCCCACCACCCACTCCGCCGTCGTCGACCGGCTCTCACCGGGCAGTCAGGACCGCATCGAGTGCATGGTCCGCGGGCAGCGCGTCAACGGCAACCCGTACTGGTACTGGTTCACCGGCGCCCGGGGCTGGGTCAGCGCCGAGTTCGTCGACACCGGCCGGCAGCACGTGCCGACCTGTGCGGACCCGTGTCCGCAGTGGAAGGACGACTCCTGGAACAACGCCGACTGGAACGACCCGAGCTGGAGCTCGGGCATCGACTCCTGGGCGGCCTCCGGCTCCGTCTCCTGGAGCAGCTCGGGCTCCTGGAGCTGGAGCGCGGCCGGATCCTCGTCGGACGTCCGGAGCTGGATACAGGGCGTCCGGTGAGTGGAGGGATGAGGGAAGCGCGTGGGCCCCGGTCCTGCCGCCGGGGCCCACGTGTGTGCGCTTGTGCGCTAACGGATCCGGTTCCCCTCGCCGTCCTCGTGCGTGTAGTAGCGGTAGAAGAACACGAGGAAGATTCCCGCCGCGACCGCCAGGCCCAGGGCAGTCGAGCGCAGCACGCTCACTCCGGTCTGGCTGTACAGGAACCCGACGGCGGCCCCGGCGAAGCCGGACTTCACGCCCGAGTGAAGCTCCCGCTTCAGCAGGGGGGCGAACGTCGCCACGGCAAGGCACAGCACGATGAACGCCAGTGCCGTCACAAAGCCGAACAGCAGGTTCCAGCCGGTGATCGGCCCGCCGTCACGGCGGTTCGCCGCGGCCCAGTAGCCGTAGACCAGACCCAGCACGACGGGGATGCCGTACCGGGCCGCCAGATGGACCTTCGGGCTGAACACGTCGGGTGTCCGGGCGAACCCGCCCGCGGGTGCAGCGTGAGCCATGAGAGCACTCCTCTCTCCACCCCCCGATCCGCCCCCGACTACCAGAGCACACCTGGGAGCAGGCCGTGGCAAGTCGGATGGTCGCACAGGACCGACGAGCAGGCAGGAAAGGGACGTTTGCGGTCCTGTGGACTCCCCTTTGCAGCCGCAGCGGTTACGGTGCTGCCGTAAGTGATCGACGGGGGATGGGGAGGGACCGATGCCCGGGACCGTGCTGCTGCTCGCCGCCTCACCGGTGGGCAAGAGCTGTCTGGTGGACGCGGCGTCCGTGCTTCCCGTCCTCGCGGCCGTGCCGCCCGCCGTGCTCTCGGGCACCGACACCGCCAACGTCGTCGAACTCGCCGACCCTCTGGAACCACAGGCGGTACTCACGCGCCTGCGCGCCGTCGCGGCCACGCCGGGTCCGCTCACCGTGTTCGTCGCCGGCCAGCTCGCCCTGGACCGCCGCCAGCATCTGCCGCACCTCGCGCTGGCCCGCACCACGGCGGCCACCGTCCGCTACACCGCGCTGCCCTGGCAGTGGATCCGCGAGGAGTTCCGGCTGCGTTCGCCGGGTTCGACGACGCTCTTCCTCGATCTGCACGCCGACGCGGAGGCCTGGGGGTGGCTGCGGACGCACGCGCTCGACTCCGGCCGCAACAACGCGGTGTTCGGGCGGATCGCGCCGCCGCCTTCTCGACGTACGGTGGCGTCGCCGGCGTACATGAAGACGATCGCGACGATTCTGCGCAGCGGGTGGCGTCCGCCGGTGGAGCAGCTGCATCAGCAGGCGTTCACCAGGCTGGGCCCCGACGCGTACGGGGACGTGGTGCTGACCGTGCCGCCGATGCCGGTGGCCGCACCCGGGGGCCTCGCCCCCAGACTCCCGCATCAGCCTGAACGGCCTCGTCCGCAGGTGCCGGACGGGCTGGTGGATGTCAGTCCCCCACCTCCGCAGGACCCCCACGCCTACATCGCCGCCGCCGTCCAGGCCGGCCGGCACCAGGACGCCGAAACCGTCGCCACCGCCCACGAGGAGGCCACCGCCCGTACCCACGGTCCCGCCTCCGAGCAGGCTCTGCACTGGTCCGAAGTCCGGGCGGATCTCGCCATGTTCGCCGGGGACCCCGTGCGCAGCTGCCGGATCTGGCTGACGGTCGCCGAGGCGCGGCTGGGGGCCGGGCAGGCGGTGGACTCCCCGTCCGTGGAGAGCGCCGTCGACCGGGCCCATCACCAGTGGGCCCAGGTCCGTGACGTGGAGCAGGTACGGCAACTCGGCATCGTGCTCGCGGGGTTGAGGATGCGGGTGCCGGGCCGCAGACGGGGTGCCCTGGAGAACGTGCAGACACAGCTGCGCAAGCTCCAGATGCAGGGCTAGGCCAGCATCTCCAGCGCCCCCGACACCAGGGTCCGCACCCCCGGCGCCACCGTGGACAGGTCGGGGGCGAAGTACGGGCTGTGGTTGCTGGGGACGGCGTCGAACTTCTCCATCAGGTCCGCGCCCGGCGCGGCCTCCCACGTGGCGGCCGGTGTGGAGGTCACGAACCAGTAGGAGTACGGGAGTTCGCCGAGCGCGAGCAGGGAGAAGTCCTCGCTGCCCATCGCCGGGCCGGAGTCGAAGACGGTGTCGGTGCCGAGGACCTCGCGGTGCACGGCGGCGATCCGGTGGTCGGTCTCCGGGTCGTTGACCGTGACCGGGAACGAGCCGCCCACGCTCACCTCGGGCTCGCGCGGGCAGCCCGCCGCATGGCACTCGCCCTCGGCGATCCGGCGGATCGCGGCCAGCATCCGGTCCCGGACCGCCTCCGACTGGGTGCGCAGGTTGAGGGAGATCCGGGCGGTGGCGGGGATGATGTTCGCCGCCGTGCCCGCCTCGATGCGGCCCACGGTCAGGACCGCGGACTCGCGCGGCTTGATCTCCCGGCTGACGACCGTCTGCAGCCGCGTGACGAGGTACGCGGCCGTGACGACCGGGTCGACCGTGGTCTCGGGGCGCGAGCCGTGCCCGCCCCGGCCGTGCACCACGATCTCGACGTCCGTCGTCGCCGACATGATCAGCCCGGGCACATGCGCGTACAGGCCCGCCGGGCCCGGTGCCACATGCTGGCCCAGCAGCACGTCCGGGCGCGGGAAACGGTCGTAGAGCCCGTCGGCGACCATCGCGGCCGCCCCGCTGCCCGTCTCCTCGGCGGGCTGGCCGACCAGGAGGAGTGTCCCGGACCAGGTGTCCCGGCCGTCCGCGAGCGCCTTCGCCGCCCCCGCCAGCCAGGTCACGTGCAGGTCGTGCCCGCAGGCGTGCATGACCCCGGCCGTCCCGGAGGCGTACGGCAGACCGGTCCGCTCCTCGACCGGCAGCGCGTCCATGTCGGCGCGCAGGAGGACGGTCGGCCCTTCGCCATTGCGCAGCAGGCCCACGACGCCGGTGCCGCCGATGCCCTCGGTCGTCTTGAACCCGGCCTCTCTCAGGCGCCCGGCGAGCAGGGCCGCCGTCCGGTGCTCCTTGGACGACAGCTCCGGGTGGCGGTGCAGGTCCCGGTAGAAGTCCTCCAGGGCGGGGACCGGGAGGTCCGCGGTGAGCTCCAGGGCGGTGCGGGCTGCGGCAGAGGTCATGGCGATCAGGGTGTCACTCGCGCGGATGTCCCACCATGCCCCGGGTTCCTCGGGGAACGGGAAGCGGCCGCCGACGCGAGGGGGGAGTGTGCGTCGACGGCCGCGGTCGGGAAGGCCCGTGTGTCAGAAGGACCTATGTGTCAGAACGCGGGGACCGCGGAGGGGCGGGTGCCGTTCATCGGCACCTCGTGGATCGGGTGAGTGCTGTAGCCGCCGTGCCGGGAGGCGCCTTGCCGAGGTGGTCGGTGCGGTAGTTGCCGGTGAGTGAGCCGGACGGGTTGAGACCCGCCGTTGGCGTTGCCGTTCGGGTCGACGGCCGCCGGGAAACAGCTGTCCGAGTCGTAGTCGAAGTACGGCTGGTACATCGCCTGCAACGTGGTGCCGCTCTTCGGGAGCGGGGTCAGGACGCCGACGCTGCCCGCGACGAGGGCGGCGCGGCCGAGTCGGGCCCTGCTGGTGCTCTTGGACATGCGGGGTGTTCTCCGGTCACGTGCTCTGCCGGGGTGTGGCCCGGCGGGGTCGGGACGGTGCGGCACCGAGACTGGTCGACGGGGAGTTGATCGACACCCCGTTTTGTCAGGTCAATCAATCCCGCCCTTACGACCTGCGGAAACGCGAGCGGTCATGCGAGTCGACGATTCCGCGACACCTGTCCGTCGCCTCCACGATGATCAACGGCATCGTCGCGGGCGAACTGTCGTCGGTCTCCTACGGCCGTACGGTCGCCACTGTCCTGTGGGCCTGCATCCTCGCGCTGGGTGTCATCGCCGCCCTCGGCCAGTCGGGCACCGCCGGGACGTCACCCTGGGAGCGGATGCTGACCACGTTCGAGGCCGAGTCGACGCGGGCGAAGGGCAGCATGAGCACCTACCAGGCGGGCCGCGAGGACGCCCTGCGGGGCCGGCCGGTAGGGGAACGCACGGACTTGCGGGATCCGGGTGACGTGTGGCCCTTGGTGGAACCTTTGCCTGTGCGTGCGCGTTGCCCAGGTGAGATCACTCAGACGAGTACCGAGGTGACGTCAATGGCACTGTTCGACCGGCTCAAGGACCAGGCCAAGGCCCTGCAGCAGCAGGCCCAGGGTGGGCACGGTGGCAGTTCTTCGCACGGAGCGTCGCACAGCGGCGGTTCGCACGGCAGCTCGCGCGGCGGTTCGCGCGCGCAGCTCGTCGGTCTGCTGAAGACGCAGCTCGGCTCCCTCAAGACCGAGTTGAAGAGCGGCGCGTACCGGGACGCCAGCATGGCGATGTGCGCCCTGGTCGCGGCGGCGGACGGCCAGGTCGACGGGTCCGAGATCCAGCAGATGGAGTCGCTGATCCTCGGCAACGAGGTGCTGCAGAACTTCCCGCCGGAGCAGCTGCGCACGCGCTTCCACAAGCATGTGGACCAGCTCACCCGCAACTTCCCGCAGGGCAAGGCCGAGGCCATGCAGGAGATCGCCAAGGCCGCGAAGAAGCCCACCGAGGCGCGCGCGGTCATCCAGACCGGCATCGTGATCGCCGGCGCCGACGGGCACTTCTCCCAGGCGGAGCAGTCGGTGCTCAGGGAGGCCTGCGCGGCGCTGGGGGTGAACCCGGCCGAGTTCCAGCTCTAGAGAGCGCCGACTACCGGTCGAGCATGCTGGTCCACGGCGGCCACGAAGGCGGGCTCGGGGGGTTCGGGATGGTTTCCGTCACATATGTCGTCACGCGTACGATGGGATCGACCAGCGGCTCCCGAAGGAGATGGCGGTATGACCGAGCAGACCGTCTACCGGCATCTGCGTGAGCTGCGCGAGCACTTCACACCGCCGTCCGGCTTCACGTATCCGGAGATCAGCGACGGGACGCTCGTCATGATGATGAGCCCCCGCCCTCGTCACCAGGTCACCGCCAAAGACGTCGCACGTCAGTTGGACCCGCAGCTTCCCGACGGGATACTCACCTTCGAGGCCACCGACACCGACGACGACGGTCTGGGCAAGCTCCGGGTCCCGGACCTCATCGTCACCGCGCGCGAGTCGATGCTGACCGACGGTCCGCTGGACCCACGCGAGATCTTCCTCGTCATCGAGATCGTCTCGCCGTCCAACCCGAGCAACGACTACGAGGTCAAGAGCCGGGACTACCCGGCCATGGGTATCGGTCACTACCTCATCCTCGATCCCCGCGACGGCACCTGGACCTACCAGTGGGGCACCGACACGAGCAGTGGGCGGCCCTGTTACGCCAACCGTCTGCACAAGCAGCCGTACGGAACGCCGCTCGTCGTCACCACGGAACTCGGTGCCTGGAAGCTCGACACCAGTGAGCTGCCGCTCTACAGCCGCAAGGACATGATGCTGGGTTCGGACACCGACTGAGTCGGCGCAGGGCTCACTTCGAGGTGTGCCCCGGCGCCTGCTGCGTCTGCGCGGCCCGCTCGGCGGGGTGCGGCTCAGCCCTCGCCGGGCCCGCGTTCGCCGCCAGGACGAGGGTGGCGACGGCCACGACCGCGGCGGCGAGACCTCTGGTGTAACGCGCGGTGGTGCTGGTGCGTTCGAGCACGGCGACCTCGCAGCGGTGGCGGTGAGTATCCCTGGCGGTGGCGACGTATTAAGCGGGGTTAATACGCCGTTTAACCTAGGGGCTGCGGGAGCCGAACGGCAAGAGGGACTGGGGGAGTTGGCCATGTCGGAGCGGGACGACCCAGGCGTCATCGGGCGCCGGGTGCAGCAGCTCAGAGTCGAACGCGGGCTGACCCAGAAACAGTTGGCCGAACCGGCCTACACACCGGCCTATGTGTCCACCCTGGAGTCCGGCCGGGTGCGGCCCTCCGACGACGCCCTCCGGCATCTCGCCGACCGTCTCGGCGTCGGCTTCGAGGAACTGGCGACCGGGCGCCCGGCCCATCTCGTCACCGATCTGCGGCTCCGCCTCACCGAGGCCCAGCGCACCCTCGCCACGGGAGCGGCCGAGGAGTCCGCCGAGCAGTACGCCCGTCTCCTCACCGAGGCGGACGCGCTCGACCTCACCGAGGTGCGGTCCGCCGCCCTGCTCGGGCTCGGCGAGTGCGCCGTGGAGACCGGCGAACTCAGCGCCGCACGACAGTACTTCGAGCGGTCCGAGAAGGCCCTCGGCGACGACGTCCCCCTGCCCGCCCGGGTCCCCGCGCTCCGTGGCCGCGCCCTCTCGCACTACCTCGCCGGTGAACTCCGCTACTCCGTCTACCTGTTGGAATCCACCATCGACGAGCTCAACCGCGGTGGCCTGCACGATCCCGACGCGCTGCTCCTCCTCTACGCGAGCGTCATCGGCCCCTACATGGACATGGGCGCCCACGCCCGTGCCGCCCAGGCCGCCGAACTCGCCCTCGCGCTCGCCCCGCAGGCCGGTGACCCCGCCCTCGTCGCCCGGATGCACCGCTCGGTAGCCCGCACCCTGCTCGCCGAGGGCCGGGTCGCCGAGGCCGACGCCTCCCTCGCCAAGGCCGCCGAGCTCTACCGGCAGCTCCAGCTCCGTACCGAGCTCGCCAACTGCCACTGGATGCGCGGCTACGTCTACGCGCAGAACGGCGAACTGGAGCGCGCCGAGGCCGAGTTGAGACGGGCCCTCGCCATGCTCTCCGCCAAGCGGGCCGCCCTCTACTCCAGCCAGGCCGCCGTCGAACTGGCCGACGTACTGCACCGGCGCGGCAAGTCCGACGAGGCCGCTGCCCTCCTGCACGACGTGCTCAGCGACCTCAGCCCCGAGCGCGGCGCCCTGCACTCCGCCGCCGCCCACCGCCTCCTCGGGATCATCGCCGAGGACGCCCGCGACACCGAGGCCGCAGAGGAGCACTACGTCCGCGCCCTGAGCCTCCTGGAGCGGGCCGGCGCCGCCGGTGACCTGGCCGACCTGTGCCGGCTCCTCGGCGATCTGCTCCGCCGTACCGGAAGAGTCGAGGCGGCGCTGGACGCGTACCGGACGGGCCTCGGACACCGTACGGCCCCCGGCACCACCACCCTCGGACCCGCGCCCGCACAGCCGCCTCTGTGATGATTCCGGGCCTGCGCACAGGTGCGTCCGGTTAGCCTGCGCGGGGACATTCGGAGGGCGGGCGGGACAGGACGCGTGGACAACCAGAGGACGATGGCCGACGGGCTGCGGATCGTCGCGTTCGGCCTGCGCGTGCTCGTGTACGTCGTCCTCGGCGGGGCGGCGCTGATCGCCATCGCCACCGTCGCCTCGGTCCTCGGACCCACCCTCGCGCTCGACCTCTACACCCCGCCCGTCGCCGCCTGGTGGACCGTCTTCACGGCGGTCGCGGTCCAGGGCGTGCCCTTCCTCCTGCTGGGCACGCTCGTCTCCGCGGCGATCGGCGCCTTCGTGCCGGAACGTGTCTTCACCCGGCTCCTCCCGCGCAACCAGGCCCTCGCGGTCCCGGTGGCGGGCGCGGCCGGAATCGTTCTGCCGGGCTGCGAGTGCGCGTCCGTGCCGGTGGCCGGGAGCCTGATGCGGCGCGGGGTCGCCCCGGCGGCGGCCCTCGCGTTTCTGCTGTCCGCGCCCGCCATCAACCCCGTGGTGCTCGTCGCCACCTCCATCGCCTTCCCCGGCCAGCCGAAGATGGTCCTCGGCCGGCTCGTCGCCTCGCTCGCCACGGCCGTGGTGATGGGGTGGCTGTGGGCCCGCTTCGGGCGCGAGGAGTGGCTGCGGCTGCCGAAACGATCAACCGGGGCGTCCGCCCGCGGGCTGCGCGCCTTCGGCGCCGGGCTCCAGCACGACTTCCTGCACGCCGGCGGCTTCCTGGTGCTCGGTGCGGCGGCCGCGGCCACCTTCAACATCGTCGTGCCGCGCTCCGTGCTCGACCTCTTCACCGGCTCGGCCTGGCTGTCGGTGCCGCTGCTCGCGGTCCTCGCGGTCGTGCTGTGCGTGTGCAGCGAGGCCGACGCGTTCGTGGCCGCGTCCCTGAGCGGCTTCTCGCCCACCGCGCGGCTGGCGTTCATGGTGGTGGGGCCCATGGTGGACCTCAAGCTGATCGCCCTCCAGGCGGGGACGTTCGGGCGGGCCTTCGCCGTCCGGTTCTCGTCCGTGACCTGGGCGGTGGCCGTGCTGAGCAGCGTGCTCGTGGGGTGGTGGCTGCTGTGAGGCGGTACGGGTCCTGTCTGCTCCTCGTCCTGGTCGGCGCGGCCGTCCTGCGGATCTCGCTCTTCAGCGAGCTGTATCTGCGGTACGTACAGGCGGCGTTGCGGCCCTACCTGGTGGTGTCAGGGGTGGCGCTGGTGCTGCTGGGGGTCGCGATGGCGGTCGTACGACGGACAGCGGACGGCCACGACCATGACGAGGACCACGGGCACAGCCATGGTGCCGCCGGGCCCCGGGTCGCCTGGCTGCTCACCCTTCCCGCCCTCGCGCTGCTCCTCTTCCCGCCCCCGGCCCTCGGCTCCTACAGCGCCGACCGTGAGGCGGCCCAGCGGGCGGCCCAGGGTGTCGGGGCCTTCCCCGCCCTCCCCGCCGGCAACCCGGTCGAGCTCACGCTCGGGGAGTTCAGCTCCCGGGCGATCTACGACAGCGGGCGCTCGCTGAAGGGCCGTACGGTCCGGATGACCGGGTTCGTGACCCACGGCGACGACGGGACCTGGTACCTCACCCGGCTCTCCGTCACCTGCTGCGCCGCCGATGCCACCACCAGCAAGGTCGAGGTCCGCGGCGCCGCCGACGGGGCCCCGACGGTCGACACCTGGGTCACCGTCACCGGCATCTGGCACCCCAAGGGGACGCTCGGCACCGACGGCGCCTGGCCGCCGGTCGTGGACGCGAGCGCGGTCGAGCGGGTGAAGCAGCCGGCGGATCCGTACGAGAAGCGCTGACCGAGCGTTTGGTTCGGTGAGGCTCGTGTGCCTTCCCGTGCCTTCTCGCGGTGCGGCCGATCATGGCCTGACCGTCACCGGCGACCGTAATGACCCGGTGTGCGGTCTGTGAAGGGTGGATGGGGGTACTCGGTCGTCAGGACCACCGAGGAAGGATGCCCTCGTGGCGGACACACCCGCCGCGGCCCCGCCCGACGGGCCGGCCCGCGGTGAGCAGACCCTGGCACGGCTGCAGCAGCTGCTGCTGGAGGCCGACCGGCTGGACGACTTCCTGCGCGAGCTCGTGCGGCTCGCCTCGACGTCGCTGCCCGCACCCGTGTACTGCTCGATCACTCTCAGGTCCGAGAACAGCGCCCACCCGTACACCGCGGCCGCCAGCCACCAGCTCGTGGACCAGTTCGACCAGCGACAGTACGACGAGGGCGACGGGCCCTGTCTGCGGACCCTGCGGACCGGTACCGCGCACCACGTCGACGACGTCGACGGGGAGGACCGCTTCGGCTCCTTCCCGGAGATCGCCCGCGAGTACGGTCTGCGCAGCATGCTCGCGCTGCCCCTGGCCGCACCCCGGCAGCAGGTCGCCGGCGTGCTGAACATGTACTCCACCGAACCGCGCGGCTTCGATGTGCAGGTGCGGGAGCAGGCCGCCGTGTTCGCGGGGCACGCCTCGGGCGCGCTGGGCGTGGCCCTGAAGTTCGCCGGCCAGCTCCAGTTCAGCCTGGACCTGCAGAGCGCGATCGCCTCGCGGGGCGTCATCGACCAGGCCCTGGGGGTCGTGATGGCCCGGGAGGGCTGCTCCTCCGAGCGGGCCTTCGAGATCCTCACCCGCGCCTCCCAGCACCGCAACATCAAGCTGCGCGACCTCGCCGCCGACCTCGTCGAGGGCGTTTCGGGGCAGCCGCCGTCCGTACGGCCGTTGTCGCCGCGCGACTGGCCGCTGGGCGGACCGGGCGACGGGGCGTTTGGCCCCGGGGGCCAGGGGTAGCCGGGCGGTGCCCCTGGGCGGGTGGGTCACGAGTCGGGACCTCCGCGCCGGGTGAGCCCGCTCCGGGGTCGCGGAATGGCAGCGCGATCGAAGGAGGCGGTGGCCGTGCGCCCGAGGGACGACCGCGGCGACGCCTCCGGCGACGACCCCGGTCCCTTCACCGGCCAGAGCGGCGGTTCCCGCACGCCCGGGGCACCGGCCGACGACCCATGGCTGTCAGGGCGGGACGCCGAACGGGAACGCGAACGTGACCGGGCGCGGGCGTCCGAGGTGATCGCGCACGGGATACATGGCGCCGATGCCAGGGAGGTTCCCGGCAGACTCTGCGAGGCCGCCGTCAAACTGCTGCCCGTGGTCGGCGCGAGCGTGTCGCTGCGCAGCAACGGAATGCCCGTACAGCTGAGTTCCAGCAGCGACCGGGCCGCCCGGCTGTCGGAGATCCAGGCCACCCTGGGCGACGGGCCCTGTGTGCACGCCGCGACGATCGGAGCCCCCGTGCTCGCCGACGATCTGACGGACGGCCGGGACGCCCGGCGCTGGCCGGTCTTCGCCCAGGAGGCGACGGCCGCCGGCGTACGGGCCGTCTACTCGATGCCGCTCGGCAACGACGCCGTGTGCGTGGGCACCCTCGACCTCTACCGGGACACCCCGGGCGCACTGGCCGCCCGCGAGCTGCGCACGGCACAACTGGTGGCCGGTGTCATGACGGTGGCACTGATGGCACTGCCCAGCGGAGAGGAGAACGGCCCCGAGGGAGACGAATCCTGGCTGAGCGGTCTGGCCACCGACTACGACGAGGTCTACCAGGCCGTCGGCATGATCATGGTGCAACTCGGCATCGGCGCGGACGAGGCACTGGCCCGCCTGCGCGCCCACGCCTTCGCGCACGACCGCACCGCCGTCGAGGTGGCGCGCGAGGTGGTCTGGCACAGGAAGAGGTTCGAGCGCGACTGACGACTCCCCGGCACGGCGACCGGCGCACCGGGGCCGGGCCGCCGTGCGGAGGCATGGATGAGTCGGCCCTGTTCCAGATGCAGCAGGGCTTGGGCGTTCCGACCGGTCACGCCTGCACCCGGCCCTGCCTCCTGATCTCCGTCAGCCGCTGCGCGCCCAGCTGGACGGCCGTCTGCGTGGCGTTCGTCTGTACGTCCCCGAAGCCGCCGTTGACCACGCTGATCGCGTCCTCTCCCACCCGGACCGCGGCGACGTCCAGCCTGAGCGTCACCGGTTCACCCTCCGGGGACTCACCGGTCAGCAGGACCCGCAGTCCCTGCCGGGCGTTCCCGGCCTCGGGCAGCTGCGATTCCGTCACCTGGACGCCGAAGACGGCCCCCGTGTTCGTCGTGGCCGCGAACTGGGCGCACTTCCGCGGAAGGCCCTTCATCCAGGCCAGGGTCTTGTCGATCTCGGCCGGGGGCCGGGCGAGCACCTGGTACCGAAGCTGTGCCTCGTTCCACTCGTCGTCCAGCCCGATCACCGCGCGCGGCTGGGCGTCGGCCCCGAACAGGTCGTCCGCGTACAGGGCGTCGAGCAGACGCCGGCAGTCCGGCTTCTTCGTCGTCGCCTTCAGCACCCCGTCGTGCCAGGTGGCCGCGCCCTGGGTGGGCACCCAGGGTTCGCCGAGGTCCGCGTCGGTGATGAGGGCGGCCTGGGCCATGGCCTGGGTGAGGGAGGAGCCGGCCGGAGAGGCCTTCGGGCTCTTGGACGGGGCCGCGCTGGTGGGCCGGGTGATCGGCGGCTTGGCGGCGGTCGGCGGAGTGGAGAGTGCGGAACAGGCACCGGCGCCGAGAAGGGCGGCGAGGCCGAGGACGGAGGCGGTGACGCGGGCGGCACGGGGCGGGGTCATGTCTCCAAGTGATCACCGGGCCCGGCGAGGTCACCAGTGCTCCGGGCCGTACGGGTTACCGGCCGGCGCCCCGGGCCTGGATCGCCGACCGCCGGGTGCGCCATGCTGGGGCCGTGGATTTCGAGCCGTACCGGGGTGAGTTGGTGGCGTACTGCTACCGGATGCTGGGCTCGTTCCACGAGGCCGAGGACCTGGTGCAGGAGACGATGCTGCGCGCCTGGAAGGCCCGGGACCGGTACGACCCCACCCGTGCCTCCGCGCGGACCTGGCTGTACCGGATCGCGACCCATGTGTGTCTGACCGCGCTGGAAGGACGGGCGCGGCGCCCGCTGCCGTCCGGGCTGGGTGCCCCGAGTGACGACCCCGGAGCCCCCCTCACCCCGGCCCTCGACATTCCCTGGTTGCAGCCGTTTCCCGACGCGCGGTTCGACGTCGAGGTACGGGCCGACATGCGGCTCGCGCTGGTGGCGGCGATGCAGGTCCTGCCCCCGAGGCAGCGGGCCGTGCTGGTGCTGCGCGAGGTGCTGGAGTTCACCGCCGCGGAGGTCGCCGAGCAGCTCGGAACCAGCGTGGCGGCCGTCAACAGCGCCCTGCAACGGGCCCGTGCCGCTCTCGCGGGGGCGGACGGCGTGCGGAACCGGGACGTCGTGGAGCCGGACGATCCCGCGACCCGTGCGGTGATCCAGCGGTATGTGCGGGCGTTCGAGGCGGCCGACGTTCCCGCCCTGGTCCGGCTGCTCACGGACGAGGCGGTGCTGGAGATGCCGCCGGTGCCGCTGTGGTACCGGGGCAGCGGCGACTACGGCCGGTTCATGGACCGTGTGTTCCGGATGCGCGGCACGGGCTGGGCCGTGACCCCTCTCACCGCCAACGGCCAGCCCGCGCTCGCCGCCTACGCCCCCGAGTCCGACGGCGCCCATCGCCTGCACACCCTGCAGGTGTTCACGGTCACCGGCGGTCGCGTCGCGCACAACGTCGTGTTCGCCGACCCGCGGGTGTTCGAGGCGTTCGACCTGCCGCGGCGGATTTCTTCCGAGGAGTTTCGCCGGGAGCGATGAGTGGGGCCGGTGCCGCCGGTAGGTACAGGCGAGCATCGACCGAAAGGACTCCCCTCATGAGCGTCATCGTCATCGAGTTCATCACCCTGGACGGGATTGTGTCCGACCCGGACGGCTCCGGTGGAACACCGGGCGGCGGCTGGGCGTTCCGGCACGGCCCCGAGACGGTCGCCGGGGACAAGTTCCGGCTCGGCGGCACGCTGGACGACGGGGTCCTGCTGCTGGGCCGTACGACCTGGCAGGCGTTCTCGCACATCTGGCCCGGACGCGACGACCCGTTCTCCACGAGGATGAACACAGCGCCGAAACTGGTCGCGTCCCGCACGCTCACCGACACCTCGGCCTGGGCGAACTCCCGGGTCGCCGACGGCCCCCTCGCCGACGTCGTCAAGCGCGAGGAGCGCGATGTGATCGTCATCGGCAGCCTGAGCGTCGTACGCGCACTCATGACCGAGGACCTCGTCGACGAATACCGCCTGCTGACCTTCCCGACGATCCTCGGCACCGGCGACCGCCTCTTCCCCGCCAACGCCCCGTACACCGCCCTGGACTGCCTCTCGGCGGAACAGTCCGGCGCGGCCGTACTGACGCGGTACGGAAGGGCGACGAGCGGGAGCTGAACGCCTACGCCCCGGTGTGCCGCGTCAGGCAGGTGAAGGTCACGGTGCCGGCCCATTCGGAGGTGCCCGCGAAGCTCAACACGGCTGCCCTCGCGGGCTGTTGGCATGACGGCGGTTCCGAGGAGAACGACCCCGCGTACTCGTCGTACGGCAGCAGGTCCGCGCACTGGTAGGCCGGTGCGTTGGCCAGGAGGATCGCGTCCTTCACACCGGAGCTGTCCGACCCCGTGTAGACGAGGCAGTACGCCACGCCCGGATCGCCTCCGGTCGCCGGAGCCTGGATGACGCGGACCTGTTCGAGCCGCGGCTGCGCGGCCATCGTCACGGCCTCGTCCGGTGTGGGGCCGGCGGGCTGGGTGGACTCCGGTGGGGCGACCGGCGGCGAAGGACTCGCGGGGGTGGTGCCGACAGCGACGGGCTCGGCGGGCGGACGGGCATCCGTACGGTCCTGGCCGCTTTCGGTGAACTGCAAGGACCCCGCCACCGCGAGGCCACTGACCGCCGCCACCAGGACACTGGCTCCGGCCAGGGCGAGCCGGGACTGGAGCCGCATCGGTTCCGGCACCGGTGCCGGAACCGGCGGGTGGATGATCGGGATGTTGTCGAGGGTGTCGCCGTTGTGGAAGCGGATGAGGTCCTCTTCGTCGGGACGCGGCGGCCGAAGCGGTCCGTCGGACATGGTTTCCCCCAGTGACGTGCAGACGAGAGGGGAAGTGTGGCGTGCCCGGGCCGTGGCCGCGGACGAACCGGCGAACTGCCACCGGATAGGTGGAGCCGGTGCCAGGCGCGGCGGCGGAGACGTCCCACCCGCCGGCCGCGGTCGAAAACCCTTCGCCCCACTACCGTCCCGCCCCCTACCCTCACTCCATGCAGCGCGCCCAAGCACTCCCGTCCCTCACGACGACGCCGGACCGAGTCCCGGCGCGCTGACACCTGATCCTGTCCGAAGCCCCGGGGCGAGTGCCCCGGGGCTTCGTCGTTCCCGCCGGTTCCTCGCCCCCCACCGCGAGGGAGACCCCCGATGCACGACCACCGCCGACTCGGCCGTGAACTGGACCTGTTCGACACCGACCCCCTCATGGGCGCGGGGCTGCCGTACTGGCTTCCCGACGGGGCCGTCGTACGGCACATCCTTGAGGAGTACGTCAGGGAGGCCGAGCGGGCCGCCGGGTACCGGCATGTGTACTCGCCCGTGCTCGGGAAGCGGGAGCTGTACGAGATCTCCGGGCACTGGGACCACTACAGCGAGGACATGTTCCCGCCGATGCGGCTCGGTGGCGAGGAGGTCGTCCTGCGGCCCAGTCTCTGCCCGCACCACGCCCTCATCTACCGGTCCCGGGCCCACAGTTACCGCGAACTCCCGCTCCGCATCGCCGAGTTGGGCGGCATGTACCGCTCCGAGCTCTCCGGCGTCCTCGGCGGCCTCACCCGCGTCCGCTCCATCCAGCTCAACGACGCCCACATCTTCTGCACCCTGGAGCAGGCCGTGGACGAGGCCCGCGCCGCCCTCGCCCTCATCCGCCGTGCCTACGACGACCTCGGCATCCGGGCGAGCCGGTACCGTCTCTCCCTCCCGGGCGACGGCGGCAAGTACGTCGCCGACCCGGAGCTGTGGCGCCGCGCCACCGCCCTCCTCGAAGACGTCCTGGACGGTGTCGCGTACGAGTCCGTCGAGGGCGAGGCCGCCTTCTACGGCCCCAAGATCGACGTACAGATCACCGACCCCGCGGGCCGCGAGTCCACCCTCTCCACCGTCCAGATCGACTTCCACCAGCCCGAACGCTTCGACCTCCACTACACCGGCCCGGACGGCGCCAAACACCGCCCGGTGATGGTCCACCGCAGCGTCATCGGGAGTGTGGAACGGCTGGTCGCCCATCTCATCGAGGCGCACGGCGGCGCCTTCCCGGTGTGGCTCGCCCCCGTGCAGCTCGTGGTCCTGCCGGTTGCCGAGGCGCAGGAGGAACGGGCCAAAGAGGTCGTACGGCGGGCTCTCGCGCTCGGCATCCGGGCCGAACTCGCCGCTCCCGGCGACGGCACCCTCGGCGCCCGTGTCCGCGCCGCGCGCCTCGTGCCGTACCAGGCGGTGATCGGGGAGCGGGAGGCCGACGCGGACTGTGCGGCCGTACGGCTGCGGGACGGCCGTAGGCCAGGAGCCGTACCGGTCGGCGAGCTGCTGGAGCGGATCGCCGCCCGGGCCGGTGACCGCGGGGCCGAACTCTGGGCGGCTGCGTAAGGTCGGTCCCGTACGCCAGCGACGTACGCCAGTGACGAAAGGACCCCCGCCGTGACCGGTCAGCCCATCCCGGTGATCATCGACTGCGACACCGGTGTCGACGACGCCCTGGCCCTGCTGTTCGCCGTACGGCATCCCGGCATCGACCTGCGCGCGGTCACCTGTGTCGCCGGGAACACCGACGTCGACGGAGTGGTCCGCAACACGCTGACCGTCCTTGAGCAGGCCGGGGCCGGGGACATCCCGGTCGCCCGGGGTGCCGAGCGGCCGTTGATCGAGCCCGTGCGCACCGCGCGACACGTGCACGGCCTCGACGGCATGGGCGACCTGGGGCTGCCCGCGCCGACGCGGGTGGCCTTGGACGTCGACGCGGTGACGCTGCTGCGGCGGGAGATCCTCGCCTCCCCGCGCCCGGTGACCCTCATCCCCACCGCCCCGCTGACGAACATCGCCCTGCTGCTCCGCACCCACCCCGAAGTGGTGCGGAACATCGAGCGGATCGTGTTCATGGGCGGCGCGGTGGCGACCGGGAACGCCACGCCGGTCGCGGAGTTCAACGTCTGGCACGACCCCGAGGCGGCCGCCGTCCTGCTCACCGCCGGGGTACCGATCACGATGTACGGCCTGGACGTCTTCAAGCGGGTCATCGTCCCGGCCGCGGACGTCCAGCGGCTGCGGGCGAGTTCGGAACCCTCCCTCCGCATGGCCGGCGAACTCCTCGCCCACCGCGATCCGGCCACCTCCGGCGACCCCACCCCCACGGGCGGCCTCGGCGACGCGGGCGCGGTGTGCGCGGTCGTCGACCCCGGCGGCCTGACCACCGAACTCCTCCCGGTGGAGGTCGCGTTGGCCCCCGGCCCGACCCGCGGCCAGACCGTCGTCGACCGCCGCCGACGCCCCGGCGAGTCCGAGATCCACGAGGGCGAGCGCGAAGTCACGCTCGTGGACGTGGGGTTGGGCGTGGACGTGGAGCGGTACGTGAAGCTGTGGCTGACGGCGGTGGAGGGGGTCTAGAGCCTTCCTGCTAACTGCCCTTGCGTTTCGGGGCAGGAGGACGCCAGGAGTTCACATCCTCGGCCGAGAGGTTCCGGCGGAGGAGGTGTTCCTCATAGACGTGCCTCAGGAAACCCTCGCCCGACGGGGAGCCGGGGGTGAGTCCGTCGCCGCGTGCTGTGACCCATGGGAGGAGGTCCGCCAACGCCCGCAGCAGAGGCAGAGCGGACGGGAAGCAGTCGCAGGTCGATGGGCTCCCGGACGTTCTCCGCGCGCGGATGGAACGCCATGAGGGCCGGGGAGGCGGACCAGTCGCGTACCTCGGAGCCGGTCAGCACGGGGACGGTGGCGGACTCCTCGGCTCCGCTGCGCCGGAAGGCCCGGGCAGTGGCGCAGAAAAGGTCGTCAGATCCTGTGTTGGCGGCATATCCGATACGGACGACTCGTTCGCGGCCTGATGGATGGCGGCGGCGGGGGACTTAGAAAGGTGTGGGTGGCGATCATCCTGCTCGGCGCGCTGTTCGCCGGCGGTGCCGCTGCCCTTCTGTTCTGGGTCGTAGGGCACGGGAGTCAGGTATGGGTGACTCTTCCAGCAAGTTAGGGTTACGCTCCTTAGGGGTGTGGTGCTAACAAAGGGGTCGCTGGTGCAGCGTCGTATGGGGCCGGGTAAGCCCTCGCGTGTTTTCGACCGGGGTGCCGAGTGGGACGGGCTCACCGCCTTCATGAGCCGCCCCCTGCCGCATGCCATGCTCGGGATCGTCAGCGGCAGGCGGCGCATGGGCAAGACGTATCTCCTGCGGGCGCTCGTCGAGCAGTGCGGCGGCTTCTACTTCGGGGCCACGGCCGGGACGGAGGCGGAGTCCCTCCGACAGTTCAGTTCGGCTCTCGCTGAACACGTGGGCTCCCCTGTGCCTTTCACCTTCTCCACTTGGCACGACGCGATCTCTTATCTCTTCGGCCTCGCCGCGCCCGGCCGGGGGGAAGAGCCGTTCCTGGCGGTCATCGACGAGTTTCCGTACCTGGTGAAGGTCTCCCCTGAGCTCCCCTCGCTCATCCAGCGTGAGATCGACCGCTGCCAGGTTGATGAAAGCCGTATGCGGATGCTTCTGTGCGGCTCGGCGATGTCCGTCATGGGTGGGTTGCTGGCCAGTACCGCACCCCTGCGCGGACGGGCTCAGCTGGAACTCGTCGTCAGGCCCTTCGGATACCGGGCAGCCGCGGACTTCTGGGGAGTCGCCACTGAACCGGCGCTCGCGGCCAGACTGCATGCCGTGGTCGGGGGCACGCCGGCGTACCGGCGTCAGTTCCTGGCAGAGGACGTTCCGGCAGATCTCGGTGACTTCGGCGACTGGCTCTGCCGTACGGTCCTCTCGCCGTTCAGCCCGCTCTTCCGCGAGGCGCGCTACCTGCTCGCCGAGGAGGCGGACATCCGCGACACCGCGCTCTACCACTCGGTTCTCGCAGCGGTGGCGCAGGGCAATACGACGCGCGGGGGCATCGCCGGTTACATCGGCCGCAAGTCCGTCGACATCTCCCACCCGCTCAACGTCCTTGAGGACAGTCACCTCCTCGCGCGCGAGGCGGACATCTTCCGGGCCGGCAAGTCGCAGTACCGCATCACCGAACCACTGATCAACTTCTACGAAGCCGTCATGCGTCCCGCCTGGACGCGGTTGGAGAGCGGCCAGGCCGCAGAGGTGTGGGCCCAGTCGGCCGAGCGGTTCGCGGCTCAGGTGGCGGGGCCGCATTTTGAGGCCGTGTGCCGGGAGTACGTGCTCGGGCCGGGGCGATCTCTGCTCGGCACGTCCCTGGGGGAGGTCGGAAGCGGAGTGGTTACCGACCCGAGGACGCGTCGGCAGATCGAGATCGACGTGGCTGTGGTCGAACCGGGATCTGGCGGGGCCAAGCCATCGGTCGCTCTGCTCGGGGAGGCGAAGTGGGGGACCATCATGGGGTTGAACCACCTCGAACGGCTTGCCCGGGCCCGGGACGTCCTTGCCGAGCGGGGGATGGACACCACGCGGTGCGGGCTGGCGTGCTTCAGCGCTGCGGGTTTCAGTGACGCCCTGCGGGCTGAAGCAGAACAAGGCGGAATCCTGCTGATCGGCCTCGACGAACTGTACGGTCGGGTGATGCCGGCAGCCGTTCTGCCCTAGCTAGCGCTCTTTCGCCGCTCCGGCCGAAAGCTCAAGTACAGCCTGTACGAGGACTTCCGGACGGCACACCGAGAGCGTGCTCCGCCACGCTCGAACCGGCTTCGCGCGGCTCAGGCGGGACGTCGCTCCTTGACGGGCAAACGTTGCCTGCCGTGGCACTAGCGGGTATCGGCAGGCCGTACCGCCCACCGCTGCTCCACCTTCGCGAGCCGCCAGTAGGCGATCGCCGCCGCCCACACCACCACGAACAGGCCGACGATGACGTAACCGACGTTGTCGAGGTCGATGTCGGCGATCCAGGTGGTGAGGGCGTCGGTGAGGTCGAGCTTGTCGTGCAGGACGCCGACCAGCTCGATCGTCCCGATGAAGAAGGCGACCGCGATGGACAGCCCGGTGATGGCGAGGTTGTAGAACACCTTGCGCACCGGGTTGGAGAAGGCCCACTGGTAGGCGAAGTTCATGAACGTGCCGTCGAGCGTGTCGAACAGGCTCATCCCGGCGGCGAAGAGCAGCGGCAGGCACAGGATCGCGTACCAGGGCAGCCCGGCCGCCGCGCCCGACCCGGCCATCACCATCAGGGTGACCTCGGTGGCGGTGTCGAAGCCGAGCCCGAAGAGAAAGCCCAGCGGAAACATCTGACCGGGCCGGGTGATGGACTTGGTGAGCCGCCCGAGGATCCGGTTCATGAACCCGCGCGAGTCGAGATGCTGCTCCAGCTCCTTCTCGTCGTACGTCCCCGCCCGCATCGCCCGGAAGACCTTCAGGATGCCGAGCAGCGCGACCAGGTTGAGGGCGGCGATCAGATAGAGAAACGACCCGGAGACCGTCGTACCGAGAAATCCGAGTACCTGATGGGTACTTGAGTCCTCGTTCATGACCTTGCCGGCCAGCTGGGTGCCACCGGCGATCAGCGCCGCGAGCACGACCACGACACTGGAGTGCCCGAGCGCGAACCAGAACCCTCCGGACACCGGCCGCTTCCCGTCCGCCATCAGCTTGCGGGTGGTGTTGTCGATCGCGGCGATGTGGTCGGCGTCGAAGGCGTGCCGCATACCGAGGGTGTAGGCGGTGATGCCGAGTCCGATACCGAAGGCCTTGTCCCCGACTTCGTAGTGCTCCGGAACGACGAGCAGGAAGAGGATGCCGAAGGCGAGGACGTGCAGGGCGGCTATGGCGGCCATCAGACCGGCTGTCTTGACGGTGTCCTCGCGCCGCCAGCGGAAGGATGCGGCGGTCTCGGCTGCCTTGGGCAGGCCAGGATCAGTCATACGGTGGTCACTCCAGCACCTCGTTGGATGAACTCGTGAGCTGCCGTGGCCGGTCTCCTGGCTTACGGGTCGTGCGTTCTCCCTGCCCGCCTTCCCGGCCGGATACTGACGGCCAGTGGCTGTCCCGCGAGGGACGTGGGCGGAGAACTCCCCGATCACAGTGGCGAGGGCCGCGCCGGCCTGAACCCCCTGAGGGGTCGTCACCGGCTTCCCGAGCACCACGGCCCGACCACCGTAGGCGGGCGGATCGTCTCCTGCATAGCTGCATACCTGCGCAGGTATGGAAGATCACATACAGGGCCTGGGAGGATGAGGGCCATGCATCTCGTCCCGTCCGACCGAGCGGACCGCCGCACCATCGACGGACACCGGGTGTGCGACGCCATCGCGGCGATCGGCGACCCCGGCCATGTCCGCGCCTGGTCGGACCGCTTCGCCCTCCTGGCCGACCCCAACCGCCTCTCCCTGCTCCTCGCCCTGCACCGAACCGGCCCCCTGGCGGTCTCCGACCTCGCGATCGCGACGGGGATGAACGACCCCGCCGTATCGCAGGCGCTGCGGCTGCTGCGGGCGGCGGGGGTGGTGGCGGGGGAGAAGGAGGGGCGGGTGGTGCGGTATTCGGTGGTGGACGAGGCGGTGCGGGGGTTGCTGAAGCAGGTGTCCTGACCTGGTCAGAGGTGGGTGTCGTGCACGGGGCCGCCGGGATACCGGTCGCCCATGGATCAGGTCGAAGTCGTCGTCGCCCATTCCGAGCGCGCGACTCTGCGCGTCGGTGACGTGTTCTTGAAGGTGGACGCCGACCAGGCGCGCATGGACGTCGAGGTCGAGGCGATGTCCCTCGCGCCGGTCCCGACGCCGGAGGCCCTGTGGTGCAAGCCGGGGGTGGTGCTCGGCCGGCTCGGCGAGCAGTCGACCGCGTCACCGGCGGCGGGTGCCGCCATCCGGAAGCTGCACGAAGCGCCGCCGCCGCCCCTGCCGGGCCGGCCGGAGCATCGTCGCGCCGACGGCGGAACTCGACGCCGAGTGCGAGTCACTCGTGACGAACGGCGTCCTGCCCGCCGAAGAGCACCTCGACGCGTCATCACCGGCTACGGGACCGACGTCGACCTCGATGTGATCCGTGCGTGGTGGTCGTTGCGAAGCCTGCTGATAGTCCGCTGACTGACCGAGCACGGCTTCGACCCCTTCGCACCGGGGTGTGAGGTCGACGTGCTGAGATCCCGGATGTGAGGTGTTGCTGATCAGGGTCGTCCGCTGTGCAGGGAGTGCAGGAAGGGGGTCCAGGCGCCGGGGGCGGCGAGGAGTATCGGGCCGTCGGAGTACTTGGAGTCCCTGACGGCCACGGTGGTGGGTATGTTGCGGGCGACTTCGACGCACTCGCCGTGCGCGTCACCGCTGCTGTACGTGGACTTCCTGAAGTCGTAGTCGGACACGGTGCCTACATCTCCTTGCGGATGCTGTCGATGAGTCTTACAGAGTTGCTCTGGGCGAGTCCGAGCCGCGTGATGCGGTCGAAGGTCGCGTTGTGGTGCGCGGCGTCAGTCTCGCTCTCCAACCAGACCTTCGTCGACGAAGTATCCACCTGTACGACGTCCAAGGCGCCGGGCTCGGTGAAGGAGACGACCGTGAAGGCACAGGTCATCCCGGGGTGGGCGCCGGCGATGAACGGGACGACCTGCACCCGCACGTTGGGTAGGCGCGCCGCCTCCAGCAGGTGCTCCAGCTGAGCCCTCATGACATCCCGGCCACCGACCAGTTGGCGTACGGCCCCTTCGTGCAGCAACGCCCAGAGCTGTAGCGGGCGTTCGCCACCCAGCCGTGCCTGCCGGGCCATCCTCGCCTCGACGAAGGTCTCGATCTCGTCGAGGTCGTCCCACGACCCGTTCCCGACAGCCAGGGCGCGTGCGTAGTCGGCGGTCTGCAAGAGGCCGGGCACAAAGGCGAGTTGCCAGGTGCGGAGTTGCGTGGCGATGTCCTCCAGGGCCACGTACTCGATCTGCGCCGTCAGTTGCGGGTACTGGTTCCACCAGCCCTTGGCCCGGCGTCGTTCCCGGTCCGCCTTGGCGAGGGCGAGCAGCCTGCCAATCACCGTTTCGTCGGTCTCACCGTAGAGATGGGACAGGGCCCTGACGTCGGGATCACGCAATGGCACCTGCCCGCGCTCGATCTTCGCCACCTTGGTGACGGAGGCCGTCAGCGCCTCGGCGGCATGCGTCTGCCGGAGATCGCAGGCTTCTCGCATCCTCAGCAGCTCACCACCGAGCCGTCGCCCCAGAACGGTCGTGACCGTCTTTCCGCGGTTGGGGTCCCTGCCTGCCATGAGTTCCCTCTCATCATCACCGCCAGGGCAGCAATATTTCTGTCCTGTTCGATTGCTGGCCAACTCCCCTAGAGGCTACCGTCAGTACTCGGTCGCCCACACAAAGAAACCAGTTGGCGGAAGGGCACCGCGCTGCCCCGCGCGGCGGAGCCACCCCGACATCACAACTCCCGGAGGAAACCGTGACCGACTCCTGCCCTCCCCCACCGCCCAAGTCCTACGACCGCCACGACGAGGTCAGTTACACCCCCTACCCGCGCAGCATCCCCTTCGCCCGCAGACACGTCGCCGGACTCGCGGTCGACTGGGGCCAACCCGGCCTGGCCGGTGACGCGGCGCTGGTGGCAAGCGAGTTGTGCACGAATGCGCTGCTGCACGGCTGCTTGCGGGACCGTCTGTTCCGTGTCGAGACGACCCTCACCGACACCGCACTGCGGATCGCGGTGACCGACCCGAGGGGCGAACGCCTCCCCGGTGCCCGTCTGTCCGACCCTGACGACCAGTTCGGCCGAGGCCTGCTCATCGTCCGGGTGCTGGCGGGGCGTTGGGCCGTGGAGAGGCTGACCGTGGGCAAAACCGTGTGGGCGGAACTAGATCTCCAGAAGGAGCACGATGCATAGCAGCACGGACGCTCGGTAGTGGTGGCTACCTTCGGTGAGGCGGCACACCGCGCCCTCCTGCCGGACAGTGCTTGGCGCTTTCGTCGGCGAAAGCGCAGAGCTGGCCGATGAACTCCCGGTAGCTGTCGGGGGTATCGCGGTCCTTGGCGGGTGGCCCGTCGATCCACTGGTGCCAGAGTCCGCCGGGTGCAAGGAAGCGGGCCGCGCGCTCAGCACCGAGCTTGGCGTCGAGCAACAGGAGGGCGCCGAGGGCGGCTGTCTGGTCGTAGTAGAGGTCAGGGCGACGTAGATAACGGTCGAGGTAGGCAACCAGGAGGTCGGCGTCGGCAGAGGTGCCGAAGGTGGCCAAAGCGACGCAGTACGCCTGCCCCGCGTAGGGCCCTGTACTGGCGAGCAGGAGTTCGCCGAGACGTTCCCGGAACTCGGTTCTGCCGGCAACTGCGATGAGCCAGGTTGCCGTCTTGCGCTCGCGCCATCCTCCGTCGAGCAGCATGCCCAGTTCATGGGGGCTGATCTCACCGGCAGCCTTGCCCAGCTTCTTCATGAACGTGGTTCGGTCGCGCCCGCTCCTCCTGAGAAGGCCGCCGCCAAGTTTGAGGTACCGCCGGTCGGGCGTGACGTAGCGGCGGATCAACTTGAGCGACTCTTCTTCGCCGGTGCTGCGCATGGCCTCATCCTCGTATGGACGTGGCTGTCAGACCAGGAATCTGGCTGGAGATCGTGTAGCTGTATCGCGTGGGCATGTCCCTTGGCTGCGAAGCGCGTTGATGTCTCAGGTGCCTGCGTCGCTCGCGCCCGGAACCCACCCCCCAGGCCCCACCCCCCGCCAGTCGATCCACGCCGCCTCCGCCACCTCCGCCGCGTCGATCTCCAGGCCGGCCCGGCGGAGGAACTCGGCGATGTCGGCGAGGTTGTGGGCCAAGCCCAGGGGCTCGCCGTTCACGCGTACGCGGCGGGCGCCTGTGGGGGACGGTGGGTGGACGGTCACGTGGAGAGGGAGAGACCCGTCTTCTGGGGGGTCCGGGGAATCGGGGCCCGTCATCGGGGCGGTCGCTCACTCGTGGTCCCGGCCGACCGGCTCAGGACGCGCAGTTCCTGCCAGGCCGCGGGGCCGGGGCGCCGTTGCTGCCAGTGGGGATGGAAGAACAGGTGGACCGACAGCCGGTACAGGCGTCGGCGCAGGTCGGTGTGGCCGGGGCGCTCGGCGAGCTGTCGGTAGGTGGTGTGCCATTCCTGCTGCGCGTGGGCGAGGTCGTCGGGGAACGATCGCATGCCCGGATTCAATCATGTGTTCGATTTATTGGGCCAGGGGGGCGCGGTGGCCGGTGGTTGTGTGTGCCTGAGTGCAGTTGGGCACCCGGCGACGTCGACCGCCAACGCGCCTTCCACCGTGCCGGGTGTGAGAGGTCAGTTCCGGCAGGCGCATCCGGCGGCGCTCTTGGCCTCGCTGACAGTGACGGCCGTGTCGTTCGTCTTCTCGCCCGGGGTGCAGCAGGCGGTGACGCCGCAGCAGGAGTCGTCCGACGCGGGCGTCGCTGCGGTGGTGGGCTTGCCCGCTCGGACGATGGCGGAGTGCATGCCGTCGGCGACCGGATGGGTCGGGGTGATCTCGATGTCCGTGAAGCCGGCCGCTTCCAGGCCCGCGCGGTATTCGGCGAAGGACAGGGCTCCGGCGATGCAGCCGACGTGGTCGCCGCGCTCGGCCCGGTTTTCGGGGGTGAGGGTGTCGTCGGCGACGACGTCGGAGACGCCCATGCGGCCGCCGGGCCGCAGGACGCGGAAGGTCTCGGCGAAGACGGCGGGCTTGTCGACGGACAGGTTGATCACGCAGTTGGAGATGACGACGTCGATCGTGTTCGCGGGCAGCGGGATCGCCTCGATCGTGCCCTTGAGGAACTCCACGTTCGTGGCACCTGCCCGCGCCGCGTTGGTCAGGGCCAGCGCGAGCATCTCCTCGGTCATGTCCAGTCCGTACGCCTTGCCGGTCGGGCCGACGCGGCGGGCGGACAGCAGGACGTCGATGCCGCCGCCCGAGCCGAGGTCCAGGACGCGCTCGCCCTCGCGGAGTTCGGCGACGGCGGTGGGGTTGCCGCAGCCGAGCGAGGCGGCGACGGCCTGTGCCGGCAGCGCATCGCGCTCGTCGGCGGCGTAAAGGGTCGAGCCGAAGTTCTCGTCGATCTCGACCGGCTCGGGTCCGCAGCAGGCGGCGGTGCCCTCGGTGATCTTCACGGCCGCCGCCGCGTACCGCTGGCGGACGGTTTCCTGCAGATCGATGGACTGCTTGTGCATGACTCACTCCCCGGAACGGCCTGTATTGAAGTTTGTTGATGCAAGCTTGCGCCTTGGATCGAAAAACGTCAACATAGAGGAATGTCGAAACAAGAGCTTGAGGTGCTCGGCCAGGACGCCGCCTGCTGCCCCGGCCTGTCCGCCGCACCACTGGACGAGGACCAGGCCGCCGACCTGGCGAAGATCTTCAAGGCCCTGGGCGACCCCGTCCGGCTGCGCCTGATGTCGATGATCGCCTCGCGCGGCGAGGGCGGCGAGGGCTCTGAGCGCGGCGAGGGGGCTGAGCGCGGCGAGGTCTGCGTGTGCGAGCTGACCCCGGCCTTCGACCTCTCCCAGCCGACGATCTCCCACCACCTCAAGCTCCTGCGACAGGCCGGACTCATCGACTGCGAACGGCGCGGCACCTGGGTCTACTACTGGGTGCTGCCCGGCACCCTGGACCGGCTCGCCGCGTTCCTGGCCACCTCGCAGACCGCCGGAGCCGGCGTATGAACGCCCCACTCGGCCGCCGCGCCGCCGCGGAGGCGATCGGCTCCGGGCTGCTGGTGGCGGTGGTGGTCGGCTCGGGCATCCAGGCCACCGCGCTGTCGCACGACGTCGGCGTGCAGCTGCTCGCCAACTCCCTCGCCACCGTGTTCGGCCTTGGTGTGCTGATCACCGTGTTCGGGCCGGTCTCCGGCGCGCACTTCAACCCGGCCGTCACTCTCGTCGCCTGGTTCACCGAACGCCACGCCCCGGAGGGGTTCGCACTGCGGGACGTCGCCGCGTATGTGCCTGCCCAGATCGCGGGGGCGATCGGCGGCACGATCCTGGCCGACGCGATGTTCGGCGAGCCGCTGGTGAAGTTCTCCACCCACGACCGGTCCGCCGGACATCTGTGGCTGGGCGAGGCCGTCGCCACGGCCGGGCTGATCCTGCTGATCCTCGGCCTGGACCGGGTCGGCCGCGCCGCGCTCGCCCCTGTCGCGGTGGCCTCCTACATCGGGGCCGCCTACTGGTTCACCTCATCCACGTCGTTCGCGAATCCCGCGGTGACCATCGGCCGGGCCTTCACCGACACCTTCGCCGGGATCGCTCCCGCCTCCGTCGCCCCGTTCATCGCCGCCCAGCTGCTCGGTGCCGTGCTCGGGCTCGGCATCGTGGCCGCCGTCCACGGCCCGCGAGTCACTCCGGCCCGCCCCGGGATCTCCATCCCGGGCAGCGAACCCGAACCCGTCTCCCCCTGACCCCTGACCATGCCGCGAGAAAGCCACCCATCATGAGCACGTCCCCCTCGCGCCCGTCGGTGCTGTTCGTCTGCGTCCACAACGCAGGCCGCTCCCAGATGGCCGCCGCCTTCCTCACCCATCTCGCGGGCGACCGCATCGAGGTCCGCTCCGCCGGCTCGGCCCCCGCCGACACCGTCAACCCGGCCGTGGTCAAAGCGATGAGCGAGGCCGGAATCGACATCTCCGCCGAGACACCGAAGATCCTCACCGTGGAGGCCGTCCAGGCGTCCGACGTCGTGATCACCATGGGGTGCGGCGACACCTGCCCCGTCTTCCCCGGCAAGCGGTACCTCGACTGGCAGCTCGACGACCCGGCCGGGCAGGGCGTGGAGGCCGTCCGACCCATCCGCGACACGATCGAGACGCGCGTCCGCGAACTGATCTCAGAAGTGGCACCCGACTGATCAGAAGTGGCACCCGACTGACGACCGGCCCGCGCCGGCACGACAACGCGGGCTCGGGATCAGTGCGGGGCCCCGCGCCGGACGTCGTTCAGCCCCCGAAGCGCGGCCACCGCCGCAAGTCAGCCGCGCCGCGACGCCGGCATCGAGTGCCTCGACGGCCGCAACACGCGATCCTGGAGCACAACATCTCCGTCGACGTCGCGACCAGCTACAAGAGGTCCTCACGGGACGGCATCCGCCGGCTCGCCGCGCGACTGAGCGACCCGCTCCCCCTCAGGGGGCTCATCGCGGAGACCGCCGACTCGGCCTGACGGACATGGCGCCGCCGCCGGCCGAGTCACAGTGGCGATGACTTTCGGGTGCGTACCGGGTCTATGGGACAACCGACTCAAGGAGAGCGACATGACCGCCACCTACACCTTCGACGTCTTCTGCAGCCTCGACGGCTACGGCGCCGCCGGTGGCGACTGGACCGGCTACTGGGGCAAGCAGGGGCCCGAGCTGCTCGACCGTCGTCTCGACCTGTACGGCGCGGAGCAGCGGATGGTCTTCGGGGCCGCCACGTTCCGGGCCTTCGCGCAGATGCTGGCCGAGAGCAGTGAAGGGGATGACGTGCGGGACCCCTGGGTCACCCGGATGCGGAATCTGCCGACGACCGTGGTGTCCACGACCCTGGAGGACTCCCTCGGCTGGCCGGACGCGACCGTCGTGAGCGGGGACGCCCTCGACGTGGTCGCCCGGCTCAGGGAGGAGTCCGAGGTGCCGTTGCGCTCGCACGGCAGCCTTGCGATGAACCGGGCGCTGATGGCGGCCGGGCTGGTCGACCGACTCCAGGTGACGCTGTTCCCCGTCATCACCGGCCGGACCGGGCTCGCCCCGATCTTCCAGGGCGCTCCCGACTTCGACCTGGAGCTGCTGGAGAGCCGGACGCTCGACGGAAACATCCAGGAGCTCGTCTACCGGCCCACCCTGCACTGACCCGCTCGGACGTGAGGGAGCCGGTGCCACACTGGCTTCATGGGAAAGCCGCAGACGGTCGACGCGTACATCGAGGGCTTCGAGGGTGCGGGCCGCGAGCTGCTTGAGCGGGTGCGGGCGCTGGCCCTTGAGGCGGTTCCCACGGCCGGCGAGGCGATCAAGTGGGGGCATCCCGCGTGGGTCCACCCGTCCGGGACGATCCTGTTCATGGTCAGCGGGCACGCGAGGCACGCGAACGTCGTGTTCACCCCCAGCACCCGCGAGGCCTTCGCCACCGACCTCACCGGCTTCGCCACGGGCAAGGGCTCAGTCAGGCTCCCGTACGGCGGGCCCGTGCCGGGCGACCTGCTGCGCCGGATGATCGCGTTCCGTGTGCGCGAACACGAGGACGACGGCGTGCTGTGGATGTGACGGGCTCAGGGCACACGGAGCGGCCGCACCGAAAGGGCCGCCCGCACCGCGAACGGTGGGACGGCCCTGTCGGAGAGGGTCAGGCGCGCGAAGCCTTACGACGACGCGTCGCCAGGACGATGCCCGCGCCGCCCGCCAGGAGCACCGCCGCACCGCCCGCGATCAGCGGGGTGTTGCTGCTGGCGCCGGTCTCCGCGAGGTCGTCGCCGCCACCGTTCGGGGTGGGGGCGGCGGGGGACGTCGTGGATTCCGAGGCCGACGGGGTCGGGGACTCGGTCGAGGGGGTCTCCGAGGCCGGAGGCGTGCTCTCGGAGGCCGGAGGCGTCGACTCGGAGGCCGGCGGGGTGGACTCCGAAGCCGGCGGGGTCGACTCGGCCGGCGGAGTCGCCGGAGGCGTGGTCTGCGTGGTCGTGCAGTCCTTCGTGCCGCCGTTCCAGGCCGCGATCAGCTTGTCCTTGATGACCGGGTGGTCCGGGCCCTTGGGGAGGTCGCCGTGCGTGAAACCGTCGTTGGCGTCGAGCTTGCCGTCGAACTTCGTGTTGCCGCGGTAGAGGTCGACCTGGCCGTAGCAGCCCGCGTCGGGGATCGCGACGTCGAGGGTGTCGACGGAGCCGGCCTTGACGGACACGGTGTCGAAGTCGTGGAAGACCTGCTCGCCGGAGGTGGCGAACGTCGGGCCGTGCGCGAGGTAGGAGGCGAGAGAGGCGGTGCAGGTGGACGCGTCGCCCGCGGCGCGGACCTTGACGTGTACCTTGCCGTCGTCGGCCGGCTTCAGGTTCTGGTCGTCGACCTTGACCGAGGCGAAGAAGTTCTTGCCGTCGAGGGAGAACTCGCAGCGGTCGGTCTCGGTCTTCGAGCCGGCGCCCGTACCGGGCTTGTAGCTTCCGCCGTCCTCCCAGCCCTTGCCGCCGGGGCAGTCGGAGGCCGAGGCGACGGAGGCGAGTGCAGCGGAGAAGGCGAGCGTCGCGGCGCCCGTCCCCAGCAGGCGCCGCATGGTGACACGTCTCGCTATGGACATACGTATCCCGTCAGGATGAAGTGAGTGGTCATGGAAAGCATCAGGAACACTGGGCCCATTGGTCACATGCGCCACAGTGTTTGCACATCGTGGATCTCCTTGCGGAACGGTGTCAACCTGCGGTGATACAAGGCCCGTTCAAAGGTCATCACAATTTCGACACACCAGGAACGATCTGCTCCGCATAACCCGCAGGTTCACTTTTCCGATGACGTGGACAGATATCCCCTTTGTCGCCTGCATGGACCGCGCACATTGCACACGTATTGCGGAGGAGCCCACGTGAACGACCCCAACTGGTGGCGTCAGGCCGTCGTCTACCAGGTCTATCCCCGCAGCTTCGCCGACGCCGACGGAGACGGCCTCGGAGACATCAGGGGTGTCACCCGGCGCCTCAACCATGTGGCCGCCCTCGGCGCCGACGCCCTGTGGCTGAGCCCCTTCTATCCCTCCGAACTCGCCGACGGCGGCTATGACGTCGCCGACCACCGGGACGTCGACCCGCGCCTCGGCACCCTCGACGACTTCGACGCCATGGTCGCCGAGGCGCACCGGCTCGGCCTGAAGGTGATCGTCGACCTCGTCCCCAACCACACCTCCCACCAGCACGTCTGGTTCCAGGAGGCCCTCGCCGCCGGTCCCGGGTCCCGGGCCCGCGAGCGCTATGTCTTCCGCGACGGCCGCGGCCCGCACGGCGAACTGCCGCCCACCGACTGGCAGTCCGTGTTCGGCGGCAGCGCCTGGCGGCGGGTGCCGGACGGGCAGTGGTATCTGCACCTGTTCGCCCCCGAGCAGCCCGACCTCGACTGGTCGGACGACGAGGTCCGCGAGGACTTCCGCACCACCCTGCGCTTCTGGTCCGACCGCGGGGTCGACGGTTTCCGGGTGGATGTGGCGCATGCGCTGGTCAAGGACCTGACCGAGCCGCTGCGCGATCTCGGCGGCCTTCCCGGCGTCGCCGAGGAGGCCCTGCAGCTCCTGCCGCCGGGCAGCCACCCCTACTGGGACCGCGACGAGGTCCACGAGATCTACCGCGACTGGCGCACCATCCTCGACTCCTACAGCCCGCCCCGTACGGCCGTCGCCGAGGCCTGGGTGCCGGGTCCGCGGCGCGCGCTGTACGCCCGCGCCGACGAACTCGGCCAGGCCTTCAACTTCGAGTACCTCCAGACCACTTGGGACGCCGCCGAGCTGCGCCAGGTCATCACCGACTCCCTCGTCACCGCGCACGCGGCCCGTGCCTCGGCGACCTGGGTGCTCTCCAACCACGACGTCGTACGGCACGCCTCACGCCTCGTGCTCCCGCCGGGCACCGACGAGAACGCCTGGCTGCTGTCCGGCGGCCACGCGCCCGCGATCGACCTCTCCGAGGGCCTGCGGCGCGCTCGCGCGGCCACGCTGCTCATGCTCGCGCTGCCGGGATCGTCGTACGTCTACCAAGGCGAGGAACTCGGTCTGCCCGAGGTCGCCGACCTGCCCGTGGAGGTGCTCCAGGACCCGATCTGGGAGCAGACGGGACGGGTCCGCAAGGGGCGCGACGGGTGCCGGGTGCCGCTGCCCTGGACGACGACGGGGCCGTCGTACGGCTTCGGCGCGGGCGGTGCCTGGCTGCCGCAGCCGGAGTGGTTCGCGCGGTACGCCGTCGCGGCCCAGGACGGTGCCGAGGGCTCCACGCTGGAGCTCTACCGCGCCGCACTGCGGCTGCGCCGCAAGCTCCTCCAGGGGGAGGACCTCACCTGGGCGGACGCGGGGCGGGCCGACGTGCTGGACTTCACCCGGCACGAGGGCTGGCGGTGCGTCACCAATCTGTCGGACACGGCAGTCCCGTTCCCGGAGGGGGAAGTGCTGCTCACCAGCAGCCCGTTGGAGAACGGGCTGCTGGGTCCGGACACGACGGTCTGGCTCGGCTAGGGCTACCCGACGGCGGGAGTCGGGGTGGGGGTGGCGCCCGCCGCCGGGGTGGTGCCGTTCGCGTTCTCGCCCGGGACCGCGAGCGGGGTGGACGTCGGGTTCGCCGGCGGGGAGAGCACGACCATCGGCGCGCCGGGCTGCGGGGCCGGCGGGGTGAGGTCGGTGTCGGGCAGCTTGGGCGGGGTGGTCTGCATGAACAGGGCCTGGTCGAAGTTGACGAAGCCGGTCTTCTCCATGACGGTGATGTGGTCCAGCACCGTGTCGTTGGCCATGTCGGCCAGCGACCGCACCAGTGAGTTCTTGGTGGTGGAGCGGATCTTCGCGATCGTGTTGAAGATCGAACCGTGCGTCACCCGCAGGATGTTGGCGAAGTTCGTGTCGAACTGCTGGCCGTTGCTCGACTCGATCGTGTTCACGAAGCCGACCTGTTGCGGGCTCGCCACGTTCGGGATGGTGATGTTGAGCATCGGGGCGATCTTGCGGCAGGCGGCGTCCAGGGCCGCGTGTCCGTCGATGAGGTGCCTTCCGGCCTCCTTCACCGCCGGGGTCGTCCCCTTCTGGAGAGCGACCTGGCCCAGCGGGTACTCCCACAGACCGGCCGCCCGCACCTTGACGACGAAGTCGCGGTCGCCCTCCGTCAGCGGCCCCCACTGCGTCTGGGCGATCACTCTGTCCTGTGCGCTGGATACGGTGCTCACTCCGAGCATCGACGGATAGGCGAGTGCGCCCAGGGTCAATGTGAGGGCTCCGCCAACGAACAGCGTTCCCATCGCGTTGCGCGAGAGTGGCACCGTGCCTCCTGCCCGGTCGGGGTCCCCGCCGGGAGGCGGGTCGGACGCACAGGAGTACGGACGCGGGGGTGCGGGTGTTCAACGGGGGTTCGCTGGTTCGCCCGCGCCGTTCGCGTCGAGAACGCCGAGGGCGTCTTCGGGGACGGCGCCCGTGCTTGACCGACGGTTGACCGGTACGCGGGTGAATCCGGAGGGAAACGTGGGAGAGTCCTGACGGCCCCCGGACCTAGATTCGCCGCATGTCCATGCCACAGCGGTCCCAGCGGCCCCTCCCCGTCCTCCCCTACCGCAAGCCCACCAAGGGCCGCGACTACTGGGTGATCGACGATGTGCTCCCGGACATCGACGCCGTACGGGAACGCTGTCTCGCCAAGGACGACTGGGTCAAGGGGTATCCGTACACCTCGGAGACCTGGCCGGGGCTGCGGACCATGCCGGGGCTCGAACCCGCCGAACTCGGGCGGGTGGAGCGGCTGGTGAAGCAGGCCACCGGTGCCAGGGAACTGTGGGTGCAGCGGGCACCCGGCGGGGGCACCCTCAACCACAACTGCGTGCAGGTCGTGGGCGAGGGCGAGAGCGAGCCCCGTCCGCACACCGACTCCCGGGCGCTGTGCCGGTACGCCGCCGTGCTGTACCTCAACCCCGGTGTTCCCAAGGACTGCGGTACCAGCTTCTACCGGCAGTCCATGCCCGGCGGGCGGCTCGGCGGCAACGTCGTGCAGGCCCCGCACAACAACCTCGTCGAGGCCCTCGGTACCCGGTTCGTCGCGCCCGACGCCTTCGAGGAGGACGTACGGGTGCCGCACAAGTACAACCGGCTGCTCCTCTACAACGCCAACCTCGTGCACAGCGCCACCGGTTACTCCGGCGGCACGCTGGAGGAGAAGCGGATGACGGCCGTCTTCTTCTGGATGGCGTGACCCCCGCCCCCACCGCTCAGTAGCGGACCGCCCTCGACACCTTCGCCTTCACGTCCCCCGACAGGTCGTGCGTGCTGCGGGCGGTCGCCTTCCCGGAGCCACCCGCCGCCACGTTCGAGACCGTCACCACCACCGCGTCCCGCAGCGTGCCGTCCTGGTCGGTGAAGTCGACCTGGACGGCGAAGGACTTGGCCGAGTCCGCGCTGTTGGTCGCGGTGACCTCCACCGTCGTACGGCCGTCGGAGGCGGTCGCGGGGGTGCCGAGCCGTACGTCGTCCCTGGCGTCGACGCCGTTCTTGATGTCGTCGAACCGTCTGCCCGCCTCCGCCGTCGCCGACGACACAGCCTCCCCGGCACGGGAGGCGGCCGAGGCGACCTTGCTCGCCACGGAGGACGGGGTGTCGTCGTCGGAGCAGGCGGTCAGGCCGGTGAGAGCCAGGGCCGTCAGCAGCGCGGCCGTCGTCCAGCGGGTCATCTCGCCTCCTGGGTGCAGGTCCCTCCAGTGAAGGTCCGTCGCGGTACGTCCGCACGCCCGACGTCACCCGAATGGCTCACTCCCGTGGTGGCCGCCCTCAGCTCGCCCGATGGTCGAAGCACATCGACCACGAAAGGTGGGAAACGGCCATGACCCAGCAGCCGCACGCCACAGAGCCGTCCGCAGGCGGGCCGCACCAGGCCCAGCAGGGCTGGAGCGAGTCCCAGCGGCCGGCCGGTATGACCCCGGCCCCGACGCCGGGACTCGGCCCGACGCCCGCCGAGAACTCCTGGGCCGCCGGCGGGGTCGTCTTCGCCGGTGTGCTGATGCTGGTGCACGGCATCCTGGCGATCCTCCAGGGCATCTCCCTGCTCGCGGACGACGACGTCTGGGCCAGCATCGGCGACTACGTCTACAAGATCAACCGCACCGGCTGGGGCGTGATCCTGCTCTGCCTGGGCGCCCTCGCCGCCGGCGTCGGCGCGTTCATCCTCAGGGGCGCGGGCTGGGCCCGGATGACCGGCATCTTCCTGGCCTCGCTGAACATGCTCGCCCAGTTCCTCTTCCTGCCCTACGAGCCGGTCTGGTCGGTCATCATGATCGGCATCAACTTCTTCGTGATCTGGGCGCTGGCGGTGTACCAGCCGGGCAAGGCGGCGGTCTGATCCCGGAACGGCATCCACGCGGACATCGCTGAACGCCTGGTCATCTCCAAGCGCACGGTGGATGCCCACGTCGAGCACATCCTCGCCGAGCCGGGGGTCGCCTCGCGGACGGAAATCCCGGCGGGCGGGGGCGGGGGCGGAGCCGTGGACAGGCGGCGAGGACGCGGCCCGGCCGTATGCATGCGGCCGGAACGCGCCCGCCGTGGGTATGCGGCTGCCAGGTACGCCGATCTGTCGGGCCGGGGGGGCGGATCCTCCCCGGTCGGGAGGTCGGGAGGTCGGGAGGTCGGGAGGTCGGGAGGTCGGGAGGTCGGGAGGTCGGGAGGTCGGGCGGTCGGGCCGGGTTCCCGTGCTGCGACATGCTGGATCCGCCGGGAGCGCGATGTGCCGTCGGGTGCCGGCAGTGCTGGTCGACCCCACGGCTGTCAGGGCGAGGCGCCCGGTACCTGCCGTGCCTCCCCGGCGGCACCACGCGGGGGCCCCGGCGTGGTGACTGCCCTGGTACGGCGGGCAGCCGAACGTTCAGCGCCGCCCTGGTACGGCGGGCAGCCCCGTTCAGCGCCGCCCTGTGTCCCGGGCCCGGTCACACGTGGCCGAGGCCGCCGCTGCCGAAGCCGCCGCTGGAGCCGGGCAGCCAGCGTTTGCGGTGCTGGTCCTCTCCTCGCCTGCTTCCCGAGTGATGGAGCTGGTACGGCATCAGCCGTTCCCGCTCGTCCGTGGGGGCCGGGAGCTCGTCCGGCTCCCGCATCTCCCGGATCTCATGGATCGGCCCGGTCTCCGGAAGATGCGGCTGCTCCTCGCTGAGCGGCCGTGGAAGCTCCCGGTCCTGGACCCGCATGCCGAACTGCACGGCCCACACCAGCGCGCCGGCGATGAACAGCCCACCGGCAAAGGCGGCGATCACGTTGAGTACTTCGCTCGACGTGGCCGCCAGGACAAACGTCGCCGTACTCATAGTCCGATTATCGCCGAATCGGGGCGAAAGGGGAGTCCCGGGGGACCACCGTGACGCGGTGGAAGTTGCACTCGGCCTCCCCGACGGGCCGGTGACCGGCCTGGTGGGCGTTGAGGGCCATGCTCACCAGGCTCATCAGCAGGTCGACGTCGGTCTCGCAGTCGAGGTGGACGGTGACCCAGCGGGAGCCCGGCACGAGCCGGACCGCGGTCGAGTCCTGGAGGTCGTCGTGGAATCTTCGGATGGCCGATTCCGTGAGATGCAGGTCCACGTCCCGCCCCGGGTGGAAGTGCACGATCTCGCTGTGTGCGGAGCACAATGCCAACCCGGCTCCGCAGCTGGGCATGCCCGCGCTGAGGTCGGACCACGCTTCCAGGCGCTCCAGGGCACGCTCGGCCAGAGTCATGGGCCCATCGTCGCCCGATCACCGCTTCGCAACCAGAGGTTGAGCGAAACGTAACCGGGGCGTGAGGTGTCGCGTGCGCCACAGGTGCCCACGGTGCCCGGGACCGGCTCCCGTCCTCACCCGGTTCTGCCGCGCACCGCCCAGGCGCGTGCCGAGAGGGGGATCGAGCCGTCGTGCTCGGTGGGTACGGCCGCGCGCAGGGCTTCCCGCAGGCGGTCGCGGTCGGCGAGGGTGAGGGCGGCGACATAGCCCGGGGCGGGGCCCTGGCCGGCCAGGAAGGGCCCCCACAGGTCGGCGAAGTCGGCGAAGACGGTGGGGATCTCGATCGCCCGCACGACCACGTCGGTGAGTCCCGCGTCCGTCCACAGGTCGTGCAACGGCTGTGGACGGCAGTAGGGGAACCGGCGGGCCTCGTCCAACTCCACGGCGGCCGGGTCGAGTTCGGCGGCCGTGTCCCAGAAGTGGCGCAGCAGGCCCATCCGTTCCGCGTAGTCCCACACGTACGCGGCCACCAGACCGCCGTCCCGGTGGACCGCGCGGGCCATCCCGGCGACGGCCGCCGCAGGCTGGGGCAGGAAGTTCAGGGTCAGTCCGCTGACCGCCACGTCAAAGGCGCCGTCCCGTACGGGAAGCGCCATGGCGTCCGCCACGACCGCGGCCCTGGCCACCCGTACGAAGCCCTCGGAGCGGTCGCAGCCCACGATCAGCCGGGGTCGGCAGCGCTCTCTCACCACCCCCGACAGCACACCGGTGCCGCATCCCACGTCCAGCCACGCGAGCGCGTCCGGACGCCCGAGCCAGGCCGTGAACTCCCGCGCGACCGCCCGGCTCCAGCGGCCCATGTAACGGTCGTAGGCGGCGCCGGACGCCCACACGTCGTATCGCTGTTCCTCCATGGCCCCCACGATCCTCGCCCGACCGCTTTTCTTCTCGACTTCCCACCGGGCCCGTCGGGGGTTTGTTGGGGGTGGGGCTCGTCGGGGTGTCGGGGTCCGTCGTGGGGGCGGGCGTTTTGCACAGTTCCCCGCGCCCCTGAATGCCTGCGGCGGCCCGCTGCGGCCCGGAGGGGGTTTGCGGCGTGAACCGCTCGCGGGGTTCGCGACGATGAGGGGGTGAACCGATCTTTTCGAAGGGGGACCCCGTGAGGGAGAACGAAGCCCGGCCCGTCGTACGCACCGTGCGTGGCTCCGCCCACCTCGCCGTGGCAGGGCTGGGGCTGGCCGGTGCCGCCTGGGCGCTGCGGGCCGTGTGGCACATACGGCTGGCGATGGCGGGGGAGCCCGCCTCCGGGCTGCCGGACCAGGGTGAGGGACGGCACCGGCCGCTGACCGCGCTTGAGGACTCGTATCACCTGGTCAGCACCGCCGGAGACCTCCTCGTGCTGCTGTGCGCGGCCCTGTTCATCGGCTGGCTGTGGCGGATGCGGGACAACGCGCGAGCCCTGTCCGGCGAGCGCCCGCGCTACGCCGGTATCTGGGTCTACGCCTCCTGGATCGTGCCGATCGTCAACCTGTGGTTCCCGCGCGGCATCGTCGCCGACATCCACCACAAGAGCGCCCCGGACCGCAAACTGCCCGTCGTCGTGAACGTGTGGTGGGCGCTGTGGCTGGTCGGCATGGTCACCGGACTCGGTCTGACGTACGACGACAGCACCGACGAGATCATCGCCCGCGCCTATCACGGCGTGACCCCCCTGCTGGTCGCCGATCTCGCCGTGGTCGGCGCGGCCGTCGCCGCAATCCTCATGGTGCGCACGCTCACCGCCACGCAACTTGTGTCGCATCGACGATCGGTTGCGGATGCCGAGTGGTGATCCGTTGAAGGAAATCGTCAGGGCGTTTGATCGGGATTGAGGGCACTTACTGTTGCGCCTACGTGACAGCCTCCCCACCCTCCACCCACAGGATCGCCATGCGTCCCATCCCCTCCGTCATGGCCGTCTGCGCGTCGGCCCTTCTGCTCAGCTCCTGCGGAGTCGGCGGCAGCAACACCGCGGTGAGTCCCAAGAAGGGCGACGACATCACGCTGGGCCTGCTGCTGCCCGACCGGGACACCAGCCGCTTCGACAGGTTCGACTACCCCCTCATCAAGAAGGAGGTGGCGACCCTCACCCACGGCAAGGGCAAGGTCAGTTACGCCAACGCCGAGGCGAGCGCGAAGCGGCAGAGCCAGCAGTTCCAGCAGATGGTCGCCGACAAGGTGGACGTGATCCTGGTGGACGCGGTCGACGCCAAGGCGATCGGGCCCGCCGTGCAGAAGGCGAAGGACGCGGGCATCCCCGTCATCGCCTACGACCGTCTCGCCCAGGGCCCGATCGACGCCTATGTCTCGCACGACAACGAACTCGTCGGCGAGGTGCAGGGCCGGGCCGTCGTCGGGGCGCTCGGCGACAAGGCCGCGACCAGCAAGATCGTCATGATGAACGGCTCCCTCGCCGACCCCAACACGGCTCTCTTCAAGAAGGGCGCGCTGAGCGAGCTCAACGGCAAGGTCGTCATCGCCAAGCAGTACGACACCCGGGAGTGGCTGCCCTCGGTCGCCAAGGCCAACATGAAGGCGGCGATCGCCTCGATCGGGCTGAACAACATCGCAGCCGTCTACTCGGCCAACGACGACATGGCGGGCGCGGTCATCGACGAGCTCAAGGAGGCCGGCGCCACGAAGATCCCGCCGGTGACCGGGCAGGACGCGAGCCTGGCCGCCGTGCAGCGGGTCGTGTCGGGCGAGCAGTACATGACCGTGTACAAGTCGTTCCTGCTGGAGGCCACCAACGCGGCGCAGATCGCGGTGTACAAGATCCAGGGCCGCGATCTCCAGTTCGACGCGCTGATCCGCGACACGGTCAACAGCCCCACCCAGAAAGACATCCCGTCCCTGCTGGTGCCGGTGGTCGCCCTCACCAAGGACAACATCGAGCAGACGGTGATCAAGGACGACGTCTACACCGTGAAGCAGATCTGCACCGCCCAGTACGCGGCGGACTGTAACGCCATCGGGCTCAAGTAGGCGTATCTCAGGGGCCGGTGCGCAGCCGCCGTACGACGAGGGCGGTGGCCGTCAGTGCGGTGACCGTGGCTGTGCGACACACGAACGGGCTCCCGGTGCCTCCCTCGTCACCCCGGGAACCCGTTCCGGTGCATCCCCGGGGACTGTTCGTCGCTCGCGGCGGATCGGATGTCGTTCCGACTCAGGAATTTCAGCGGGTCTCGCTCATCTACTTCCCCGCGCCGTTCGCGAACTGGAGCGAGATGCGCCGCAGGACGTCCGCGGCGGAGGTGTCGGTGCGGCCCTCGTCGTGGACCTCGGCCAGTTGTACGAAGGCGAATGCGAAGCAGTTGGCGATGCTCGCGATGGCCGGGCCCAGCTCCTCGACGACGGCGTCCGCGGCCGCGTGGCCACTGGCGTCCGCGGGGAGGTGGATCTGTGGCAGGGTCTCCACGAGCAGCGCGGAGATGGCGCCGGTCAACGAGGCCTGACGGTCGGGGTGTTCACGGACCTGGCGGCGCATCTCCAGGGCCTCGGTGAGGATGCCGACGACGTTCTGCATGACCTCTCGCTGTTCCATGGTTCCGCAGCGTATGCGCTCTGCGGGGCGCGTCATGTGACCCAGCGCACAGGATCTTGGCGCAGGGGAGCGGAGCGTCACCGGTGTGAGGGAAACAGAGACGGCTGAACCTGAGCGGGCGCGGATACGCGCGGGCGACCGGGCGGCCTTCGGGGAGTTGTACGACCTGTATGCGGGCCGTCCACAACCACGCCCTGCGGCTGACCGGGAACTGGGCCCCCGCGGCCGCGTTCTGCGCAGGCGGCCGGCCTTCCTGGCCCGCAGTCCGCGGCCGGTCGAGGACTTCGCCGAGGAGACCGCGGGCCGGATCGAGGGGCGCCGGCCGGCACCAGCGCCGTCATGGAGACCGCGGTCGTCGACAGGAAGGGCGAGGTGCCCGGACGGGCCGTGTCCCGTTGACGTCCCTCTGATGCCCCTTGCCGCACAATTGCGGCATGAGCATCGTCAAGATCAACGTACTCACGGTCCCCGAGGAGCAGCGCGAGACGCTGGAGAAGCGGTTCGCCTCCCGCGCGGGGACGGTGGAGAGCTCGGACGGATTCGAGTGGTTCGAGCTGCTGCGGCCCGTCGAGGGCACCGACACCTACCTCGTCTACACGCGCTGGCGTGGCGAGGAGGACTTCCAGAAGTGGATGTCCGGGATGGCGCAGGCCGCGCACGGGGGCGGGGGCGAGGGGGAGCGCCCCAAGCCCGCCGCCTCCGGCTCGACGCTGTGGAGCTTCGAGGTGGTCCAGCAGGCCGCGCCCAAGCAGTAGGGACGGTGAGGGGACCCCGGGCGTGGCGCTCGGGGTCCCGTGTTCTACAGCGTGACCTGTTTGCCGCCGAAGGTCACCACCAGGCTGCCGTTCGAGGCGAACGACCAGTCCAGCGCGCCGGAGTACGAGGAGCAGCGCGACCCGTTGGTGCCGGACCAGAACTGGTTCGAGCTGTCGGCGTCGCCGACGTAGCGGTCGGTCGCACCGCTGTCGCACGAGGTGTTGGAGCGGAAGACCGAGGTGCCGGTCTCGAAGTTGAAGTTGCGTTCCGTGTTGTCGACGGAGACGTTGCTGGTGATGGTCATCGAGCCGGGGTTGCTGTTGTAGGTGAACCCGTGATGGCCGTTGCCGACGGCGATGCTGTGCTGGACGACGTGGTTGACCGCGATGTCGTCGCCGCCGAGCTTGTAGCCGTTGCGGTCGCCGTTGCCGGCCTGTGAGCCGTCGCTGAGGGTGCCGTTGCCGTACGACAGGGAGTACTCGATGGTCACCGGGCCGATCGCGCCGGTGTCGGTCTTGGTGTAGAGATCCCAGCCGTCGTCGATGTTGTTGTGGGAGACGGCGTACCGGAAGACGTTGCCGGTGCCGGTGGTCAGTTTCGCGGCGAAGCCGTCGGCGTCCTCGCCGTCGGAGTCGGCGTTGTCGTGCGACTCGGCGCTGAGGATCAGGTTGTTGGACGGCCACTGGCTCGACGGGGTCGAGGAGGAGATCCGGCCCAGCTGGAGCCCGGTGTCGCGGTTGAAGCGGGTCACCGTGTGCTCGACGACGTTGTTGCTGCCGCCGACGTAGATGCCGTTGTCACCGGCGCGTTCGACGACCAGGCCGTGGATCTTCCAGTAGTCGGCGTTGAGCTGGATGCCGCGGTTGGACGAACTCTCGCTCTGTGCCGAGAAGTTGAGCACAGGTGTCTCGCCCGGGTAGGCGGAGAGCGTGGTGCGGGCGCCGGAGGTGCCGTTGCTGCCGGCGGGGATGGTTACCGTCGAGGTGTAGGCGTACGTCCCGCCACGCATGTAGATGGTGCCGCCGGACGTGATGCGGCTGATCGCCGAGGTGAGGGTGGTCGGGGCGGTCACCGTGCCGGCCGCGCTGTCGGTGCCGCTCGGTGACACGTACAGGGCGGTGGCCGAGGGGGTCTCCGTGCCGCCGGACGTCTCGGCGTCCAGGTAGTCGACGTTGGGCAGGCCGTTCGCGCTGGTCGGGTTGAGCCGGACCGTGTTGCCGCCCGCGGTCACCGGCACGGTGAGCGTCTTCGTGGTCCAGCCGGTCCAGACGCCGGTGGACTCGAAGGACACCGAGGACACCGTGGAGCCGTTCACGATGATGTCCGCGGCGCGGGCGGTGGTGGTGCCGTTGGCGAAGCGGACACTCAGGGTCGCCGTGCCCGATGCGGGTGCGGACACGGTGAACTGGGCGTAGGCGCCGGTGGTGTTGGTGCCGTTGCAGAATCCGCTGCCGGAGTAGCCGGCGTACTCGGTCTCGACGGCTCCGGTGCAGATGGCGGGGGAGGCCTCGGCCTCGTACCGGGTGGTGGCGGCTTGCGCGGTGGTGCCGGACAGTGCGACGAGCGTGCCGGCGATCAGGCCGACGGATGCGATGACGGGTCGCAGGTGCATCGTTCGTCTCCATGGTGTGTGGTGACGGGGCACGTATCCTTCGGACGGTAAGCGCTTGCCGTGATCGCGTCAACGGTTGTGTATGTGATCGCTGTTCACACATACGAATTGGATACGGTAGGCGTCATGACGCTCTTCGTGAAGATCTGCGGCCTGAGGACCGAGCAGGACGTCGACACGGCCGTGGAGGCCGGCGCCGACGCCATCGGGTTCGTCTTCTCCGACAGCCCGCGCCGCATCGACCCCGCCACGGCGGCGCGGCTGGCCGCCAGGGTCCCGGACAGCGTCCTGACGGTGGGCGTGTTCCGCCGCGAACCCCTCGACCACGTACGCTCGGTCGCCGTCGAGTCCGGCATCGGGGCCGTCCAGCTGCACGGCCCGGAGGACCGCGCCTACTACTCCGAACTCTCCGGCGGCGACTGGACGTTGATCCGCGCGGCCGCCTTCGGCGACTCCGTGCCGCGCTGCGGGGAGTACGGCGAGGACATGCTGCTCCTCGACGCGCCCGTGCCGGGCTCCGGCATCGCGTGGGACTGGTCGAGGAAGCAGGTCGCCGGGGCGGGCGAGAAGTGGCTCCTGGCCGGGGGACTCACCCCGGAGAACGTCCGCGAAGCCGTGGATGTCACCCGCCCCTGGGGCGTCGACGTGTCCAGCGGCGTGGAGGCGAGCCGGGGCGTCAAGGACCCGGCCCTGATCACGGCATTCGTCGAGGCGGCCCGCGCGGGAGCGCCCGCCCTTTAGGGCGCGCGGGGCTGTATCGATCTGCGGCTACCACCGCGCGGGCGCGACCAGCCACGACGATGCTCCAGTCGGGAGACGACCGTCGTGGCACTCACGAACCCTTCCCGGTTACGCCTTCACCGGTACGGCAGTGCACCATGACCACCCGGGTGCGGGTGAGCCAGGAGTGCCCACCGAACCCGGGGAGACGAAGGCGGCCGCCTTCCCCTGCCGCCGCGACCGAACGACAGCGGCAGGGGATCTACGGGGCGGTCTCTGCGAGAGTCTCCCAGTGGTCGCACAGCGCGTTCAACGTGCGGGCGAGGCGCCGTGCGTGGCCGGCAGGTCCGCCGAATCTGCGGGTCGGCTCGGCGCGGAGCCGCTCGCGAGCCTCCCCGGCGCAGGCGAGTGCGCAGTAGCGGGGGATGCTCTGGCGCGGGAGCCGCTTGGCGGTTTCCTCGACTTCGGGCAGGAGGAGTTCGAGGTGTCCGCGGAGCTGGCGGGTGAGCGTGTCCAGCTCGTCGGCGGTGGGCGGGAGCGCCTCGGGTACAGCGTCCGGAGCGAGGAGGCGGTCCACGACCTCGCGCATCGTCTCGATGTCCGGCGGAGTCCGGCTCTGTTCGCAGGACAGGGTGCTGGGGGTGCCGGTGCGGGTCTCCCTCCTGGCTCGGCTGCGAACACGGCCGAGCTCGACGAGGCGAACCCGAGGGGTGTCCTCCGGGTCGACGTCGGCCGCGTGGGGCATCTCGGGTGCAGGGGTCATGAACGGGACGGTAGGAAGCGTCTGTTGACAGCAGCCACCCGCTGTTCTCGAATGTTCTCGATCCTGCTGAGATGTTCTCGGATGGTCGCAAACGGGAGCGAGGAAACCGTAGATCGGCCCGGGCGCTGTGGCGATGCTGATGGCGACCACCAGTCCCACACCGAGGGAGGCACCGTGGCACGACGGCTCATCTTCACCGGCACGGACAGCAGGAACGGCGGCTGTCCAGCACTCCACACCGCCCCCGACACCGACGAGGTCATCGTTCAGGGACCGCCCCTCACCGACCCCGACGACCTCGGCCGCCTCAAGCACTTCGGACCCGACGACGTAGCTGTCGTCGTACCTGCCGAACTGCTCGTCAACCACGGCCCCAAGGAGTTGCACCGCGTGGCGAAGACCATCGACCTGGACGAGTTCGGCCGGCTCTTCCATACCTTCGAGCACACCGCGTGGCGGCTGGAGACTCGCGGCGGCTACGCCTCCGACCGGGAGGACCCGACGTACTCCGAGTTCGTCGAGACGGGCTCCATCACCCTCGACTACGACGACGACTGGTCGCAGAACATCCGCCGCCAGGTCCTCGCCGGGAAGACCATCGGCCGCGTCCGCATCGTCGACGAGCCGCCGACCGAGGGCCAGCTGTTCCTCCTCGCCGACTCGCCCCGCAACACCGCGGCCGGCGAGGACATCCGCTGCCTGCCTCGCAGCGAAGCCGACGCGCGCCTGCTGCCCGCAGAGGACTTCTGGATCTTCGACAGCCGTATGGTCGCCCGCCTCAACTTCGACGACCAGGATGTGTTCCACGACGTCGAGATCATCACCGAGCCGACGGAAGTCCTGCGGTACTGCCAGCTCCGGGACGTCGCGATGCACGACGTCATCCCCTGCGGCGAGTTCGCCGTCGGCCTGCGCACGACCTGACGAGCCGCCGGTGAGCACGGACTACCAGCAGGCCCGGGAAGTCCTCGGCGCGCGCTTGCGTGACCTGAGGCTGACCGGGCCCGCAGGACGGCTCACCGGCCCCCAGCTCGCCGAACGGCTCGGGTGGCCCCACTCGAAGGTCTACAAACTGGAGAACGGCCGCCAGACCGCCACCTCGGACGACCTTCGAGCATGGGCCGAAGCCGTCGGCCAGCCCGACGTCTTCGCCGAACTGGACGCCCGCCTCAAGGGCTTCGAGTCCCACATCCGCTCATGGCGCCGCCAGCTCGCTGCCGGCCACCGCCCCGTTCAGGACGTGTGGAACCTTGAGGTCGACCGCTCGCGCACCATCTACGCCTGGGAAGAGTCCGTGATCCCCGGCATGCTCCAGACCGCCGACTACGCCCGCGCGGTGTTCCTGCGGTACGCCGACCTGTACGGCTCCGTACGGGACACCGAGGAAGCCGTGCGCACCCGCATCCTGCGCCAGCAGTGGCTGCACCAGGGCGGCCACACGTTCCACGCTCTGGTGTGGGAGGCAGCCCTTCACGCCCTGATCTGTCCTCCCTCGGTCCTGGCTGCTCAACTCGATCGACTTGCGGGCATGGTCGGGATGGACACCATGGAGCTCGGCATCATCCCGCTCGGGGCGCCGCTCAAGATCCCGACGGCGAACGGGTTCTGGATCCTCGACGACCGGCTGGTGATCGCCGAGGACTGGCACGCGGAGATCTGGCTGGACGACGCCGACAGCGTCGCCACCTACTCGAAGGTGTGGAACACCCTGCGCGAGTCCGCGGTGTACGGAGCCGACGCACAGAACGTGATCAGCAGGGCGCAGCGGACGGTGCGCCCGCAGCCGTGACGACGGGTGCCGGGCCCTGCGGGGCGTGGACACGCTGCCCTGACCTAGGTAAAAACCCGGCGGGCCGCCTCCTAAGGGATCGGCACGCTCGTGCATGTCGGGTCTGCTACACACGCGTCGATCTCAGCGCGGTTCGCTTCATTCCGCTGCTGCAATCCCTCCGTGTACACGTCCAGTTGGTCGTCCTCTGGGACGCTCCCGCACTCCGTCGGAGTGTCCTCCGGGCCCGCGTCCGTGTTCGCCTGGATCACGGCTGCCCACGCGTCCACACACGCCGTGCGTTGCTCGGTCGCTGACAACTCCGGGGTCTTCGTGGCCGTGACGGTCACCGTCTTCTTCTCCGGCTCCTGGTCGGACGACGAGCAGCCAGCCAACGCGAGCGCGCAGACCGCGAGTACGGCGGTGGTCGTACGGCGCATGGTGCCCGCAGGGTCGTGCGTGTCGAGGTGGGCATCATGCTGGCCGCAAGTCGTGAGTGTGGTCTGTGCGTCCGTGTTGTGACGTCGGCCTTCTCGTCGGTGCCCACCGACGTGCAGGCGGAATGCCGGGGTTTTCGTACTCAGCGCCCCACCCTCGCCGCATACGACACGAAGTCCGCCCAGGCGGTGGGTCGGAGGGTGAGGTGGGGGCCGGTGGGGGTCTTGGAGTCGCGTATGCGGATGGAGGTAGGGGTCGTGGCTATCTCTACGCAGGCGGAACCTTCTTCGCTGTAGGTCGACTTCTGCCAGGTCGGTTCGGTCATGGTTCGCCTCTCAGATGTCTTGGATGACGCGGTGGACGAGGTCGCGTGAGGGGCCGGGCTTCAGGGCGACGGCCTCCATGCGGTCGAGGACGAGCCGGTACTTCTCCAGCTGTCCTGCCGCGTCGGCGAGTTCGCTGCCGTGGGCGGTGTCCACCTCGACGGTGTCGAGGGTGGGTACCGGGCCGTGGAAGTAGTCGATGGCGTGACCGGTCGTGGGAAATGAGGTGCCGTCGAACGGGATCACGCGGAGGCTGACGGCGGGGTGTTCGCTCATCTCGGTGAGATGGCGCAGCTGAGCCCTGGCCACATCCCGACCGCCGAACTGCATACGCAAGGCGGCCTCGTGGACGATCGCCGCGTACGGCGGCGGCTGCTCGCGGTGGAGGACGGCCTGGCGCTTGATGCGGTGGGAGATGCGGTACTCGATCTCGTGCGGGCGCAGCGCCGGAACCGCTTCGCGGAACAGCGCGCGGGCGTGCTCCGGCGTCTGGAGCAGGCCGGGAATGTTGATGACCTGGGTCACGCGCAGTGCCGTGGCGTGGTGTTCCATCTCGGCCAGGTCGAGGAGGCGGGACGGCAGGGTGTCGCGGTACTCCTCCCACCAGCCGCGCGTTCGGTCGGCGGCCATGGCCGCGAGGGCGTCGACCAGGGGCTGGTCCGTGCAGCCGTAGATCTGGGCGAGCGTGTGCACGCGGTCCGCGCTGACGCCGAAGCGGTTGGCTTCGATGTTGCTGATCTGTGCCTGCGTCGTGCCCAGTTGCCGCGCGGCTTCGGCGGCGGTCATGCCGGCGCGTTCACGGAGGCGGCGTAGTTCTACGCCGATTCGGAGGCGGCGTGCCGTGGGCGCGGGCCTCGGTGCCATGTCCTCACTCCGTTTCGTACACCCGGCGTGGCGGTCGCCCACACGAGGGTAATGCTGAAGGTTTTGCTGGATTCTGCAAAACCTTCACGCGGCACGCGTCGCACGCATGACAGCGCCGCCCCGGGACCGTGTCCCGCTCACGCCGCCGGATGGTCCCTCGGGGACGCACCGCTGCATCGGGGGGCCGGGAAGCTGCTGTGGTTCGAGGTGGGCGGGTGACGCCGCTCGCCCCCGTTCAGTCGGGTGGCGAAGTCGTGGTCGTCGGTGAGGCGACGTAGGCAAGCCGTTCTCCCGGGACGGCGACCGCCCCCGCCCGCAACCAGGCGGACAGGGGCGGTCGTTCTCGAAGGCAGCGGTCAGCGCAGCGAGCCGATGCGGTCGATCCGTTCGCTCACGCCGTTGCGGAGTTCCGTGAGCGTCGTGCCGGGCGGGGCCACCGTGGGTTCGGCGGACGGCGGCTGGGTCTCGTCCGCGCAACTCGTGCCGCGGGCCGGGACCTTCAGGTCCACCAGGTAGTTCGTGATCGCGTCCGACGCGCAGACGCTGCGGCCGAAGGCGGTGTGCCCCTCGGCCTTGAAGGTGAGCAGACGGCCGTTGTCGAGCTCACGGGAGAGGGCCACCGCGTCCTGGTACGGGGTGTCCGGGTCACCGGTGTTGCCGATGACGAGGATCGGTGCGGAGCCCTTCGCGTGGAAGGAGCCGGAGTAGCGGCTGGTGTGCTCGCCCTTCCACTGGACGCACGCGGTGGCGTGCTGGTGGTCGTAGGTGGGCGGGCCGTAGGCCATGGCCGGGCCCAGCAACGGGGCGAGCCTGGCGTTGGTGGTGACCTGGCGCTTCAGCAGGGCCCGGTCGGTCGGGTACTTCTTGTCGACGCACTCGACGACGACGTTCGGGTTGAGGAAGTCGTAGCTGGCCGGGGACGGCGGCCGCAGCAGGAACGACGTGTTGTCGCGCAACTGTGCCTTGCGCAGGGCCTCGCCGAACGAGGGCCAGATGACCTTGCCCTCGTTGATGTTGAACATCAGCCGGTACACCAGGGTGTAGCCGTTCGCCTGGCCGCCGTTGGCGGTCGGCACCGGGTTGGCGTCCAGGTCGGCCTTCAGCTTCTCGAACGCCCCGCGCGGGTCGCCGTCGCCGAAGCCGCAGGTCGACTGGTTCGCCTTGCACCAGTCGAGGAAGCGGCCCATGGCGCCGTCCAGGGCGAGGTACTGAGGCCGGTCGTAGGCGTACGGCTGGTTGGTGTAGTGCTCCGGGTCATAGGCCCCGTCGAGCGCGAGCGCGCGGACCCGCTTCGGGAACATCGCCGCGTAGACCGTACCGATGTAGGAGCCGAACGAGCGGCCGTAGTACGTCAGTTGCTGCTCGCCGAGGGCCTGGCGCAGCAGGTCGATGTCCCGGGCGACGTACTGGGTGCCGACGTACGGCAGCAGGTCGCCCGCGTTGTCCTGGCAGGCCTGGTCGAAGTCGGCGGCCTGCTGGACGGCGGGCGTGTAGGCGTCCGGGCCCGGGACGCCCTTGGCCGCGGTGACGGCCTTCGTGTAGGTCGCGTCGTCCCAGCACTGCACCTGGGAGCTGCGGCCGACGCCCCGCACGTCGTACCCGAAGACGTCGAAGTCGTCGCGTAGTTCGGCCGGCAGGTCTGCGTAGTTGCCGCGCACGAAGTCGACGCCGGAGTTGCCGGGGCCGCCGGGCTGCAGGAAGAGGGTGCCCTTGCGCTTCGAGGGGTCGGCCGCCGGCTTGCGTATGACGGCCAGGGTGATGGTCTTCCCCTGCGGTTCCCGGTAGTCCAGGGGCACTTGGGCGTTCGCGCACTCGAAGCCGTCCTGGCAGTCCGACCAGGTCAGGGTCGGTACCGGGGCGGAGTCGTGCTGCTCGGAGGCCCACACCTGCGGCCCGGTCCAGGCCACGGCCAGCGCGGTCACCGCGGCCCCGGTGAGTCTCAGTCGTCTGAAGGTCACTGCTTGTTCCCCCTTGGGCTGGTCAAGCCACAAAGAACTGGTCATGTCACAAAGGACACACAGGAAAACGAGCGGGCCGGTTCCCTTCCGGCCGGACCTCTCGCCGCGGGGCGGTAGTCCCGAGGGCGCATGAACCCGCCGCCGCGTACTGCGTTCTGAGTACCGGCGATTGTCGGCAGGCGCACGACGACATCGCGGCCCTCGTCCCGACAGCCTGGGTGGACCGTTCGGCACCAGATGTGGAGACCCCGCCGTGGCTGCTTTCCTGTACCGCATGGGCCGCCTGGCCTTCCGACGACGCTGGTACGTCGCCCTGGTCTGGGCGGCCGTCCTGGCCGCCGTCGGGCTGGGAGCCCTGAAGGCGCCCAGCGCGCCCGACGAGGGGTTCTCGATGCCGGGTATCGAGTCCCAGAAGGCGTTCGACCTGATGGAACAGCGCTTCCCGGGGGCCACCGCCGACGGTGCCACCGCACGGGTCGTCTTCGTCGCGCCGAAGGGCGAGAAGGTCACCGCCGACGAGAACAGGAAGGCCGTTGAGAGCGCCGTGGCCGATCTGGCCGACGGCTCGCAGGTCGCGTCCGCCGTGAACCCCTTCCAGGCGAAGGCCGTCAGCAAGGACGGCACGACGGCGTACGCGACCGTCACCTACAAGGTCGCCTCCAACGGCCTCACCGACACCAGCAGGACCCAGCTGGACAAGGCCCTCGACGAGGCCCGCGACACCGGGCTGACCGTCGACGCCGGCGGCACCGCGATGGACGACGGCGGTGGCGCGGGCGGCGCGGCCGAGGTGATCGGTGTCGCGATCGCGGCGGTCGTCCTGCTCATCACCTTCGGCTCGCTCGCTGCGGCCGGACTGCCGTTGCTGACCGCGGTCATCGGCGTCGGCGTCAGCATGGCCACGATCCTCACCCTCGCCGACGCGCTCGGCCTGTCCACCACGACCGGCACCCTGGCGATGATGCTGGGCCTTGCCGTCGGCATCGACTACGCCCTGTTCGTGGTCTCCCGCTACCGGGAGGAACGCGCCAAGGGCCGGGCACCCCAGGAGGCGACGGCCCTCGCGGTCGGTACGGCGGGGTCCGCGGTCGTCTTCGCCGGCCTCACCGTCGTCATCGCCCTCGCCGGGCTCGCGGTGGTCGGCATCCCGATGCTCACCAAGATGGGCCTGGCCGCGGCGGGCGCGGTCGTCGTCGCCGTACTGATCGCGCTGACCCTCGTCCCGGCCTTCCTCGGCTTCTGGCCGAACGCGGTCCTCAAGCGCAAGACCCGCAAGAGCGGCCGTATCGAGGAGGAGACCAAGGACAACGGCGGCACCCGCTGGGCCCGGTTCGTGCTGCGCCGCCCGCTGCCCGTGCTGATCCTCGGTGTGGTCGGCCTGGGCGCCCTCGCCCTGCCCATGACCTCCCTCCAGTTGGGCATGCCCGGTGACGAGGCCAAGCCGACCTCCACCACCGAGCGCCGCGCCTACGACGCGCTCGCCGAGGGCTTCGGGCCCGGCTTCAACGGTCCGCTGACCGTCGTCGTGGACGCCAAGGGCGACGACGACGCCAAGGGGGCCGCGGCGACCGTCGCGAAGGAGATAGGGGCGACGAAGGGGATCGTGTCCGTGTCCCCGGCCCGCTTCAACGAGGCCGGTGACACCGCGGTCTTCTCCGTCGTGCCGTCCACCGCGCCGACCGACGAGAAGACCAAGGACCTGGTGACGTCGATCCGCGGCGAGCGCCCCGGCATCGCGTCCGAGACCGGTGCGACCTACGAGGTCACCGGCACCACCGCGCTGAACATCGACATCTCCGAGAAGGTGCAGGGCGCCCTCGTCCCGTATCTGATCGTCGTGGTGGGCCTCGCGATCATGCTGCTCCTCGTGGTCTTCCGGTCCCTGCTCGTCCCGCTGAAGGCGGCCCTCGGCTTCCTGCTCTCCGTCCTGGCCTCCCTCGGCGCGGTCGTCGTGGTCTTCCAGGAGGGGCACGGCGCCGGACTGTTCGGCGTGGAGACCACCGGGCCGATCATGAGCCTGATGCCGATCTTCCTGGTGGGCATCGTCTTCGGCCTCGCCATGGACTACGAGGTCTTCCTCGTCTCCCGGATGCGGGAGGCGTACGTCCACGGCGAGACGCCCGCCCAGGCGGTGACCTCCGGATTCCGGCACAGCGCCCGGGTGGTCGTGGCCGCCGCGCTGATCATGATCGCGGTGTTCGCCGGGTTCATCGGCGAGAGCGAGTCCATGATCAAGATGATCGGGTTCGGCCTGGCGACCGCCGTCCTGCTCGACGCCTTCGCGGTCCGGATGGCCATCGTGCCGGCCGTGCTCGCCCTGCTCGGCGACAGGGCCTGGTGGCTGCCGAAGTGGCTGGACCGGATCCTGCCCCGGGTGGACGTGGAGGGCGAGGCGCTGACCCGGGGGACCGAGTCCCCGGCCGAGGCGCCCGCCGACCTGGAGACCACCCACGCCTGACCCACCCCCACCAGGGGCCGCCCGTGTCGTCGTACGACACGGGCGGCCCTGTTCGCTCACCATGGGTACCGAGCCCACCGACCGGAGAACCCGATGACCACCAGCCTGGAGCGGCGCTACACGGACCGCCTGGAGGAGTTCGCGGACCGCCGTCCGTTCCTCGTCGACCTGGCGCTGATCATGGCGCTGATGGGCTCCGCGACCCTCGGAGCCTCGCTCACCCTGCCCAACGCCCAGCCGCCGGGCGACGACAGGACCGCCGTCGTCCTCCTGGGAGTCTCCTGCCTCGCCCTGTTCCTGCACCGCAGCCACCCACGCGTCACCGTCGTGGTGAACGCGGTCTGCGCCACGATCATCATCGCCCAGGGCTATCTGCTCACCCCCCTCCTCCTCGCCCCGGTCATGGCGTCCCTCTACTGGCTGGCCACCCGCACCGAACGCGAGACCGTCCGCCCCTACGGCTTCGCCACCATGGCGGCGCTGACGATCGCGGCGGCCGTCTCGGACTCCATGGACCACATCTCGCTGCTGCTGCGGACGATCGGCCCCTTCTTCTGGCTGCTGCTGCCGCTGGCCGCCGGCACCATGACCCGGCTCCGACGCGCCTACCTCCAGGCCACGCAGGCCCGCGCCGAGCACGCCGAGCGCACCCGAGAGGAGGAGGCACGGCTGCGGGTCACCGAGGAACGCATGCGGATCGCCCGGGAGTTGCACGACGTCGTCGCCCACCACCTGGCCCTCGCCAACGCCCAGGCCGGCACCGCCGAACACCTCGCGCTCACCAACCCGCAGCAGACCAAGCAGATCCTGCACGACCTGACCGGCACGACCTCCTCCGCACTGCGCGAGCTCAAGGCCACCCTGGGTCTGCTGCGGCAGACCGACGACGACGGCTCCGCCCCGCTGGAACCGGCCCCCGGCCTCGCCCGCCTTCCCGAACTGGTCTCCGCGTGCGCCTCCGCGGGGATCACCGTCACCGTCACCACGGAGGGCGAGCCGCAGCCCCTCTCCCCGGGCGTGGACCTCACGGCCTTCCGGATCGTGCAGGAGGCGCTCACCAACGTCACCAAGCACGCCGCCACCCAGACCGCGCACGTCACCTTCGTCTACGCCGGCCCCCGCCTCCTCATCACGGTCACCGACGAGGGCCCGCACACCGAAGCCGCCTCTGAGCCCTCGAAGGGCTTCGGCGTCATGGGCATGCGCGAACGCGCCCACTCCATCGGCGGCGAACTCCGTGCCGGGCCGCGTCCGGAGGGCGGCTTCGAGGTGCGCACCGCGTTGCCGTTGCAGCCGTCGGTGAGCGGAGAGGAAACGCCGTGAAGGGTGGGGCAGGGTCCATCCGGGGTTCACCGGGAGGTCACCGGCCGCGGCGTCCCGGGCCCGTAGGGTGACCGGCATGGCTGACGTGGATCTCGACCGGGCACTGGAGGTCGCGACGGAGCTCGCGGCCTGGGCGTCGGAGGCGATCAGGCGCCCGCGCGACCCCGGAGCCGGGGTGCGGGAGAAGGACGGGCCCGCGGACATCGTGACCGCCACCGACGAGGCGGTGGAGACACACGTCCGCGAGGTGCTCGGGCGGGCCTTCCCCGGCCACGGGATCGTGGGCGAGGAGTACGGCACGACCGAGGGCGCGGGCGGGGCCCCGCACTGGGTGGTCGACCCGGTCGACGGCACCACCAACTACGCCCACGGCCTTGGCTGGTGCTCCTTCTCACTGGGCCTGGCCGCCCCCGACGGCACCCCGCTGCTCGGCGTAGTGGCGGACCCGTGGCGCGGCGAGACGTTCACCGCGGTCCGGGACCGCGGGGCGTATCTGAACGGCACCCGCACACACGCGGCCGCCCACACCACCCTCACCGGCCATGTCTTCCTCACCGAGTGGGCGGCGCACGCCCACTGGCCCGGCATGGACGCCCTCCTCGCCGAACTCGCCGACCGGCACTGCACGGTGCGGGTGATGGGCTCCACCGCGCTCTCGCTGGCCCAGGTCGCGGCGGGCCGGGCGACCGCGGCGGCGATCGGCGGGTTCCACGCGGTGGACGGCCTCCCGGCGCTGCTGATCGCACAGGAGGCGGGAGCGGTGGCGCTGCCCGAACTCCCCGCCCACAACGAGCCGTTGCTGCTCGTGGCCCCCGCTGCCGCGGAGGAGATGCTCGACCTCTGGCGCAGGTCGGGAGCGGCGGACGGCTGACGGCTTCCTGGCCGAGATCTGACCAGGAGATAACCGTCAGTGAGGTATCAAGAGGCTGATCAGAGCACATACTTCAGCATGCGGGAGGGTCCCGGGGCGCGGTGACGGGGAGCGGCTTGATGCATGCGGTTGGTGCGGGTCTTGGCAAGGTCGAAGTGCGGCTCAAGTGGGATCCGAGTCCCTACGGGGAACCGGCCCGGCATCTCGACATCGTCGCCGCGACCTACGCGGCGGGCGACCCGTACGGGCGGCCGGAGTACGTCGTGCACACCGAGAGCCGCTCACCGGACGGCACCATCAACATGACCCGGCACAGCGAGACCGGCCTCGGCCTCGGCTTCGTCGAGGTGATGGAGCTGGAGTTCGAGCGCCTGTCGTCCGCCTACGGGCGGGTGGTGGTCGGCGTCGCCATCCACCAGAACGGCGGCTCCCGCACCTTCGGCGATCTCTCCCACGCGGGGGTGCTCGTCGTCGAGGGCTACCGCCGGTTGCTGGCCGACGACTTCGCGGGCGTCGCCGACGCCACGGCCGCGACGATCGCGGAGTTCACCAGGGACGCGTCCGGGGCGTGGCACCTCAGAGAGCTGATCCGGGGCTTCGACAGCAACCCGACGGGGTTCATGGCGGAGATGGGCAGCGTACGGGGGTGAGGGGGCCGGCCGCGGGCCCGCCCCCGTCACCGAGGTCACGTCGGGTTGACGACGACGCGGGCCGAGTTGTTCTTCTCGCGCGGGTCGAAGGCGAACGACGAACTGCCGTCGTAGGGACGGACGGTGACCCGGCCCGTGGCGTCGGGGACGACCTGGTCGACGCGCAGCTCGAACGGGAAGTCGACCTTCAGGTCGGGCCTGGTCCAGGTCGGCAGGGTGCAGACGTAGTGGGGGACCGCCGGGTCGTCGGCGGACGGCGAGGCGGTGCGGCAGGTGCTGGGCACCGAGGTGGCGGTGGTGCCCGGCGGGAGGTAGTAGTCGATCGCGGGGACCGGGTCTCCGGAGGCGACGTCGGCGACCCAGGCCGGCCCTCGGTTGACGAAGCGGAATCCGGCCGCGACGGTGTCGCCGGCCGCACCGCCCACCTCGGTGCCGTGCACGGCGAAGTCGGCGGTGTTGTCGGCGTCGATGTGCCAGGCGCGCCCGTTGTCCGAGGTGTCGAGGTCGGCGACGTCGCCACCAGGCTCGACCTCGTAGTCGAACCGCTCGTACAGCGCGTGGCCGGTCACGGCGAGCCGCAGCGGCTCGGGCAGCTCCACGGTGGCACCGGGCGCGACATCGGTGTCGAAGGAACAGGTCACGTACGTCATCTGCGCGTACTGGCTGTCGTCGTCCGGCCCGGTGTAGGCGCACTCCGGGTAGCGGGTGGCGACGTCGAGGCCGTACGTCGCCCACAGCTTCACGCTGAAGCCGTGGGCGGTCTCGTTGCCGGTGTTGGTGACGGAGAACGGCACGGTGAGGTCGGTGCCGGGCGCGACGCCGGTGACGTCCTGCGGGGCGGTGACGCCGAGGTCGGGGCCGGATGCCACGGTCACGAAGGTCTCCGCGGAGTACTCCGGGGCGGTGAGGGTGCCGTCGGGGCCGCCGGTGGCCGTGGCGGAGTACTCGATCGCGCCCTGCGCGCCCACGGCGGCGCCGGCGGCGGCCCGCAGCCTCAGCTGCACCTGGGGGCTGTAGCGGACCGGCACGTCACCGGTGTCGCAGACGGCGATGGTACCGGCGTCATCGGGCACGCAGTTGTCGGGCCACTCCACCTCGGCGACCCCGGTGAGCCCGGAGACGTCGACGGTCAGCTTGCCGTCGGTCACGGTGAAGTCGCTGTTGTAGTGCTGAAGCCCGAGTGCGATCGACCGGTACTGCGCCGCACCGCCGTCGGCGGGCGCGGCGGTGACCGCCTGCTCGTACGGCGCCTGGATCTCCAGGCCGTCACTCGGCGCCGAGTCGTCGGCGAACGCGGCCCCGGCGACGACCAACGCCCCCACGACCCCGACACACGCCCCGCGACGCATTGCACGCCCTACGGAGACAGAACTCATTACATCCCCCAGCTGGGACAGAAGGACCCCGGCACGGTGATCCGGTGCCGGGCGCGAGTTGGACGAGACGGCTGGGCGGAAGGTTGTGGTCGGGGAGCGCGTGGAGGGCGGTTCTTACCGACTTCTTGATCGGTCGGGAGGGCACGGACCGTGCTGGGGTGCCGTGTGTGACACATCACACCCGCGCCCCACAGCATCACCGCTACACGAGTCAGCGCCCCGGTCTCGGCACTGAGTCGTGGACAGGCGGCGCGGACCGGACCGCCGTAGGCGCATACTGAGGAGGATGACTAAACCTGCTGCACCGAAGCGTCATTTGCCCACCAGTCCCTTCAAGGCCCCGGTCGCCCCCGCTCCCAAGCACTTCGCCATGGGCGACCAGGTCACGCACGACATGTACGGTCTCGGCCGAGTGATCGGCGTCGAGGACGGAATCGCGGTGCTCGTGGATTTCGGCTCGACGCAGATGCGGATCCTGAGCCCGTACTCCAAGATGACCAAGCTGTAGGAGAAAGGACCCCCTCTCATCGACCCCACCTCGCTGTTCTCCGCCCCGGAAGGACAGCCCCACCGCTCCCCGGCCGACCTTCCGCGTCCGACCACCAACCCCTTCCAGGCCCCGGACTTCGGGGAGGAAGAGGACCAGGACGAGACCTTCCCCCGGCCAGAAGCGGCTTAGCTCAGCGCACCGCTCAGCGAAGACGAAAGGGCCGCACCCACCTGGGTACGACCCTCCGCCATGACGGGAACCCGCCTCACCTGTGGTGCGGCGAGGCCATGCAGTGCTGCCTGACGTGCTTCTGCGTCGGCCCGTCACCCTGGCTCGCGCCCTACGCGCCGGCCGGCGGCCCCGTGCCCCGGCAGTCGACCGCGCCCCACACCACCGTCGTCCGTGCCGCCGACCCAGGTGACACAGGTGTCCGAGAGGTGGGAGCGGACCTCCGCCGGCCGTACCTTCGCCACGTCCGCCTTCACCCGGCCCGTGAAGGCCTCGACGATGGTGCCCCGAACCACTTCTCCCCTCGGGAACGCGTACGGCACAGCTGATCCGCGCACCTGTGCCTGCCCAGGGAAGGCTCAGCCCGCCGTCGGCAGCGTCACCGTGAACTCCGTACGCCCCGGCTCGCTCGTCACGTCGATCCGGCCGCCGTGCGCCTGCGCGATGGCCGCCGCGATGGCGAGACCGAGACCGGCGCCCCCGCCACCCTGCCCGCGGCTGCGGGAGGCGTCCGCGCGGGTGAAGCGTTCGAAGACGGACGGCAGCACGGCCGGCGGGATGCCGGGGCCGTCGTCGCGGACCCGGATCGCGCAGCACGCGCGCGTGGCCTCCAGCGCGACCGTGATCCGGGTGCCCGGCGGGGTGTGCTGGCGCGCGTTGGCCAGCAGGTTCGCCACGACCTGGGTGAGCCGGGCCGGGTCGCCCGTCACCGTGGCCGGTACGTCGAGGTGCAGGGCGAGCCGCCAGTCGTGGTCGTCGCCCGCCGCCCGCCCGTCCCACACCGCCTCCGCGACCAGCGTCGCGAGGTTGACCTCCACCGCCTCAAGGGGCCGTCCCTCGTCGAGCCGGGCGAGCAGCAGCAGGTCCTCGACGAGCCCGGTCATCCGGGCCGACTGCGCGGAGACCCGGCGCCAGGCGACGTCGGGCTCGATACGGGCCGCGCCCCGGTGCATCAGCTCGGCGTACCCGGCGATGGAGGCGAGCGGGGTGCGCAGTTCGTGGCTGGCGTCGGCGAGGAAGCGGCGCATGCGGTCCTCGCTGTGCTGCCGCTGGGCCATCGCCGACTCCACCCTGTCGATCAGGTGGTTCAACGCGGCGCCCACCTGACCGGCCTCGGTGCCGGAGTCGGTGTCGCCCGCCGGGACCCGGGTGAGGCCCGTGACCTCGCCGCGGTCCAGCGGGGCCCGCGCGACCTCGGCGGCGGTGGCGGCCACCCTGCCGAGGGGGCGCAGCTGCCGCCGTATGACCACCGCGCAGACGCAGCCCGCGACCGCGAGGCCGACCGCGGCGATCACCGTCTCGGTGACGATCAGATGGTGCACCGTGTCCTGTACGGCGTCCATGGGGAGCGCGGCCAGGACGGCGGCGTCGTCGGCGCTCACGGAGGCCACGCGGTAGGTGCCGAGGCCGGGGACGGTCCGGGTGCGCAGGGTGCCGTCCGCGGGGATCCCGGCCAGGGCGGTGCGCTGGGCGGCGGTGAGGCTCCGGCGGGCGCCGCCCTTCGCGACCACCTGGGCGACGGTGACCTCTCCGCCCTCGACGCGCGCGGCGACGGTGCCGGCGGGCTGCCCCTGCTCCTCCAGGAAGCTCAGGTCGGTGGCGGCCCCGCCCCGGAAGCGGGCCCCGCCCTGACTGCGCGCGGCGGCGTCCCGTACCCGCTGGTCCAGGTCGTCCAGCAGATGGGCCCGCTGCACGAGGACCGTGGTGAGGGCCATCGTCACGCAGACGACAGCCAGCGCGGCCGTGGTGAACAGCACCAGCCGCGCCCGCAGCGACATACCGCCGCGTCCCAGGAGCCTCATGTCGCGCCGTCCGCCGCCCTGAGGACGTATCCGGCACCGCGCACCGTGTGGATCATCGGCGCCCGCCCCTTGTCGATCTTCGCGCGCAGGCCGTAGATGTACACCTCGACCAGGTTTCCCTCGCTGTCGAAGGAGCTGTTCCAGACCTCGGCCAGGATCTGCGCCTTGCTGAGCACCTGGTGCGGGTGCCGCATCAGGTAGTGCAGCAGGTCGAACTCCTTCGCGGTGAGCGCGACCGGCACCCCGTCCCGCTGCACCTGGCGGGTCCTCTCCGCCAGCACGAGATCGCCGAGCACCCGTACCGCCTCGTCGGCGGCCTCCTGCTCGGCACCGGCGCGGCGCAGCAGGGCGCGCAGCCGCAGCATGACCTCCTCCAGGGAGAAGGGCTTGGTGACGTAGTCGTCCGCGCCCGCCGACAGTCCGTCGAGGCGGTGTTCCAGAGCGTCACGGGCGGTGAGCATGAGGACGGGCAGGCGGGCGTTCTCGTAGCGCAGTCGGCGCAGCACGTGCAGGCCGTCCAGGTCGGGCAGCATCCCGTCCAGGACGACGGCGTGCGGCGCGCAGCTGCGGGCGAGGGTGACGGCGCTGCGGCCGTTCCCGGCCAGGAAGGGCTGCCAGCCCGCGTCGGTGACGGCCCACGACAGCAGCTCGGTGAGTTCGGGCTCGTCGTCGACGATCAGCACGCGCAGCGTGCCCTGGCGGATTCCACGGGCGGCAGGCATACGGGGACGGTGTCGCGTGCGCCTAAGGGCACCCTGTGTGCGTGCTGTGATCCTGCCGTGATTCGGCACAGCCCATGCCCAGAGAGGCATGCGAGCGTGTTTTCCGGTTAGGCGCTCCGGGATTACTCGAATCAGCGGCAGGTGAGAAGCGATCTCTTTCATGGCGAAGGCACCGGACTCGACGGACGTGGCGGAAGCGGAGCGGGAAGGAGCGGATACGGCGGTCGGCGTCCGTAGACCCGCGGCCCCGGTCGCACCACGTGCGAGCCGGGGTTTTCCGTCCGCGGTGGCCCGCAGCGGCCGGGTGAGCGGTCTGGACGGACTGCGGACCCTCGCGGTCGCGCTGGTCATCGTCCATCACGTGGAGCCCGACGTGCTGCCCGGCGGCGCGGTCGCCGTGGACGTCTTCTTCACCATCAGCGGTTTCGTCATCACCCGCCTGCTGCTCGCCGAGTACGTCCGCCGCGGCGGCATCTCCCTGATGTCCTTCTACCGGCGCCGCTGGCTGCGGCTTGTCCCCGCGCTGCTGGCCCTGTGCGCGGTCTGCGCGGTGCTGTCCCTGACCACCTCGCTGTGGGGCTTCGACGGTTCGCTGCAGGCCGCGGGCCTGTCGGCGGCCTTCCTCACCAATGTCGTACGGGCCATGGAGTCGGGCCCCTACTCCGACCTCACCAGCCCGCTCGCGCACACCTGGTCGCTGGGCGTCGAGGAGCAGTTCTACCTGCTGTGGCCGCTCGCCCTGCTCTTCCTCCTGCGACGGTGCCGGGCCCGTACGGTCCTCCTCTGCACGGCGGCCCTGTGCGTGCTGCCGCTGCTGTGGCGCTGCGTCCTGTGGAACCCCGACGCGGCCCACCGCATCTACAACGGCACCGACACCCGCGCCGACCAGCTGCTGGCCGGCGCCCTGGTCGCCGTCGTCCTGGCACGGCTACGGGCCGACGACCCGCGCCTCGCGCTTCTGCGCACCTGGGCCGGGCGGCTCGCCTGGCCGGCGCTCGGGCTGCTGGGGCTCGTGGCCTGGCAGGTGCCGGTGACCGAGGACCTCGGCATCTGGACGGCCGCCTGGTACACGGTCGGCTTCCTGGCGGTGGCGGCCCTGTCCGCCACGCTGGTCGCGGCGCTCGAACTGCGCCCCGAGGGATGGCTGTCCCGGCTGCTGGCCATGACCCCGCTCGCCTGGGTGGGCCGCAATCTGAGCTACGGCATCTATCTGTGGCACTACCCGGTCGTACGGCTGCTCGCCTCCCTCGGCGTCAAGGAGGGACGGCTGGCCGCCACGGCGGTCCTCACCCTGCTGATGGCGCTGCTCTCCTACTACGCCATCGAGAAACCCTTCCTGCGCAGGGCACACGTGGCGAGGGCACCACAGCCGGTGCTCGCGGCGGCGACGGCATAGGGCGGGCGGTCACGGGGGCGACCACCATCCGGAGGCCGCCCCCGCCTCGGCAGACCGCCGTGCGGCCGCCCGGGTCGGCGTACCGCGGCGGCACTGCCAATGGGTAGGCGGCCGCAGAACGGACCGTCACCGTTTCCTACACTCGCGGGATGAACGACTACACGTGCACTCATTGCGGCACCGTCGGCCTGGTGGAGGGATTCATCGAGGACTCCGGCGAGGGCGCGCGCGGGTACGCGCGGTGGATCGAGGGCGCGTTGGAGCGGGGGATGTTCGGGGGAGCCAAGCGGATGGGCCGGCCTCGGCGACAGGTGGTGGCGTTCCGCTGCCCCAAGTGCGGGCACCTTGAACTGTTCGCCACCGAGGTGGTGTAGTACCCCAGCCGACGGAGAGCGCCTCGAAATACGTTTGCCGCCAGATGGCCCCGCTGGGACCATCGCGAGCGTGAATGCCACCGGGGTGTCCAGCTGCCTGATCGTGACGGGGATGCCGGGGGCCGGAAAGTCGACCGTGACCAGGCTCGTCGCCGAGCGGCTGGCACGTTCCGCCCGGCTCGACGGTGACGAGCTCAACCGAATGATCGTCAACGGTTTCGTCTGGGCCCTGGGCGAGCCCGCCGACGAAGCAGCGCGCCAGGTGGAGCTGTTGCACCGCAACCTGTGCGCGCTGGCGAACAACTTCGCCGAGGCCGGCTTCACGCCACTGATCGATGCGGTGATCCCCTCCCGCGAGGAACTGGACTTCTTCCTGGACCTCCTCACGCCGCGCGAGGTCCTGTTCGTTGTCCTCACGCCGGGCATCGAGGCCTGCCGGTCCCGCAACTCCCTGCGAGCCCCACGGGAACGCTTCGACTTCGACGGGTACGACGCCCTCGACGCCGGCATGAAGCACGAACTCGGCGACACCGGCTGGTGGTTCGACACCGCGAGCCTCACCCCGGCCGAAACAGCCGACCGCATCGTCCACGAGGCCCGTGACCGGGCCCTGGTGAACTGACCGTACTCCGAAGGCCGTCCGGTCCGTCCGCGGTGCGGTCGTGGCCTGTTCAGCTGAACGGAACGGCGTCGGCCGGGTCGGTGTGCCAGTTGGTGACGATGGGCTTGTCGACGGTGATGGCGCCGGTCTTCAGGGAGACGGGGTTGGGGTCGTCGTCTCCGATGGCGACGATGATGCTGTCGAGCTCCTTGCCGTCGTTGTTGTTGGTGGTCTTGGGGTTGACCCCGGCGTAGGCGACGGTGTTCCCGCTCAGCTTGATCTGCTCCCCGACGGACTGCTCGGCGGGACCGGCCTCGGTGCCGTCGGACCCGAACGCCACGGTCGGCAGCGCGGCGGGCAGGTAGCAACTGATCCCCGGGTTCGCCTTCGCCATGACCAGAATGTATCCACCGGCCTGGGTCTCGTCCCTGGTGCTCCAGGAGATGTCATTGGCCCCACAGCCCTGCTCGACCTGCTCCCGCTGGCCGTTACCGGTGTCGACGCCGGAGCCGTTGTCGGACTGGGTGTCCTCGCCGCTGCTCTGGCCGCCGCCCGTGGTGGACGAACCGGAGGAACCGGATGAACCGGACGAGCCGGATGAGCCGGACGAGCTGGTCGGGGTGACCTTCTGGCTGACGGGCGTGGTGGACGAAGACTCCTGCACGGTGCTGGAGCCGGCGTCCGTGCCCCCGCCCCCGCCCTGGCACGCGGTCATCAGCATGGCGCCACCCACGGCCGCGGCGACGAGGAAGGCCTTACGACGGTTACCGGACATGAAATTCCCCTGCTCATAGGTTGGTGGAGGCCGGATCGTTTCCGGCGTCTCTGTGCTGCTCGATCAATATGAGGGGCCTACGAGCCGAAGGGATCCCGACGCCATCGTTTGCGGACAGCGTCGTCACAGCTTGGTGACATGATCACGAGGGGTTCACGGGACCGGGACCGGGATGGGGGCCGGGCGCGGTATCGCCGTCGCCGAGTCCCTCCGCCTCCTACGCGTGCGAGAGATGTCAGCGAGTCCGGCTGCCTTGCATCAACGAGCCCTCAGGCGTCACTGGAGGACGAGTATCTCCGCCGAAACCGCTCATTTCGTGGACCATTTGCCGCTCCCGCCACGGTTCGAACGTTCCGTTCGGCGTTCCAAGCGGACTGGGATGCCGCAGGTCAGGACTTGTTTGGGCGTTCCAGCGTCCCATGATCATCGGCTGAGCTGGTGCCTGGGACGACCTGGGGCACAGTCTTGAGCCGTCGGAGCAGGCCGCACACCGCCGACCGCGGTGCCGCCTCGCTCGACATGTCCGTCCGAGCAGTCGGCGCCGCGCGCCGCCGGACGACCTCACCTCAGGCAGTACTCCATGGCACGTTCACAGAAAGTGGTCCTTCCATGCGTATCTCCCACCGCCGCGCCGCCCGTGCGGCCGCCCCGTCCGTCCTCGTCGCCGTGCTCGCACTGGCCGGTGTACAGGCGGCGGCCCAGTCCGCCGACGCCGCGCCCAAGAAGGCCACCGCGATCACCGCCTGCACCACGGCCAAGACCAAGGTGACCGTCACCCCGGTGACCCGGCCCATCAACCACCTGCTGCTGAAGGCCACCAACACCAGCAGCAAGCCGTGCTACGCCTACGGTGCTCCCTATCTGCGGGCCGGCGCCGGCGCCCAGTCCTCCCTGGTGTGGGACAGGAACTCCATCCCGCAGGCGGTGGTCACCCTCGCACCGGGGGAGTCCGCCTACGCGGGCATCGGGACGTACACGCCCGACGGTGTCCACACCTACAAGGCCAAGACACTCGGCGTCTTCTTCTCCAACCGGGCGATGAACGGCTCGGTCGGTGCGGAGAAGACCCTGAAGCTGCCGCACGGCGGGGTCTACTTCAACAGCGCCGCCTCCGTCACGTACTGGCAGAACAGTGTGGAGGACGCCCTGAACTGAGCCTGGGCGCGGCTTGGGGGAACGGCGCGGACACGAAGGTGTTCGTCCGCGCCGTTCACCTCGGCCCGGGGCACGTTCTCGGCACTCACGGGTCCTTCGACGCGAAGCCATGACATGACAGCCGGCGTCGATCTACCTGGCCTGGTCCGATGGGCGACGAAGCCACCGGGGCCGAGCCCGTTGGCACCAGCACCGCGCACGCCTCGAACTCAACCCCACGGCTCCGTTCCGGACATGGCCGCCTCCATCAGTCCATGGGCCGACAACACCACCCCAATCGTCGTGCCCGACGCCGGCCGCTTCATCCCCGACGAGCAGCCCGAAGCTATCGCTGGCGCGATAGCTGACCTCCTCGCTGACGACGACTGACACCCGTCGAACCTGCCTCTTTCACCTGCGTTCATGGACGGATCTGACGGACTGACTTCTTTGTTTCGTGCTGTGCAGGCCGTGGCATCAAGTGAGCCGCCCGGCCTCGTACAGCGCGTCGAAGACCATCTCGTCGACGGCCGAGACCCGGGTCGATCACCGCCCGCAGTTCCTCGTCGATCTCCCGCACCAGGGTCTCGCTGTCGGACTCGCCCGGCTCACGATGACCGCCCGGGAAGTAGAAGCGATCTCTGCCGTGACTACGTGTCACCAGCACCCGCTCGTCCCGAACCAGAACCCACGCCACCTTCTCCGGCACGCCGCCGCCATGTGCCATGGCCCAGGACCGTATCGGAGCGCATCGTCCGGGTCAGTACAGCGGCGAAGCTGCCACTGATGGCGGCTCGTTGTCGATCCAACGCAGCCTTCCAGCGTCGCGTACGCTCGCTCGACCTCGCGCAGGTACTGCTCCAGGCGGAAGTGTGAACCGCTCCGGGATCGGTGGAGGCTTGCCGTGTTCTGGCTGGCGCCAACCGCCACGACTCCCCGCTGCTCGCACCGGCCCTGGACCGCCTGGACGACCTCAGACCGGTACCGACAACATCCCGCTCCACCTGGACGCCGGTTACGACTCCGACAAGACCCGCGATCTGCTCCCCCGCACCCTCACTCCCCGGGCAACCCCAGCTCCGCCCAAATCGTCTTCCCGGTCGCCGTCTGCCGGCTCCCCCACCTCTCCGCCATCTGGGCGACCAGCAGCAGCCCCCGCCCGCCCTCGTCGAACACCCGTGCCCGCCGCAGATGCGGAGCCGTGCTGCTGCCGTCCGAGACCTCGCAGATCAGGGTCGAGTCGCGGATCAGGCGCAGGACGACCGGGTCGGCGCCGTAGCGGACCGCGTTGGTGACCAGTTCGCTGACGATCAGTTCCGCCGCGAAGGCCGCTTCGCCCAGGCCCCACGCCGTGACCTGCTCACTCGCCGACTTCCGGGCCCGCGCCACCGCCGCCGGGTCGCGGGGGAGCTGCCAGGTGCGGACCTTTGCCCGGTCCAGGGCGGAGGTGCGGGCCAGCATCAGGACGATGTCGTCGGCCGGGCGGACCGGCAGGACGGTACGCAGGACGTCGTCGCAGGTCTCCTCCAGTGGGCCCGCCTTGTCGGCGAGTGCCCCGCGCAGCAGGTCCAGGCCGACCTCGATGTCGCGGTCGGCGGCCTCGACAAGGCCGTCGGTGTAGAGGGCGAGCAGGCTGCCCTCCTCCAGTTCCATCTCGACGGACTCGAACGGCAGGCCCCCGAGGCCGAGGGGCGGGCCGGACGGCAGGTCCAGGAAACGGACGTCGCCGTCGGGGGTGACCACGGCGGGCGGCGGGTGGCCGGCGCGGGCCATGGTGCAGCGGCGCGACACCGGGTCGTAGACGGCGTACACGCAGGTGGCCCCCACCTCACCGGACGTGGCGGCGACCTCCGCGCCCCGCCCCCGAGCCTCCGGCCCCTCCTCCCGGTCCAGCCGTACGACCAGGTCGTCCAGCTGGGTGAGCAGTTCGTCGGGGGCCAGGTCCACGTCCGCCAGCGTGCGTACGGCCGTGCGCAGGCGGCCCATCGTCGCCGAGGCGTGGATGCCGTGGCCGACCACGTCGCCGACGACCAGGGCGACCCGGGTGCCGGAGAGAGGGATGACGTCGAACCAGTCGCCGCCGATGTCCGCCCCGGAGCCCGCGGGGAGGTAGCGGTACGCCACCTCCATCGCCGCGAGGTCCGGCGGGCGGTCGGGGAGCAGGCTGCGCTGGAGGGTGAGCGCGGTGCGGCGCTCGTGGGTGTAGCGGCGGGCGTTGTCCACGCTCACCGCCGCTCTCGCGGCGATCTCCTCCGCGAGCAGCAGGTCGTCCTCGCTGAAGGGCTCCGTCGTACGGTGGCGAAGGAAGTGCACCAGGCCCAGGGTGACCCCGCGGGCCCGCAGCGGCACCATCATCGTCGAGTGGATCATGTACTTGGCGACGGACTCGGCACGGCCCCGGGACGACTCGATCCACCTCCGCATCCCAGGGTCCCCGGGCTTCGGCAGGGTGCCGCGGCCGGCGATCAGGGCCCGCATCGGGGGCGTGTCCACCGGGTAGAACGTGGTCTCACCGGACGGGACCACCGACTCCGGGCAGCCGTCGAGGACGGACCGCTGCGCGGTGCGCCGTAGGGTGACCGGACAGGTCGGCTGCACCGGTTCCGGTTCGTCGCCGAGAGCCACCGACTCCAGCAGATCCACGGTGACGAAGTCCGCGAAGCCCGTGACGGCCACCTCGGCCAGCTCCTCGGCGGTCCGGGTCACGTCCAGGGCGCTGCCGATGCGGAGGCTGGCGTCGTTGAGGACGGCCAGGCGGCGGCGCGCCCAGTACTGCTCGGTGGTGTCGAAGACGGCCGCGGACAGGCCCTGGACCGTGCCGCTCGCGTCCTTCAGCGGCGACAGGAACATCGACCAGGCGTGCCCGCGCACCTCGCCGGGGGCCTGCCCGTAGTTCTCGTGGAGCACCGTCTCGCCCGTGCGCAGGACCTGCCGCTGGAGACGGTGGTACTCGTCGAAGGGCGGGTTCGGCTCGATCTCCCACAGGGTCAGACCGCGCATCTCGGCCACGGTCCGGCCCATCACCTGGGTCATGACCTCGTTGGCCGACACCAGCCGGGCCTCGCGGTCGTAGATGGCAACCGGCACGGGGAGCTGCGCGAGGGTGAGGTCCCACAGGGCCTCGGCGGCCGGCTCGGCGGGCCCGGCGAAATGCTCCGGGGCTGCGGCGGTCACCAGCCAGGGCCGCGCGCCGTCGCCGTCCGCGAGCGGTGTCGCCTTCAGCCGTACGACCACACGGGCGCCGTCGCGGTGCCGCAGCGCCACCTCGGTGGACCACCGCCGGCCGGCGGCCACATGGCGTCGCGCGGACTCGGGCAGCTCGGCGGCGAGCAGTCCGGCCGCCGGACGTCCCACGACCTCGGCGGCCTCGTACCCGACCAGCTGCTGGGCACCCGCGCTCCACACCGTGACCGTCCCGTCGCCGTCGACGACGACCGCCAGGTCCTCGGGTACGCGTCCCGCCACGGTGCCTCCGGAAGTGCCGCCCCTGCTGTCCATGCTCCCAGCGTCCCGCCGCGAAGGTTCCCGCTCAAGCGATGACAGGAGGAACACGGCGGCGCTGCCGTGAGGAGCCGCAGTCTTGCACGGGGTGGCGGGGACGGGGAACGGAAGGGGAGCGATGAGCCGTTCGGCAACGTCAGCCCAGCGGGGTGTCCGCCCAGGGGAGGGACGCCGACGGGTCGTTGAAGGCCTCAGGGCGGGGCGGGTGGTTCTCGTGGCAGGTGAAGCCGAGCCGGGTGAGGGCCCTGGCCACCTCGTTCGCGGTGAAGTCGCGGCGGTCCTGCCGGGTGATCACCTGGCCGACCTGCTTGACCGGGTAGACGTGGGGGCCGACGGTCACACACATGCCGGTGGCGGGTTCGGGCTCGACGCCCTCCATCGACCTTTCGACCTCGCCCATGGTCAGGTCGAAGGGAAAACGTGCGATGACGATGCGCATGGTGCCTCCACGGGGAGCGGTCGAACGGAGACGGAAAGTGCCGGTGGGGGAAACCGCTTGGAAATTCCCGGGAATGAGTCGGGAAAAAGCGCGGAAATAAAGGGTTCAGGCAATAGGTCGGGGCCCACACCCAGGAGTGCGGGCCCCGACCGTTAAGAACGCGTCAAGCGTCAGGCGGGAACGATGTTCTCGGCCTGCGGGCCCTTCTGGCCCTGCGTGACGTCGAAGGTCACCTTCTGGCCTTCCTGAAGCTCGCGGAAGCCGGAGGTGGCGATGTTCGAGTAGTGCGCGAACACGTCGGCGCCGCCGCCGTCCTGCTCAATGAAGCCGAAGCCCTTTTCCGCGTTGAACCACTTCACGGTGCCAGATGCCATATTGAATCTCCCTTAGGGGCAGTGCCGGGAGGCCGCCCTGTGCGGTCTCCGAGTCGCCGCGATGATCACCCCTCCGGAAGACCCGGAAAGACGCCGGAGGAAATACAGAATCTCCGGAAACCAAAACTGCAACCTTTATCACGGTAACACACCGTAGGTGGGCCGATCCACGTGGTCCGCAATTCCCGTGTCGATCAGTCCGAAAATCTCGCTGCGCCCCGTGCGTGATTCTGTCGCGGCCGTGACAGTTATCTGTCGCGCCCGGTCCGCTCCCCGCCGGGCCGGTCGCCCAGTTCCCGGCGCATTTCCTCGTTGAGGCGCAGGGCCGCTTCGAGCCGGTCCTCCAGGACGATGATGCGGCAAACCGCCTCGATGGGGGTGCCCTGGCCGACGAGTTCGCGGGCCCGGGCGGCGATGCGCAACTGGCCGCGGGAGTACCTGCGGTGACCGCCCTCCGAGCGCAGCGGCGTGATCAGCTTCGCCTCGCCGATGGCCCGGAGGAAGGCAGGGGTGGTGCCCAGGATGTCGGCGGCCCGCCCCATCGTGTACGCGGGGTAGTCGTCGTCATCGAGGTGGTCGGCGGGGGAGGTCTCGGCGGGCATGGCACCTTCGTTTCGGGGGTGCGAGGGGCCGGGGCCCCGGCACCGCGCTGCCCGAGCGGTGCCGGGCAGCGCCCAGGTGGTCACAACCCTAACGTCGGTGCCTCCGCAAATGTGGCGCTGCTCCAACAGATTTCCCACCGTCGCGGGTGTCGTCATCCACGTCCGGATCGGCCTTGGCGCGGACCTGGACGGACCAGCCGGCCCGTGCTGCAGCCGGTCCGCAGGTTCTCCGCGAGCAGGGCGAGCAGTCCGCGCAGCCGGGGCGCGGTGATCTCCCGCCCGCGCAGGGTGACCCGGGACAGCAGGACCAGCTCGGTCGTCACATCCGAAGACTAGCCAGGGGGCCGCTGTATACCCGCTGTGCGTTGTCTTCGACATGTCATACGCTGCACCGCACGTTCACCAACTGAGCACCCCTCCGCAACCCGGAGCGCGATCCGTCCATCTTCTCCAGACGGACGGGCGGCTCTTCGGGAGAGATGAAATTGAGACGAATACCCAGATTCTGGGCCGCAGCGGGTGCCGTGGTGCTCGGTTGCTTTCTGGCGATGGAGTTCGCCGCGCGTCACTACGGCCTGCCGGGGCCGGTGACCACCCAGCTGCGGGAGTTCGTGTGCCCGCCCAAGTCGGGCCCGCTGTTGTACGCCGGTCTCTCCCTGACGATGGTGGTCCTCACCTGGCGGCAGCGGTTCCTCGCGCTCGGTGCCGCGATCGGCATCGACATCGCCTTCTTCGTGGTCCGCTCGGTGTGCGGCATCGTGGTGACCCACGGCCATCCCTTCGGCAACGGCGCGCTGTGGGTGATCCTGGGCTGCGCGGTCGTCGCCCTCACCCGCCGCACCGGAGCGGAACGCGTCCTGCTGCTGAAGGGCGTCGGCCTGGGACTGCTGCTGGTGGCCGGCCGCAAGACCGGTGATACCTGGCTGCTCCTCACCTCCAAGACCCGTCCCGCCGTACTCGACCCGTACCTGGCGTTGGCCGACCGCGCGCTGGGCGATCCGTCGTGGGTGATGGGCCGGATCGTCACGGCCACCGGCGCGATCGGCTTCAACTTCCTCGACGTCGTCTACGGCCAGCTCGCGCTGGCCGCGGTCGTCGTCGCGCTGTACCAACTGCGCGATGTGGCGTCCGAGCGCCAATTCCCGCGCCACCACCTGGTCCGCACGTTCCTGGTGATAGGCCTGCTCGGACCGGCCGTCTACCTGGTCTTCCCGGTGGTCGGCCCGGTCTTCGCCTACGGCACCGGGACCGAGCACTGGGCGTCGGTCAGCCTGTGGGCGCCGCGGATGCCGCCCAGCGCGCACTGGGCGGTGGCCGACCTGTGGCCGCGGACCCCGCCGCCGCTCACCGTCCCGCACTCCGTCCCGTTCGACGAGATCACCCCGCGCAACTGCATGCCCAGCCTGCACACGGCGTGGGCCACCGCGATCTTCGTCCACTCCCGCAAGGGCCCGCGCGTCCTGCGCTGGGCGGGCACGTTCTGGCTGGTCGCCACCCTCTGCGCGACGCTGGGATTCGGCTACCACTACGGCGTGGACCTGATCGCCGGTGTGGTGTTCACCCTCACGGTCGAGGCGGCACTGCGCTCGTACGACCGCGGCTGGGACCGCTCCGGGCTCCGGCTGACCGCCTACAGCGCCGCGGTCTTCGCCGCACTCCTGGTGTCGTACCGCTGGCTGCCCTGGGAGATGGCCGAGTACCCGTGGGCCGCCGGCCCGCTGCTCCTGCTGGTGATGGCCTCGGTGATCTACGGCTACGTCCGGACCGTGGGCGGCTGGGAACCGGTGACCGCCCCGGCGCGGCAGCGGCGACCGCAGCCCGAACTGCTGTGACCACCCGGGCCGTACGCCCGGCTCAGACGCTGCCGCCCCGGCATCCCGGAAGCGCGTTCCAGGAACCTTCCCTCAGCGCACCGGGAAGCCGAAGGAGTAGCCCTGCTCCTTGAGCCGGGGGAGGATCACGCGCAGGGCCTCGACGGTCTGGGAGCGGTCGCCGCCCGCGTCATGGAAGAGGAGCGTCGGGCCGCTGGGGAGTTCCCGTTCGACCGTGGCGACGATGGCGTCCGTGCCCGGCTGCTCGAAGTCCTTGGTGTCCACGTTCCACCCCAGCGGGCGCATGCCGTGGGAGGCGGCGAGCTTGCGGCTGTACGGGGTGAAGGCCCCGCCCGGCGCCCGGTAGTACATCGGCCGTACACCACCGGACGCCTCGGTGATCATGCGTTCGGCGTCGAGGATCTGTGCCGACTGGTAGGCCTCGGGCTTCTTGTCCATGGTGGTGTCGTGCGACACCGAGTGGTCGCACAGCCGGTGCCCGGCCGCGACCACCTTCTTCACGAGGTCCGGGTGGGCCTGCGCCTGCGTCCCCACCATGCAGAACGTGGCCTTCACCCCGTACTCCCGCAGTACGTCCAGGACTTGGGGGGTCCACACCGGGTCGGGCCCGTCGTCGATGGTGACGTTGACGCCGTGCGCCCCCGCGTCCGACGCGTGCACGATGGTCACGTCCACCGGCTTCACGGCACTGCCCGCCGTGGTCGACGCGCTTGCCTTCGGCGACGAGCCGCCCAGGGAACCGGCCTGCGCGGTCCACATCGAGGCCCCGGCGGCGAGCAACGTCACCCCGAGCGCCGCGCCGAGCACCTTGCCGTACCAGCTACGCCCGCCGCCGTGCCGTGTCATGTCCGTCCCGCTTTCCCGCAGTTGCTCGCCGATTCCTTGGTCAACCTGCGACCACCTGGCAGGACGAGGAACGGCGGCCCGAGGATGCGCCCGTTACCGATCAAGGACAATCCCGGGCTGGTTCCCGGACAACGGGAATCAAGGACACGCCACCGGATGGTCTATAACGACCGGTTCCGGAACGTTCACGTCATAACGTGACGAATATGACGAAAATGCATATGGCTTACCTGGCGTGTGTCGCGGCGCTCATCGGGGCGGGGCTCGGGGCCGCCCCACCGGTCGGTGCCGTCGGTCACATGACCCATGTGGTCGCCCCAGGAGAGTCGATCCAGACAGCGGTGGACGCCGCCGCACCCGGAGACACCGTCCTGCTGACCTCCGGCACCTATCACGAGAGCGTCAAGGTGACCACGCCCGGGATCACCCTGCGCGGCATGGGCCGCAGCACCGTCATCGAGCCGGCCACGACGAAGGCGGCCAACAGCTGCGCCGCGGAAGGCAACGGCATCTGCGTGATCGGGGCGAAGGACCGCGACGTCGAGGGAGTCACCGTCGCCTCCCTGACCGTGACCGGCTTCACCAGCACCGGAGTGTTCGCCATGGCGACCGACGGGCTGACCGTGCGCAACGTGACCGCGGTGAAGAACGGGGTGTGGGGAATCGCCCAGGAGCACTCCGTCCGCGGGGTCTTCCGCAGGAACATCGCCCGCGACAACGGTGACGCCGGGCTGCTCCTCGCCAACAGCATCAAGACCGACGCGGGCGCCACGGACACCGGCGGAACGGTGGTCGAACACAACCGCCTGGAGGGCAACCGCATCGGCATCACCGTCCGGCGCCTCAGGAACCTCACGGTCGCGGAGAACCACGTCACCGGAAACTGCGCGGGCATGTTCGTCGTCGGCGACGAGAACGAGCCGAAGGCCGGCGCCGTGACCGTGCGCGACAACCACGTCACCCAGAACAACAAGTCCTGTCCGAAGACCGCACGGCTGGAGGCCCTGCAGGGCTCCGGCATCGTGCTGACCGGTGCCGAGGACAGCCTGGTGACCGGAAACCGGGTCATGGACAACGTCGGCACCTCCTCGCTGTCGGGCGGCATCGTCCTGTTCAAGAGCTTCGTGGGCGCCACCAACGAGCGGAACCGGATCACCGACAACACGCTGAAGGGCAACTCCCCGGCCGACCTCATCAACGCGGACATCGGCAACGGCAACACCTTCGAAGGCAACACCTGCCGGGCATCGAAGCCCGCGGGACTGTGCTGACCGGCCGTGGTCACCCTGAACGCGAAGCAGGAAGGCGACACATGACGACCGCACAGACGGCACAGGCCGCACAGCCGGCACCGGTCACCCAGGCCGCCCCGCCGCCCGCCATGCGGCTGAGGGAGCTCGTGTTCGGCGCGGCGTGCGCGGCCGCCCTCCGCGCCGCCGCCCGGCTCGGGGTCGCCGACGCCCTGGGCGACACCCCGCTTTCCGTGGAGGACCTCGCGGCGGCGGTGAAGACCGAGCCGAAGCCGCTACGACGGCTGCTGCGGGCCCTGGCCTGCTACGGCATCTTCGCCGAGCGTCCGGACGGCACGTTCACGCACACCGACATGTCCCGGCTGCTGCGCGAGGACGATCCCAACAGCCTGCGCGCCATCTCGCTGTGGTGCACCGAGCCGTGGACGTGGGACGCCTGGCCGAAGCTGGACGAAGCGGTGCGCTCCGGCCGGAACGTCGTCGAGGAGCTGTACGGGAAGGAGTTCTTCCAGTACCTCAACGAGGACGCCCCCGAGTCGGCCGACGTCTTCAACCGCGCCATGACGACCTCCAGCGTGCAGTCCGCGCGGGACGTCGCGCAGTTCCTCGATCTGACGGGGAGCGCGTCGGTCGCCGACATCGGCGGTGGCCAGGGGCATGTGGTGGCGAGCCTCCTTGAGAAGTACCCGTCGCTGCACGGCACCCTGCTCGACCTGCCGCGCGTGGTGGACAACGCCGACCCCCGACTACGGACGGGCGGCGCGCTCGCGGACCGGGTGCGTCTGATGCCCGGCGACTGCCGCGAGGCCGTCCCCGTCCGGGCCGACGTGTACATCATCAAGAACATCCTGGAGTGGGACGACGACAGCACGACCCGCACCCTGCGCAACGTCATCGAGGCGGGCGGCCCGGGAGCGCGGATCGTGGTCATCGAGAACCTCGTCGACGACACACCGTCGATGCGGTTCAGCACCGCGATGGACCTGCTGCTGCTCCTCAATGTCGGAGGGGCCAAGCACACCACCGAGAGCATGGTCGGCAGGCTGACGGCCGCGGGCCTGGTCATCGGTGACGTCAGCCCGGTCAATCCCTACCTGCACGCGTTCGACTGCACGGTCCCGGCGTGACCGCGTCCGCCGGACACGCGAGAGGTGCGTGTCCGGCGGAAGTCGGTCGAACAGCGGGCGTCCGTCCGGCGATCGGCTCAGGAGCCGGCGTCCCGCTCCCAGAGGTAGAAGCGTCGCGCCATCGCGTCCTTCGGCGAACGCCAGGTTTCCGGGTCGTACGCGCTGACGTACGCCGACAGCCGTTCACTGATGTCGCGGAACTCGGGGTGTCCGGCCACCTTCGCGATGGCCGGACCGGGGTCCCGCTCGGACTCGATGAGGTGCAGGTACACGTCGTCGAACTGGAAGAGACTGCGGCGGGCGACGCCCACGAGGTGCGGCAGCTCTCCTCGGTCCGACTCCTCGAACACCTTGGCGATGTCGAGGGCCGATTCCGGGGCCATACGGGCGACGATCAGGGACTGGTGCATCGTCCTGTCCTCCCTCGTGGTCAGTCGGACAGCACCGGCGCGGGCCGGCGTTCCCGGGCGGCCTGCTCGATACGGTCCCGGATCAGCTCCATCTGAACCTTGGAGTTCCGGTTGATGTTGTCGGTCATCCAGGCGTCGTCGACCGGGGCGTCCGGCTTCATCGCGAAGTCCTGGGTCCACACCATCCGGGTGCCCTCGGGCACCTCCTCGTACCGCCACACGATGTTCATGTGGGCGAAGGGCCCGGTCTCGACGCGGCGGGCCCGCACGGTGAGCGTGTCGCGGTCCGGCTCGCGTTCCGAGACCCAGCTCCACACCTTGCCGTTCTCATCCGGGTGCATGGTCAGCCGGAACGTGGTCCGGTTGCCCTCCTGGGAGAGGATCTCGGCGGCGGCGTACTCGCTGAACAGCCCAGGCCAGCCCGCGACATCGTTGGTGATCTCCCAGACCAGGTCGAGCGGCGCGGCGATGGTGATCTCGTTCTCTGTGTGTCCGGCCATGTCAGGCTCCCGCCAGAAGTGCGCTGTTGACAAGGTCGAGGAACATCCGGGGCGTCTTGCTCTTCTCCGCGTCGGGAGGCATCGCCGCGCCGTACCGGTTCTCCAGTTCGCCCACGATGCCGAGCAGAGCGAGCGAGTCGATGCCGAAGGTGTCGAAGCCGGAGTCGTACCCCTGCTGGAGTTCCTCCGGGGAGACGGCGACTCCAGCCGCCTTCTTCATCAGCTCGGACAGCTCTTCCACGGTGATGCGGTCACTCATACGGTTCCTCTCCTTGCTTGGTGACGGGTGCTCGCGAACGCCCCGCTACGAGGCGTCGCCGGCGCCGAGCCGCAGCACCAGCGCCGAGTTCGACCCCATGACTCCTCGGCTGAGGACCAGCGCCGTGCGCAGTTCGACGGCACGCGCCCGGGTGGTGACGAGGTCCAGGTCGTGGCAGATGTCGAAGACGTTGGGGGTGGGCGGGATCAGGCCGTGCTCCATCGCGAGCACCGCCGCGGCGACGTCCAGGACGGGCGCCGCGCTGTAGCCGCGGCCGAAGGCGGTCTTCGGCGCCGTGACCGGAACCCGGCCGGCCCGCGTGCCCAGGGCGTCCGCGATCGCCAGTGCCTCGGCACGGTCCGCCGCCGGTACGCCGAGCGCGTCGGCGAAGACCACGTCGATCTCCTCGGGGGCGCAGCCGGCCTGGTCCAGGGCGCCGCTGATCGCCTGGGCCAGCCCCTGGCGGGACTGCTCCCAACGGGAGGCGCCCGTGAACGTCGCCGCGTGGCCCGCCAGGGTGGCCCGCACCGGCACGCCCCGTTCCCGGGCCGAGGTCTCCGCCTCCACGACGAGCATGGCACCGCCCTCGGCGGGCACGAACCCGCAGGCCGTGGCGGTGAACGGGCGGTAGGCGCGGTCCGGTTCGTCGACCATGCTCAGCTCCTCGTAGCCGAGCTGGCAGACCATCGAGTAGGGGGCCAGCGGCGCCTCGGTCGCGCCGGCCACCATCACGTCGGTGCCCCGCCGTACGGCGTGTGCCGCATGTGCCAGGGCGTCAAGGCCGCCGGCCTCGTCGGAGGCGACCACACCGCAGGGGCCCTTGAAGCCGCGGCGGATGGAGATCTGGCCGGTGCTCGCGGCGTAGAACCAGGCGATCGACTGGTACGGCCCGACGAAGCGGCTGCCCTTGTCCCACAGCTTCTGGAGCTCCCGCTGCCCGAACTCGCCGCCGCCCGAACCCGCCGCGGTGACCACTCCCACGGAGAACGGCGCCTCGTCGGTGTCGGACCGGTCGAGGCCCGCGTCGTCGAGGGCCTGGTCGGCCGCGGCCATCGCGAAGTGCGTGAACCGGTCGGTCTGCACGAGGTAGCGCTCCTCGACGGCCGACGGCGGGTCGAAGTCCCGGACCTCGCCGGCCACTCGCAGCGGCAGGTCCCCGCAGCCTTCCCGGGTGATCCGGTCCAGGACGCAGATACCCTCCCTGGCGGACTTCCAGAAGGTCTTGGTGCTGGTTCCGTTGGGCGCGATCACACCGATTCCGGTGATGGCCGCGCGCCGAGGATGCGGCTCGCTCATCGTGTCTTCTCCCTCGGCAGGGTCAGGATCACCGCGGACTGGAAACCGCCGAACCCGCTGCCCACCGAGAGCACGTTCCGCAGCCGCCGCTCGCGGGCGACGCGCGGGACGTAGTCCAGGTCGCACTCGGGATCCGGGGTCTGGTAGTTCGCGGTGGGCGGGACGACCTGGTGGACCAGGGCCAGCGCGCAGGCGACGACCTCGATCGCCCCGATCGCGCCGAGGGAGTGGCCCACCATGGACTTGATGGAGCTCATGGGCGTGTCGTAGGCGTGCGCGCCCAGGACCCGTTTGACGGCGGCTGTCTCGTGCCGGTCGTTCTGCTGGGTGCCCGACCCGTGCGCGTTGACGTAGTCGATCGCCGTGGGGTCGAGCCGGGCCTGGTCGAGGGCGTCCTCGACGGCCCGGGCCATCTCCAGGCCCTCGGTGGTCAGACCGGTCATGTGGTAGGCGTTGCCGAAGGTGGCGTAGCCGCCGAGCTGGCAGTACACGTGCGCGCCGCGGGCCAGGGCGTGCTCCAGCTCCTCCAGGACGAGTACGGCGCCGCCCTCGCCCATGACGAACCCGTTGCGGTCGGCGTCGAAGGGGCGGGAGGCGTGGGCCGGGTCGTCGTTGTTGGGGGAGGTGGCCTTGATCGCGTCGAAGCAGGCCATGGTGATCGGGGAGATCGGCGAGTCCGAGGCGCCGGCTATGCACACGTCGGCCCGGCCCTCCTCGATCGCGTGGAAGGCGTACCCGACGGCGTCGAGTCCCGAGGTGCAGCCGGTGGAGACGGTCTGCACCGGCCCGCGCGCCTCGAAGCGTTCCGCGACCGTCGAGGCGAGCGTGCTGGGCGAGAACGCCCGGTGCAGGTGCGGGCCCGCCTCCTGGTGGTCCACGTCCCAGCGCTGCCCGTGGTGGCTGACGAGGACGTAGTCGTGCTCCAGCCGGGTGGTTCCGCCGACCGCGGTGCCCATGGAGACCCCGACCCGCCAGGGGTTCTCCGCGGCGAGGTCGAGGCCGGAGTCGCGTATCGCCTCCTCGCCCGCGACCAGCGCGAACTGGATGTACCGGTCGCACCGGGCGATCTGCTCCGCGTCCAGCCCGTGCGCCGCCGGGTCGAAGTCGCACTCGGCGGCGATCCGCGACCGCAGCCCGGACGGGTCGAAGAAGGTGATGCCCCGCGTCGCCGTACGGCCGTCCGACAGAAGGTCCCAGAACGCCGGGACACCGATGCTGCCCGGGGCGACGACACCCAGTCCGGTGACCGCCACGCGCCTGGTCATGAGCGGACCCGTGATCGCTCGGCCGCGGTGGCCACCTGGGCCGGCTCCGCCGTGATCGGTACGCCGTTCGCGTCCTCGGTGTCGACGTGTCCGAGCGGCGGGCTCGGGGCCAGCGGGCCGAGGTGGAAGACCAGGCGGGCCTCCACCTTGCCGACATTGCGGAAGCGGTGCCGCATGTGGGCGGGGATCAGGAGCCCCTGCTCGGGCTGGAGCGGGTGGGGCTCACCGTCGAGGTCCACCTCCAGCTGCCCGCAGACGACGTAGATGAACTCCTCGGAGTACGGGTGGTAGTGCTCGGCGATGCGGTCGCCGGGCTGCACGATGGCCACGCCCATGAAACCGCTGGTGGAGCCGACCGTGGTGGGGGTGAGCATGGCGCGCAGGTCGCCACCGCGCCGGGTGTTGGGCTCGACATCGCTGAGATCCACGATTCCGGGATGACGGTTGATCACGACGTTCCTCCGAACATGTGCTGCATCGACATGTGCTGCACCTACATGTGCTGCACCTACATGAGGGCGTGGCCGACACGACCCGGGTGACGGTGAATCAGGCGTCAGGTGAGCGACGGTCGGTCACGAGTTCCATGCCGGAGACCGCCTCGCCGTCCAGGAGCGCGGTCAGCTCGGCGGCGTGACTCGCATCGGTGTCGAGCCCGCCGCGCACGTCCACCAGCCGCACCACGATGTCGTCGCGCTGGAAGATCGTGCTGCGCAGCACCGGTGCGTGCGGATCGTCCGCCGCCGCCTCGTCCTGCCGGGCGAGCAGTTCGGCCAGCCGCATGCCCTGACCCTCGCGGGCCGGGTAGTACAACGCGTGCCGCACCGCGTCCGGACTCTCCTGACCCGCTGTCACATGGTGTACGGCGGGCAGGGCGGCGCGGGTGAAGAAGACCCGGGCGGACTCGGGATCGTCGAGGTCCCGGTCCTGCTCCAGATAGGGGTTGATGGCCTCCTCGACGGCCCGTACCGCGGGCTGCCGGGCGACGTGGCGCAGTGCGGCGAGCAGGTCGCCCCGCACCTCGATGGCCCGCACCACCCGGTTGCCGTGCATGAACAGGGAGGTGCGGCACAGCCGGGTGGTGTCGTCGACGCGCGGCTCGGGGGAGGCGTAGTCGGCGAGGATCTTCGCCACGGTCTCCTCGCTGCCCGGCTTGACGGTGAAGGTGAGCGCGTGCCGGATCAGGCCGTCACCGATCCTGGGGGACGCCTGGAGCCGGCGCTCTCCGGCCTTGGTGTCCACCGCGGGACCGCCGGTCTCGCGGACGATGTGGAAGCGCAGCGACCTGGTGTCCCGGACACAGCTGTGCAGGGGCTCCACCATCCGCACGTGTTCCTCGCTGTTCACCCAGGTCAGGAAGGGCGGGGCGCTCTCCCACTCGCTCGTGATCAGCCATTGGGAGGGGTTCTCGATGGACTGGCACAGCTGGTCGCTGACATGCCCGGGAACGGAGGCGACCTGGTTGCACAGCTGCTCGTAGGCCTCCAGGAACTGCTGCTGGGCCCCGTCGTAGACGTCGACCAGCAGGACGACACGGAGCCTGGAGCCGTCGAACACGGACTGGGAGACACGCTGCGACGCCTGTTGGGCAAGTGGTTTCGTGACACGTTCGGAGGTGGTGGTCATCCTGCGCACAACTCCTTGGTGGGGGGCGGACAGACGTCGGCCGCACGGGGGGTGACGCCGGCGTGCTCTCGATCCTGTGCCCGTCCTGTGAAGTGCGCGACTCGTATGCGCCGTGCGGGTGATCGACCGGTCGAACAGCAGGAACGGGCTCAGGAGAGCGGGACCGGCTCAGGAGCGGTGCTGGCTCAGGAGCGGTACCGGCTCAGGTGAGGTGGGCGAACACCACCAGGTTGTCCGTGTAGTCCTTGGCCGTATGGTCGTAGTCGCCCGCACAGGTGATGAGCCGGACCTGGGCCTGGGCCGTGTCGCCGTACACGCGCCGGCTGGGGAAGTTGTCCTTCTCGAAGGTCTCCGCGCTGTCGACCACGAAGGACGCCCGCCGCCCGTCGGCCCGTACGACGTGGAAGACGTCCCCCTTCTCCAGTTCCCGAAGGTTCGCGAAGACGGCCGCCGACGTCGCCGTGTCGACATGCCCGGCGATGATCGACGTGCCCGCCTCACCGGGGGAGGCGCCCTTGGCGTACCAGCCGACGAGGTTCGTGTCGGCGGCGGGAGGGGGCTGGAGCTGTCCCGTGCTGCCGATCGCGAGCTCCGTGAAGGGGGCGTCGACCGAGATCTTCGGAATGAGCAGGCGCACGGGCCTCGATCGCGGCAGATGCCTGCCCGGCGCGTTCGCCGTCGGTCGCTGCGCCGGATTCCCCGCCGCCGGGGACGACGCGGAGGCGGGTGGGGGTGCGGGTGCGGCCCGCGGTGGGGGGGCGGCGTCGTCGGGCGGTGAGTCGTTACCGCCGAACAGGCTCACGGCCAGCGCCAGGATCGCCACGGCGGCCAGTACGGGCTTGGTGTTGGATCCCCGCCCGTTCCGGGCCGGTTCATCGCCGCCGAGGCTGTTGAGGGGACGGCGGCTGCCGGGGTTGTCTACGGGGGGAGAGGGACGAACTGCCAACGGAATCAACCTCACCGGGGCACGGCGGCGAATCGGACGGGAGACGGGGCTCGGGGAGAACCGGCGGGGCCGCCACGCGGCACGCGCGTGGCGGCCTCAGCGGCTATCGCATCCGGCATGGGTCAGGCCACGCTTACGGCGGTCTTCTTACGACGCGCCGCGTACAGCCCGGTTCCGGCGACCGCCAGGACGGCGAGTCCGCCCGTGGTCATGCCCGGAGAGGCCAGCGCGCCGCCACCGGTGTGCATGCCGCCGCTGGGCTTGTCGTGGTGGCCGCTCCAGCCGCCGTCCTTCTGCTTCCCGCTGTGGTCCTTGTAGGTCTCCGGGTCGGCCTTGGGGTCCTTCGCGGTGCCCCAGTCGTCCGCGTTCACCGCGGTCAGCGCGCCGCCGCCGGTGTGCATGCCGCCGCTGGGCTTGTCGTGGTGGCCGCTCCAGCCGTCGTCCTTCTCCTTCCCGTTCACCGCGGTCAGCGCGCCGCCACCGGTGTGCATGCCACCGTGCGGCGAGTCGTGGTCGCTGCCCTTGCCGTGCTCCTTGCCGTGCTCCTTGCTGTGGGAGGAGTCCGCCTGGTCCCAGTCGTCTCCGGCCGCCCAGGCGCCGGGGGCGCCCAGAGCGAGGACGGTCGAAGCGGCCGCAGTGGCCAGAATCATGCGAGCAGAGCGCATCTGAGGTTCCTTCCGTCGGTGGCCGGGCAGCTGTTGCTTCGTCAGCTGATGTGGCCCGCCCCCGACGTGATCCACCGTCAGCCACATGACCTTCCCCCACCACTCAAGACGATCACACGGGTGAACCCGCGCGGGCTCGCGTCGGTCCCGAAGCCGGCTCGGCGGATCTGACAAACGTCTGACGCCACGTCAGGTGCGGTACCCGACGTGGCGTCTGGTCAGCGAATACGGGGAGGTCAGCCCAGTGACAGCAGCGTGGTGAGGACGTGCCGCAGCGTCGACTCGGCATCCTGGACCGGCTCCGACGACCGCCAGGCCACGAACCCGTCGGGCCGGACGAGTACGGCGCCTGCGGGCGTCGTACCGTGGGCGGCCGACCAGTCCGTGTCGCCCTCGGGAGTCAGCTCGGCATCGGGTCCCGCACCCATCCGGTACGAGGTCAGGGGGATGGACGTCTCCTCGCTGAGGCGGACGGCGGCCCGGTGCCAGCCACTAGGGTCGTCGGCGTCGCTGAGCAGGACGAACGACCGCTCGTAGAGGTCCAGGGTGGAGATCTGTTCACCTCGGTGACGTACCGCCATGTGGGGCGCTCTGCTGCCCGGTTCGCCGGACAGGTCGAGGCGTTCGGGGACGACCGGGGCCGTGGGGTCGGTGCCGACGACGGCGCCCTGCGGATAGCGGTAGCCGAGGGCCACGTTGAGGATGCCGCGCTGCGGGCCACCGCCACCGCCGCCCGCGCCGGGCTGCGGGGCGAAACCGGGATGGCTGTGCTCCACGGAGCGTGCGGCGGCCCGGGCGCTGGTCGCCTCCGCCACCGGGCGGCGCTCGGCGTCGTACGTGTCCAGCAGGCCCTGTCCGGCCCAGCCGCCGAGTACCGCGGCCAGCTTCCAGGCGAGGTTGTGCGCGTCCTGGATACCGGTGTTGGAGCCGAAGGCCCCGGTGGGGGACATCTCGTGGGCCGAGTCCCCGGCCAGCAGGACGCGGCCCGCACGGTAGCTCCGGGCGACCCGTTGGGCGGCGTGCCAGGGGGCCCTGCCGGTGATCTCCACGTCGAGGTCGGCCACCCCGACCGCGCGGCGGATGTGTTCGGCGCACCGCTCGTCGGTGAACTCCTCCAGGGTTTCCCCGTGTTCGGGGTGCCAGGGGGCGTGGAAGACCCAGTTCTCACGGTTGTCCACGGGCAGCAGGGCGCCGTCGGCTTCCGGGTCGGTCAGATAGCAGACGATGAAGCGGCGGTCGCCCACGACATCGGCGAGGCGGCGGGAGCGGAAGGTGATGCTGACGTTGCTGAACAGATCGCCGGGTCCGCTCTGTCCGATCCCGAGCTGCTCGCGGACGGGGCTGCGGGGGCCGTCGGCGGCGACCAGGTAGTCCGAGCGGATCGTGGTGTGCTCGCCGGTCTCCCGGCTCTTGACCACCGTGGTGACACCGGTGGGATCGCTGTCGAACGACAGCATTTCGGTGCCGTAGCGCAGGTCGCCGCCGAGCCGCTCGGCGTGGTCGAGCAGTACCGGCTCCAGGTCGTTCTGGCTGCACAGACACCATGAGCTGGGGCTGAAGCGGGCCAGTCCGCCGCCCGCGTCGATCTCCTTGAACAGCCACTCGCCCGCGTCACCCACGAGGGTGGGCGTCTGCAGGATCCCGTGGTTGTCGGCCAGCGTGGCGGCGGCCTCCCGGATTCCCTGCTCCACGCCGGCGGTCCGGAACAGCTCCATCGTGCGGACGTTGTTGCCGCGGCCGCGGGGGTGGATGGAGGTGCCGGTGTGACGTTCCACCATTGTGTGGCGTACGCCCAACCGGCCCAGGAACAGCGAGGTCGACAGGCCGACGAGGGAACCGCCGACGATGAGGACCGGGACCTGATGGGTTGTGAGGTCGGTTCGGTCGGCTCTCTGTTGCATAGCTCGCCTCCAGCGCGTCGGTCCGACGATCCGGCCGGGTCCGGCCGCGAGCTTCATGCATGCCCCACGCCACGGACGCAAGCGCAAGCTTCACCCGCTTAACCCGTCCGGTTCGCCGAGTCGGCGGGCGTCGGTCCTTTCCGGGGGGCTGCACGGGGGCTGCGCGGGGGGAGGCGTACGGGATGCGCAGGGGATGCCGAAGGGGAGGCGTACGGGACGCGCAGGGGATGTCGAACCTGGATCGCCGTACCGCACCTATCCGATAATATAGGTAGACCGACCTACCTAATCTGGGGAGTGAATGGGCGACACCACCGCGAGTGCGGCCGAGCAGGGGCGGCGGCGTCCCGCCCGGGCGCGGCTGCTGGCCGCCGCGGCCCGCCGCTTCTACGCCGACGGTGTGGCGGCGACCGGCATCGACACGATCACCGCCGACGCCGGCGTGGCGAAGATGAGCCTGTACAACAACTTCTCCTCCAAGGCCGATCTGGTCCGCGCCTACCTGGACGCCCGGCACGAGGAGTGGCTCGGGTTGTACCGGGCGCGGCTGGAGCGGACCCGGGGCCCGCGCGACGGCGTCCTGGCGGTCTTCGACGCCTACGCCGATCACGCGGCCTTCGCCGGTGAGCACGGCTTCCGGGGCTGCGGCCTGCTCAACGCCGCCGCCGAACTCCCGGCCGGGGACGAGGGCCGGGCCGTGGTCCGCGCCCACAAGGAGGAGGTGGAGCGCCTGATCGCCGGGCATCTGGAGCGACTGCTGCCCGCCCGCCCCGACGAGGCCCACGCGACGGCCGAGCACCTCGCCTTCCTGCTGGAGGGCGCGATGGCCCGCGCCGGCCTCGAAGGCGACGGCGAACGCCTCCAGCACGCCCGCTCCCTCGCGGCAGCCCTGCTGGACCGCCTGTGAACGGCGCGGGACACGGCCGGTTCGCCGGGACGGGGGCGCTGTGTGTGCTGGCGGCCTCCGTGCTGTGGGGAACGACGGGCACGGCCGCCACCTTCGCCCCGGGCGTGGGCCCGCTCGCGGTCGGCGCCGTCGCCATGGGCCTCGGCGGACTCCTCCAGGCCCTCGCCGCCGCCCGGCAGATCGCCCGCGACACCGGACGCCTGCGCGAGCAACGCGGCACCGTGCTCCTCGGCGCGGTCTCGGTGGCGGTCTATCCCCTGGCGTTCTACAGCTCCATGCATCTGGCCGGGGTGGCCACGGGCACCGTGGTCTCGATCGGCACCGCCCCGCTGGCCTCGACGATCATCGAACGCGTCCTGGACAACCGCCGGCTCACCCGCCGCTGGCTGCTCGCCGCCACCCTCGGCCTGCTCGGCACCGCCCTGCTGTGCCTCGCCCAGGCCGATCAGGCCACCCACACCACCCACACCCCTGACGGCACCGGGCGGACATCCGTGGCCGCCACGCTGCTCGGCGTCGCCCTGGGCCTGGTCGCCGCCGTGACCTATGCCCTCTACTCCTGGGCCGCGCACCGGCTCATCACCCGCCGGATTCCCTCCCGCGCGGCGATGGGGGCGGTCTTCGGGCTAGGCGGACTGCTCCTGCTCCCCGTCCTGCTGGTGACCGGCGGCCCGCTCGTCGCCTCCTGGTCCAACGCGGTGGTCGGTGCCTACATGGCGTTGGTCCCCATGTTCGCCGGCTATGTGCTGTTCGGCTGGGGACTCGCTCGCGTGCCCGCCAGCACCGCCACCACGCTGTCCCTGCTCGAACCGGCCGTGGCGGCCGTCCTCGCCGTCGTGATCGTCGGCGAACGCCTGTCAGCCGTCGGCTGGACCGGCCTGGCACTCATCGTCGCCTGTCTCACGGTTCTCACCGCCCCGACACTCACCGTCCGTCGTCGTCGGCGGCCCCCGACCGAGTCCGCCGCGGAACGTGCTGTCGTCGACGGCGGCTTCTCGGTCTGACGGGTGTAGCGGGCTACACCATGGGTCCGGGTGGCCGCTCCCTCGTGACGCGGGCCGCCGGACGGGATCGTGGACACCGGATCGAAGAGATCCGGAAACCCCGCACCGCGTCCCCCGCGTCCGCCCCGGAAGGCCACCGCCGTGAAGCACGTGAAGCCCGCCACCACCCCCTTCGCCGCCGTCAGGAAGTTCTTCGCCGACGTCCTCCTGTGGAGCACCTTCGCCGTGGGCCTCGCCACGAGCGCGGGCGGTGCGGGAGTCGTCTTCGACGGCACCGAGAAGACCGTCGCCACCGTCGTCGGAGGCATCGTCGCGCTCATCGCCGGCTCGCGGATCACGAAGAAGCCGAAGATCAAGGCGTTCCTGGGCCGACCGGGCACCCTCTGGTTCCTGTTCCTCTTCAACGGCGGCACCGCCGCGGCCATGTACTTCACCATGGACGGCGCGAAGGGCATCATCGGCGCGGCCTGCATGGGCCTGGTCTCGCTGGGCGCGGCGGGCGGTCTCGTCGCGAGCCGCCGCCACCGGGCGCCGACGACCGAGGCCGCGCGGTCGTAGCCGGTACGGCCCGACACCAGAGCCTGACCGCCACGGCGGCCGGGCTCTTCGTATCCCCCGTCCGACCGGGGTCCTCCGCCGCACTTCCAACGGAGCGCTCAGTCCCGACGCACGCGTACACCCGAGCCGTCCCGCTCCGGTGCCCGAGAACCACCCGGACTCCGGGGGCTCAGCCCGACGACGGGCCGCCCAGTGCGGCCAGTTCCGCGGCGAAGAGCTGCCCCGGGTCGAATCCCATCCCGGTGAAGTGGCCCGCGAGTTCGAGGGACAGCACGCCGTGCAGTCGGGTCCAGAAGGTCAGGGCCCGGTGGAGGACCGCGGGTGCGGCGGGGTGGCCGGCCGCCCAGTCCCGGTGGTCTTCGAGGTGGGTGCCGAAGGGACTCGCCGGGCCGTCCGGGGGCAGTGCGGCGCAGGCGTCGAGCAGGGGCGCCATGATCTCGGACGCGATCGCGGTGATGTCGTCGGGCGCGTGGTAGCCGGGGACGGGGGTGCCGTACATGAGGAAGTAGCGCTGGGGGTCGGCCAGGGCCCAGTCCCGTAGGGCGTGCGCAAGGCCGGTCAGGTCGGCACCGCTCTCCGCGGCCGCACGGAAGGTGTCGGCGAGGCTTCGGTACGCGTCCCTGACCAGCTCGGTGATCAGTTCGTCGCGGCCGCCGAAGTACCGGTACAGCGCGGGTCCGCTCATGCCCATCTGCTTGGCGATCGCGTTCAAAGAGAGCGCGGACGCACCCGCCGCGGCGATCTGCTCCCACGCGCGTTCCTTGATCTCCGCCCGCACCTGGGCGCGGTAGCGCTCGCGCGGGGTCTTCGCTTCCGAGTTCACCATTGTTAGAGGCTATCACTGAAGTTATTGACACTCTCGGATCTGTGGGGTTATAACTTCTAACGAACGCGAAGCCGCCTAACCCACTGACTCTGCGGAGGTTGTCGCCATGAACACCGAAGGACTCGTCGAGGTCGTCCTGCCGGGCAAGGTCGAACCGGAGGGACTGCGGATCCGGCACGGAGCCGTCCCCGCCGCGGGCCCCGGCCAGGTGGTGATCCGGATGGAGGCGACCGGCGTCTCCTTCGCCGAGCAGCAGATGCGCCGCGGCCGCTACTACGACCAGCCGGCGTTCCCCTTCGTGCCCGGATACGACCTCGTCGGCACCGTGCAGTCGACCGGCGAGGGCGTCGAGCCGGACCTGGCCGGCACCCGGGTGGCCGCGCTGCTCAAGGTGGGCGGCTGGGCCAGCCATGTGCTCGTCGACGCGGCGGACGTGGTGCCGGTGCCCGACGGGATCGGTGCCGCGGAGGCGGAGACCCTCGTCGTCAACGGCATCACCGCGTGGCAGATGCTGCACCGCAAGGCCCGCGTCCGGGCGGGCCAGACGGTCCTGGTCCACGGTGCCAACGGCGGTGTCGGCTCGGTCCTGGTCCAGCTCGCCCGGGCCGCCGGCGCCCACGTGATCGGCACGGCGTCGGTACGTCACCACGACGCCCTGCGGGACATGGGCGTCACCCCCGTCGACTACCGCACCGACGACATCACGGCGCGGGTCCGCGCGCTCGCCCCCGGCGGGGTGGACGCCGTCTTCGACCACGTCGGCGGCCGCGGCATCGTCGACTCCTGGCACCTGCTCGCTCCCGGCGGCACCCTCGTCTCGTACGGCAGCGCCGCCACCCGGGACGACGAGGGCTCCAAGCAGTGGCCCGTGCTGAAGCTGCTCGGCCGGGTGTGGTGGTGGAACGCCCTGCCCAACCGCCGCCGCGCGTACTTCTTCAACATCTGGGCCGGCCGGGCCCTGGCCAAGGACCGCTTCCGGTCCCGGCTCCGCGCCGACCTCACCCAGGTCTTCACCGCCCTCCAGCGCGGAGAGGTCAGCGCCAGGATCGCCGCCCGGCTGCCCCTCACCCGCGCCGCCGAAGCCCTGCGGCTGGCCGAGTCCGGCACCGTCGCCGGCAAGGTCGTCCTGAACCCTTGACGCCCGCCCTCTCCTGCCCGAGGGCAGGAGATTCCGGTCCGTGCCTCTTAGGGGTACCGCCTTGTGTTCCTGTTTCACAGGCCACTACCGACCGGTGAGGGTCGGTGCTCACCATCACCTCCACCGTCCGGGAGCTCCAGCACCACCGGTGCATTCTGTGGAGCGGACCCGCGATCGGGGACGGACTGCGCATCGACGAGGGCGTCCACCTGTGGACCTTCAGCAAGGTCAGGGGCGGAGTGCGGGTCCACACCGAGGAGGCCTGGACCGGTGCCCAGGTCGAAACGGACGTCCCCACCACGACCGAGGCACTGGGCGCGGGCCTCGAAGCATGGCTGCGTGATCTGAAGAACACCGCCGAGGGGCGCATTCGGTGAGGCGACGACGCCTGCGCGAGCGTACGGCCCGCGTCTGACGGTCAGTTCGAACCGGGACCGGACCTCTCGGACGCCGCGTTCGCCGCACGGCGGTACTCGGCGTTGATGCGCTGAGCTTCCTCAAGCTGGTCCTCAAGGATGACGATGCGGCAGGCAGCCTCGATCGGGGTTCCCTTGTCGACGAGTTCGCGGGCGCGAGCGGCGATCCGCAGTTGATAGCGGGAGTACCGGCGATGTCCGCCCTCCGAGCGCAACGGGGTGATCAGACGAGCCTCGCCGAGGGCCCGGAGGAACGCGGGGGTGGTGCCGAGCATTTCGGCGGCCCGGCCCATCGTGTACGCGGGGTAGTCGTCGTCGTCCAGTCGATCGCTGAGCGGATTGTCTGCTGCCATGTCACCTCGTAGTGCAACGCGTCGAAGGGCCCGGATGCCGTACGGCACCGGGGCCCCGGAGGGAATTCAACACCATCTGTCGGCCCTCGCGCTGCGCCGACCTTCTGTTTCCGCTGCCCGGCAGCTCGTGTCCGCCGGGTCTCACTCGACCGTGTCCACGAGAGAGAGGGCCCTGCCGACGTACGTCGGCAGGGCCCTCGATGGGTCTCTGGTCGCGGTTCAGGCAGCCGAGCCGGATCCGGAGCCGGTCCGTCGCTGCCCCCTGCGCCGCGCCGCTTCACCGGCGGGCCGGCCCTGGCCGCCGCCGGGCTGGCTGCCCTGGCCCCGGCGCCCGCGACGGCCGCGGGACGGCGAGGAAGAGCTCGCGCGGGGACGCTCCGCCTCCGGCGCGGTGATGACGACCGGGACCCCGGAAGGGGCCTGCGCGCCGGTGATACGGCTCAACTCGGCCTCCCCCGACCGCACCTGGGCGATCTGGGGGGTGATGCCCGCCGTGGCCATCAGCCGGCTCATCTCGCGACGCTGGTCGGGCGTCACCAGGGTCACGACGCTGCCGGACTCGCCGGCACGGGCCGTACGACCGCCGCGGTGCAGGTAGTCCTTGTGGTCGGTGGGCGGATCCACGTTGACGACCAGGTCGAGGTCGTCGACATGGATACCGCGCGCCGCGACGTTGGTCGCCACCAGGACCGTCACATGCCCGGTCTTGAACTGGGCCAGGGTCCGGGTGCGCTGCGGCTGGGACTTGCCGCCGTGCAGGGCCGCGGCCCGGACACCGCTGCTCAGCAGGTGCTTGGTCAGCCGGTCCACCGCGTGCTTGGTGTCGAGGAACATGATCACCCGGCCGTCGCGGGCCGCGATCTCGGTGGTCGTCCGGTGCTTGTCGGCATCGTGCACATGGAGAATGTGGTGCTCCATCGTGGTGACCGCGCCGGCGGAGGGGTCGACCGAGTGGACGACGGGGTCGTGCAGGTAGTTCCGCACCAGCCGGTCGACGTTGCGGTCCAGGGTGGCCGAGAAGAGCATCCGCTGCCCCCCGGGACGCACCTGGTCGAGCAGGGCGGTGACCTGGGGCATGAAGCCCATGTCGGCCATCTGGTCGGCCTCGTCGAGGACCGTGATGCCGACCTCGTCCAGTCGGCAGTCGCCCCGCTCGATGAGGTCCTTGAGCCGCCCGGGCGTCGCGACGACCACCTCGGCCCCGGCGCGCAGCGCACCGGCCTGCCTGCCGATGGACATCCCGCCGACGACGGTGGCGAGCCGCAGGCTCAGGGAACGGGCGTACGGCGTGAGCGCGTCGGTGACCTGCTGGGCGAGCTCGCGGGTGGGGACGAGGACGAGGACGAGCGGCTGCCGCGGCTCGGCCCGCCGTCCCGCCGTACGGGCGAGTGCGGCGAGGCCGAAGGCGAGGGTCTTGCCGGAGCCGGTGCGGCCACGGCCGAGTACGTCACGACCGGCCAGGGAGTTCGGCAGGGTCGCCCCCTGGATCGGGAACGGTACGGTCACGCCTTCGCGGCCGAGCGTGGCCAACAGCTGCGCGGGCATGGCGAGATCGGCGAACGACTCGACGGGGGGCAGCGCGGGCGTGATCGTCTTCGGCGGCGCGAACTCGCCCTGCACGGCCGGTCGCTTGCCGGAGGACTTGGAACGGCGCGGAGCGCCGATGCGGTCGGCGCCGGTGCGACCGTTGCCCGTGCGGCCGGCGGCACTGCGGTTGGAGGCAGTGCCTCCACCGCGGCGGTCATGGGTGCTGCTGGTACGCCTGCGATTCATTCAGAACTCTCCTTGATACGGGCGCGTAGCAAGGAATTCCCGCAGCAGACGAGCGGCGCAGAGAATCGCGAGAACGAGCCAGATCGATGTGGGCCGCGCCTGGAAACGCGGCGAGCCGGGTCCCGCACCCCAAGGTGCGGGACCCAGCTGCGAAGTATGCGCGTTGGCGCCGGTGTCAGGCGGGAACGATGTTCTCGGCCGTCGGGCCCTTCTGGCCCTGCGCGATGTCGAAGGACACCTTCTGGCCTTCCTGGAGCTCGCGGAAGCCCTGGGAGGCGATGTTGGAGTAGTGGGCGAAGACGTCGGGGCCGCCGCCGTCCTGCTCGATGAAGCCGAAGCCCTTTTCAGAGTTGAACCACTTCACGGTGCCAGTAGCCATGTCATTTCTCCTTCGGAGACGGTTTCAGGAATTCACCCTGTGTGAATTCCTTGTCGCCGTGCTGATTAACCCGTCGGAAATGAACCTTCTGGCAACCACACCTGCAACTGAGCTCGACAGTAGCACGCTGCGATCGGCCGTGTGCGGTCGATGATTTCAGCCCGACCGGCGGTCGGGGAATACTCGCTGTGCCCCGCGTCTATTTCTCTTTCCACGAGTACAGATATTGCTCACCGTGGCCAGAGCCTTCCTGTCGCGCGCTTCCGTCCACAGCCCTGTGACCTCGTCCGACGGGGTCTGCGCCACCGCGACCCGCCTCGGCGGACGACCCGGCGACGAACGCTCCGAAGCCATGCCGACGCGAGGAAGGTCACATCTGCCAGCAAGTGGTCGGCGGCAAGCAGATCTCGACCTCGAACATGTGCGGTGGTGCTTCCGGACGGTGTCCCTCCGGGCCGTGGGCGTCCCGGAACGGCGTTCCAGGGCAGTATCGTTCCCGCAGGTCAAAGGGTGTTTCTCTGTTCCATCGTCCCGTCTCTGTTGAAGATCATTGCCTTCTTCCGGGCGGCCACCGCACGCTGTTGTCCAGCAGCGGATCCGGGCCGTCCGGATCCCAGGGAACAGATCTGTGAACGGGGAAGAACACCCATGCGCACGAACCGCATCCGCACCACCGCCCTGGCAGCGACCACCCTCCTGGCCGCCCTGTCGCTCACCGCCTGCAACGGCCTGACCGACGATGCGTCCCCCGCCTCCACGGGCGACGCCTCCAGCGTTTCGGCCGAGAGCAGCCCGAACGCCAAGGACACCGGCACGGCCGACGCCACCGGCGGCACGGGGGACAAGGGCACGTCCACTGGTGGCTCGTCGTCCGGCTCCACCTCCAAGTCCTCCTCCACCGCCAAGTCCTCCTCCGGCGGCAGCAGCAGCGGCGACAAGAGCGGCTACGGACAGAGCTGCGGCACCAACGACCTCAACTGGAGCACCCGCTCCGAGACCCAGGCCGGCGGCTACATCCTCATCATGGCCAAGGCCAAGCCCGGCATCACCTGCGTCCTGTCCGGCAGCCTTCCCGTCGTCGCCTTCGGCTCGGACGGCACCGAGGCGAGCAACGCCGAACAGGTCGTCGGCGATGACCTGACCCTCAGCGGCTCCACCACCGCCTACGCCGGCGTGAACCCCAAGACCACCAACAACAACTACGGCAAGGAACTGACCAGCATCATCGTCAGCGCCAGCAACAACGACCCCAACCCCATCTCCCTGAAGACCGGCACCATCACCGTCGACAAGCCCATCGTCACCAACTGGCACACCTCGCCCTCCGACGCGATCCCCGGCGACGGCGGCACCGACGAGTGACACCTCCCGCACGCGGGACCGCCTGCACAAGGCGGTCCTCTGCGTTGCCCGGCCAGCTACAGAAAGATTCCGCCATGCCCGTCATGCCTGCCAAGCCCACTTCGGTCGTCACGCTGCTCGCCGGTGCCGCGATGGCCCTCGCGGTCGCCGTCCCGGCCCCGGCGACGGCGGCGGCCGCCCCCGTCTCCCCCGCCGCCACGGCGAACCCGGTGTCCCTCATGACGTACGCCGCCAAGGAACGCCGTGATGCCCTCGCCTACTGGACCCCGGCCCGTATCAAGGCCGTAGGCCGGTCCGTCGACCTCGGCCCCACCGGACCGAAGGCCAAACCATGGCGGGGCACCCGGATGAACACCGTGGGACGGCTGTTCTTCGTCAACTCCGGGGGCTCCGACACCTGGTGCACGGCCACCGCCGTGAAGAGCGCCAACCGCTCCGTCGTGATGACCGCGGGACACTGCGTGCGCCGCGGCTCCTCACCCGCCAACACCAGCAGCACGATGGTCTTCGTCCCCGCCTACAACAAGGGCAGCAAGCCCTACGGCGTCTTCGCGGTCCGCGACGTCCTGACCCCGCGCAGCTGGGAGGAGGACTCCACCGACGACGTTTCCGCGCTCGTCGTGGACACCGACAAGTCCGGCCGCAAGCTCACCGACGTCGTGGGCGGCCAGGCCATCGCCTTCAACCGCGCGGTCGGCGGCACCGTCTCCGCCTTCGGCTACCCCGCCACCCACCCGCAGCGCGGTGAGGAACTCCTGCGCTGCGTCGGTACGGCGAAGAAGGAGCACGGCACGCAGGTCATCCCCTGCGACATGACCGGCGGCTCCAGCGGTGGCCCGTGGCTGGCCGACTTCAACGCCACGACGGGGAAGGGTGTGCTGGTCTCGGTCAACAGCGCGCTCGACTCGATGCAGCCGACCAAGATGTACGGTCCCGTGCTGGGCGCCACGGCCAAGGCGATGTACACGCGGGCCGAGCGCCGCTGACCACGGGGCACCGGCACGCGGGCGCTCTCGCCGTCCGGCTCAGCCGCCGAACCGCTTGCTCCACTCGCCGCTGCTCAGCTGGTAGTCGTAGCCCGGGCGGCCCACGTCGGCGCTGGTGCGGAACGGGGTGCCGTCGTTGTCGATGTGGACGGTGCCGTGGCGGCTGCCGCTGGACCAGTCCAGGGTGAGGTCCCAGCGGACGTCGTGGGCCTTGGTGTGGGCGGTGACGTAGAAGACCTCCGGGTCGGACTCGCTGACCTTGTACGGGAAGTCGCGCTGGCCGTTCTTGACGGTGACCGTGGGGCTGCCGTTGTCGAGGTCGACGTCGAACGACTTGGTGTCGACGCCGCCGCCGCAGCCGTTGCCCATCGAGTAGTCGTTCCAGGCGAGCGGTGCGCCCTTGGCGCGGACGCGTACGTGCAACGCCTCCAGGACGACGGTCTCCTCGTCGGTGCCCTGCACGGTGAGAGCGACCCGCTGTTCGTCCGAGGAGACCGCGCCGTACGCGGCGGCCCAGCGCGGGGCGTCCTGCTCGGCGGCGGGCGGGCCGACCTGCTCGGGTTCGCTGTCGACGAGGAAGCGCTGGCTGCACGGGTTGACGTAGACGTAGGGACGGGTGCCGACGGTGAGCGGGACGGCGGTGGAGGCGGGGTTGGCGGTGGTGGGCTCCGCCGTCTTGTGCTTGCCGTTGTCCTGCGAGGGGGCGGCCGTCGCGGGCGCGGACGGCTGGTCTGTCTTTCCGCTCGGGGTCGGGGTGGCGGAGGGCTTCCCGGACTCCGGCGTGCCGGTGATCGAGGCTGCGGCGCCGGCCTCCTGGCGGCCCCCCGTGTCGTCCTCGCTGGCCGGCAGAAGTATGGCGAGCGCCACGGCTCCCAGCACCGCGGCCACCGCGACGGAGGCGATCAGCACGGTACGACGACCAGGGCGCGGGCGTGACGGCATGTGCGGGTGGGTGACGGCGACGACAACCGGGGCGCCGTCGCCGTCACTGTCGCCGTCCCCTTCGTTCGATGCCGGCGCGTCAGCCACAGCAGACGCACCGTCCGAGCCGGATCCCTGCGTCGAACTCGTCGGCGCGGCCGCCTGTTCCCCCCTGCGTCCCCGTGCCGCGTCCGCCAGGATCCAGCGGCGGTGCAGCTCCACCAGCTCTTCCGGCGTTGCCCGGCACAGCCTCGCGAGGCGTTCCACGGGGGCGTACTCGTTCGGTACGGCGGTGCCGTTGCAGTAGCGGTGCAGCGTCGACGTACTCATGTGCAGCCGCTTGGCCAACGTCCCGTAGCTGAGCCCCGAGCGGTCCTTGAGCTCACGCAACTGCCGTGCAAAGACCTCCGTCTCCCCGGCCCCTATTGCCTCCGACACTCGTTCCTCCATGCCCCGGTGTTCCCGTCGCGCGTTCCAGGGCCCGTGCGTTCTCCCTGGCCAGAGCGTGTTTCGCCGTTTCAGTGTCCCCGATCGCCCGCCATGCGTGGCGGCTGGGACGGATCACCTCACAAGCTTCGGTCATCCAACCACCACCTCACCCGAACTCCGAAGGGGATCCCTCACATGTCCGACCTCCGCACCTCCCGCACCCGTCTCGTCGGCGCCGCGACCGCCGTACTCGCCGCGCTCTCCCTGACCGCGTGCAACGACGGAACAGGCACCCAGGACGAGGGTGCCGCGGCGACCAAGAGACCCTCCTCCACGGCCTCTTCCACGGCCGCGGCCTCCAATGCGCCGGGCACCACGGCCCTGTCGGACTCCTCGGACTCCTCGGACTCCTCCAGCCCGGGCGCCACGGGCTCCTCGGCTTCCGCCGGTGCGGACTCCGCCGCCACCGGTTCTACGACCGTCACGCGCACCCCCGCCGCCAAGGCACCCGCCGCCTCCACCACCCCGGTCACCTGTGAGGGGTCGAACACCAAGGCGGTCGCGGCCCCGCTGACCCGTCCCGTGAACCACATGCTGCTCACGGTGACCAACACCGGCAGCAGGACCTGTTTCCTGTACGGCTACCCGGCCGTCCGCTTCGGGGAGTCCCAGTCAGTCCCCCCGGTCATCAAGGACTCCCAGCCGCAGGCGGTCGTCACGCTCGAACCGGGTCAGGCCGGCTATGCCTCCGTGAACCTGTCCGCCACCGACGGCAGCGCTGCGAACAGCTACACCGCCACGTCCCTGACCGGCTACTTCCAGGGCCGCTCCCTCAGCGGAAGCGTCGGCAAGGGGGCGAGCCCGGCACTGCCGGCGAAGGGCGTCTACGTCGACGACTCGCTCAAGGTGACGTACTGGCAGCAGTCGATGGACGACGCCGTCAGCTGGTGATGCCCGGAAACGCGACCGAGGAACAGCAGCCCACCGATCCGAACAGGCAGGTAAGCATCATGCGCAGCACTCGCGGGATCTCCCGTTTCGTCACCGCCTTCGTCGGTGCGGCCTTCCAGGTGATCGTCCTGGGCGGCACCGGCGACCTGGCACAGGAGGCCGGAGTCGTCCGGCGTCGCCACACGGTCTGAACACACCGGCATCGCAGGGGCTGAGACAGAGGTGCTCATGGAGATCGAGCGTGACGCAGATCACGGGAAGCCGGTGCCGGGTGCCGGACAGCTCATTGAGGTGAGCACTCATATGCGAACCCGGGTACGGGCCGGGGAATCGAGCGCGTTCGCCGAGCTCTTCGACAGTTACTCCCGCGCGGTCTACAACCATGCCTTCCGGCTGACCGCCGACTGGTCGGTGGCCGAGGACGTGATGGCGGCGACCTTCCTGGAGGCGTGGAAGCTTCGCGACCGGGTCGATCCGGAGGGCGGCTCCCTGCGGCCCTGGCTGCTGGGCATCGCCACCAACACGGCCCGCAACCAGTACCGGAGCAACCGGCGCTACCGGGCCGCGGCCAACGCCGCCGCGGCGGCCGAGCTGTCGGTGGCCGACCACGCCGACGAAGTGGCCGACCGGGTCGACGACCGGCAACGGCTCGCGACGGCCCTGACCGCGCTCGCCGCGCTGCGCAGGCCGGAGCGTGAGGTCATCACGCTCTGCCTGGGGGAGGGCCTGGAGTACGAGGCCGCGGCCGAGGCACTGGGGATCCCGGTCGGAACGGTGGCATCGCGGCTCTCCCGGGCCCGCAAGAAGCTGCGTGCGCTGGCCGAGGCCGCAGAGCGGCGCCCTGTCGCCGAAGCGACCCGCCCGGCAACCGGAGGGCCGGGCAGAAAAGTTCGCGGAAATCGGGAAGGCGGTCGTCCCGCCAGACAGACAAGAGACGACCACGCAAACGCGACACGGCCCGCACAGGAAGGAAACCGATGAACGCGAACACCTCCCGGCAGAACCCGGCAGAGCGGGATGAGAGCGCAGAGCTCCTGTCCGGCACGGCACGTGACCTGCCGTCGGGCCGTCACCAGTTCCACAGGGAGCAACTGATGGCCCAGATCCACGACATGCAGCGGGAAGAGCGCATCGCGAAGGCGACCCCCGCGAAGGTACGACGGTTCCGGCTGGCGCGCCCGGCGATCGCGCTGCCCGCCCTGGCGGCCGCCCTGGCCGGCGTCGTCGTCGGAGGGGTCGCGATGTCGGGCAACACCGGCGGGGGCAAGGACGGCGGCGTCGCCACCGGACCGGCCCTGACCACGCAGGTCGGCGCCGCCACCACGAAGGGCGTGCCCCAGCTGCTCGACCAGATCTCGCTGGCGGCGGCCGACGTGTCCGAGCCGGACGTCAAGCCCGGCCAGTACATCTACATCGAGTCGAAGACGGCCGAGACCTTCGTGAAGACCGTCAATGACAAGAGCAGCCTGGCCAGCCACGCACTGCACCGCCGGCAGGTGTGGATGTCCCCGGACGGCACCAAGGGCTGGCTGATCGACCCCGCGGTCAACGACAGCTCCGAGGGCGAGACCCTGAGCCTGCCCGACGAGCTGGGCAACACGCGAAAGGCGTACCTGAACGCTCCGTCGTACGACTACCTCGCCAAGCTCACCACTGACCCCGACGAACTCCTGGCCAAGATCTACAAGGAGACGAAGGGGCACGGCAACTCTCCGGACCAGGAGGCGTTCGAGACGATCGGCGACCTGCTCGCCGAGAGCTACTCGCCGGCGGATCTCTACCCGGCGCTGTTCAAGACCGCCGAGAAGATCCCGGGCGTCGTCGTCGTGAACGACGCCGTGGACGCGGTCGGCCGGCACGGCGTGGCGGTGGCCCGGCTCGACGAGACCAGCGGCGCGCGCGAGGAATGGATCTTCGACAAGCAGACCCATGTCTTCCTCGGCGAGCGCATCGTCCAGGTACGGAAGGAGACCAGCGAAGGGGTTCTGATCAAGCCCGGCACGGTGCTCTACACGAGCGCGATCACCAACCGGACCGTCGTCGACGACATGAAGCAGACCCCGTCACAGGCCGGCTGACACGACCTGGACACCGCCCTGGCCCGAGAGGCCGGCGGTCGAACGACCCTTCCCCAGGGCAGGCCGCGAAATCCCGGCCTGCCCCGGCGAGGCCCGCCCCAGGAAGTGACCGGACCGGAGAAGCGGTACGCCGGGAGCACGGCGGCCGTCGGAAACACGATGAGTGAGGAATGAGGAACAGAGGTGAGCAGTGTGAACAGCGGCCGGAGCGATGACGCGACGACCTTTCTTGGCACGGGTCCGGCGGCCGGCAACGGCAGGCGGCGTGGCGGGGAAGGGGCCGCGATCGAGGCGTACGGCGTGGGAAAGAAGCACCGTCGGGGATGGGCCCTGAAGGACTGCTCCTTCCGACTGCCCGCCGGCCGGATCTGCGGTCTGGTGGGTCCCAACGGTGCCGGAAAGACGACGCTGATGGGCATGGCGGCCGACCTCCTCGTCCCGACCACCGGCAGCGTACGGGTGTTCGGCGCGGCCCCCGGCTCCCAGGAGGCCCAGGGCCGCACCGCGTTCCTCGCCCAGGAGAAGCCGCTCTACCGGCGCTTCACCGTGGCCGAGACGCTGCGTCTGGGGCGTGAGCTGAACCCCGGCTGGGACCAGCGGGCCGCCGAGAACATCGTCCGGGCGGGCAATGTGCCCTTGGAGGCGAAGATCGGCACCCTGTCCGGCGGGCAGCGCACCCGCGTCGCCTTCGCCCTCGCCTTCGGCAAGCGTCCCGCCCTGCTGATGCTCGACGAGCCGATGTCCGACCTCGACCCGCTGGTGCGCCATGAACTCATGGGCGCCCTGATGGCCGAGGCCGCCGCGCACGGCACCACCGTGCTGATGTCGACCCACATGCTCGCCGAGCTGGAGAACGTCTGCGACCACCTGCTCGTCATCTCCGACGGCGGCCTGCGGCTGGCCGGTGGGGTGGACGAACTGCGCGCCGCCCACGTCCGGTTGACCGGCACCTTCCAGGGGACCGGCCCTGCCGGTGCGCAGGCCGCTCTCGCCCGTCACACCGTCGTGGACTCCCGCGCTGACGGATACCGGATCACCGCGCTGGTGCGCCCGGCCGGACCGGTCGACGGTGTCTGGCAGGCCGAGACCCCTCCCCTGGAGGAACTCCTGCTCGCCTATCTGCGCTCCCCCCACGTACCACCCCTGATCACCACCGAATCCCAGGTCAGCGACTGGAACCTCGCGAAGGCGGCGGCATGACCACCATGACGAGCACCCGGACCTCCTCGGCCGTCACCGGCCGCGGCCTGCGCCTCACCGGTCTCAACTGGCTGGTCTGGCGCCAGCACCGGGCCACGTTCTGGACCCTCATCGCCGGTACGGTCGTCGCCGCCGGCTGGATGGTCTACCAGCGCATGGGGATGATGGACACCCTCCATGCCCTCGGGTGGCCGCATCCGAAGTCGGAGAACTGGTACACGAGCGTCGGCAAGGGCGCGATAACGATGACCGGTTACGCCCTCGGTTTCCTCCCCATCCTGATCGGTGTCTTCGTCGGCGCCCCGCTCATCGCCGGCGACCTGGAGAACGGCACCGCCAAACTGGTCACCTCGCAGTCCGTGAGCCGCATGCGGTGGATCATCACCAAGCTCGGCGTCACCGTCCTGGTGGTCTTCCTGGGCACGGTCGTCCTCTCCCAGATGTTCGGCTGGTGGTGGTCACCGATGAAGGACCGCCCTGAATTCATGTCGTGGGCCGAAGGCCCCGCCTTCGACAACACCGGTCCTGTGCTGACCGCGCTCACCGTGTTCACCCTGGTCGGCGGTATCGCGATCGGCATGGTGCTGCGCCGCACCCTGCTCTCCATGGTCGTCACCTTCGGCTTCGCGGTCGCCGTGCAGATCGCCTGGTCGTACTTCCGGCTGCAACTCGGCAACCCCATCAGCCTGACCACCCACGCGGGCGTCCTGAACTCCAGCCCCCCGAGCGTGCCCAGCGGTGCCGTCGAACTGGACACCTGGTTCACCACCGCCTCCGGGAAGCTCTACGGCTGGGCCACCTGCGCCGGCGGGGCCACGGAGAAGGCGGAGCAGGCCTGTCTGGACAAGCAGGGCATCGTGGGCTGGCGGGTCGACTACCTCCCCGCCTCCCAGATGGCCTCCATGCAGTGGTTCGGCGCATCCGTCCTGCTGGCCCTGACCGCCGCGGTCATCGCGTTCATCTTCGTCTGGGGCCGTAAGCCCGTCATCTGACGTATCGCCAGGACACCCGCCTCCAGAGCAACCACCTTCAGAACCTCACCCCCGGCCGCATACCGCCCCGCGGTTGCCGAGCCGTGCCTTCGTGCTGCCCGCGCCCGCTGTCCGCGTGCCGGGCCGCCGACTCCCTTACGACCATCGGGAAGGACCCGAGTTGAAGCCGAACAGGAAACACAGAAAACAGCTGACGGGCGGTGCCGTCGCGGCCGCCCTGCTCGTCACCGCGGCGGCCACCGGCGGTACGGCTCAGGCAGCGCCGACGGCCCAGGCGGCGAGCCAGGCGACGAACAACACCCCCGCACCGACCGGGACTTCGAGAACCCTCACCCTGATCACCGGCGACCGGGTCACCCTGGACGCCGCCGGCAAGGTCACCGGTGTCACGCCCGCCAAGGGCCGCGAGGGGACGACGTTCCGCATCCAGCAGGCCAGAGGACACACCTACGTCATACCGCAGGACGCCTCGGCACTGATCGCGAGCGGCAAGGCCGACCGGCGGCTGTTCGACGTCACGGAGCTGACGTCCCTGCACTACGACGACGCCAGGCGGTCCGACCTGCCGGTGATCGTGAAGTACGCCAAGGACAAGCCCCTCGCCCCCAGTACCTTCTCGGCCTCCGGCGCCCGGGTGAGCCGGGATCTGCCGGTCATCAACGGCGACGCGCTGCGGGCCCCCAAGTCGCGGGGCGCCGCGCTCTGGCGGACCCTCACCGGCAGTGGCGCACCGACGCGTTCGTCCGCCGCGACCAGCTCTTCGAAGGTCACGAAGATCTGGCTGGACGGCAAGGTCAAAGCCAGCCTCGACAAGAGCGTGCCGCAGATCGGCGCGCCGACCGCCTGGGCCGCCGGGTACGACGGCAAGGGCGTCAAGATCGCCGTGCTCGACACCGGCATCGACGCCACCCACCCGGATCTGAAGGACCGTATCGACGGGGAGAAGAACTTCAGCGAGTCGGGAGCGGCCGACGACGTCGTGGACCGCGCGGGCCACGGCACGCACGTGGCGTCGATCGTCGCGGGCTCCGGAGCCAAGGCCGGCGGGAAGTACAAGGGGGTCGCCCCCGGCGCCCGACTGCTGGTCGGCAAGGTGCTCGGCGACAATGGCGAAGGGGACTATTCCGCCACCATCGCCGGAATGCAGTGGGCCGTCGCCCAGGGTGCCAAGGTGGTCAACATGAGCCTGGGCGGCGAGGACACCCCGGGCACCGACCCCATCGAGCAGGCGGTGGACGACCTGTCCGCCTCCTCCGGCACCCTCTTCGTCATCGCCGCCGGCAACGACGGCTCCAAGCGGGCAACCGTCGGCTCACCCGGCAGCGCCGAGGCCGCACTCACCGTGGGCGCGGTGGACCGCCAGGACGCCATGGCCGACTTCTCCAGCCGTGGCCCCACCGCCGACGGCACCCTCAAGCCGGACATCACCGCACCCGGCGTGGACATCGTCGCCGCGAGGGCCGCCAAGGGCTACATGGGCGATCCGGCCGCCGACGGCTATGTCTCGATGAGCGGTACGTCGATGGCGACCCCGCACGTCGCCGGAGCCGCCGCGATCCTCGTCCAGGAGCACCCCGACTGGACCGGCGCGCAGATCAAGGCCGCGCTCACCGCCTCCACCAAACCGACCCCCGGTGCCTCCTCCTACGCCCAGGGAGCCGGCCGCGTCGACCTCGCCAAAGCCATCAAGCAGCAGGTCAGCAGCGCCCCGACCACGGTGAGTTTCGGCATCCAGCAGTGGCCGCACACCGACGACAAGCCCGTCACCAAGCAGGTCACCTACCACAACACCGGTGACCGGCCGGTCACCCTCGACCTGGCCTTCGACGCCGTCGGGCCGGACGGAAAGCCCGCCCCCGACGGCATGTTCACGGTGTCCCAGCACCGGCTCACCGTCCCGGCCGGCGGCGAGGCGACCGCCACCGTCACCGCCGACACCCGCGTCGGCACAGCCGACGGCGAGTACGGCGGCTCGCTGACCGCGACCTCCGCCGACGGCTCCACGAGCGTACGCACCGCCCTCGGCGTGACCCGCGAGATCGAGTCGTACAACCTGACCGTCAAGTACGTCGGCCTCAACGGCAAGCCCGCCACCAGTGCCGACAGCGATGTCTACGGCTGGGACGCCGAGCTCACCCAGGGCCTCGCCGCCGGGGCCGACGGCAAGGTCACCATCCGGCTGCCGAAGGGGCGTTACACCGTGGACGGCCGGATACGCCGCCCGGACTTCTCCTTCGCGGCGGTGCTGTTCCAGCCCGAGGTCGCGCTGACCAAGGACACCACCCTGGTCATGGACGCCCGCCGGGCCAAGCCGGTCCGGATCAGCGTGCCCGACGCCGCCGCGAAGAACACCGAAGCCGTGGCCAGCCTCGGCGTCGACCTCGGCGGCAACCGCGACCAATACACCACCAACTACATCACCCAGAGCTTCGACACCGTCCGCTTCGGACAACTCGGCGCCAAGGTGCCCGCCGCCAAGGCATTCATGCAGTACAGCGGAACCTGGACACACGGGACCGTGACCTACCGACCGGCCTGGAGGCATACCGGCGACCTGTCGGGCTTCACCACGCAGGTGCGGAAGAACCAGCTCACCAAGGTCAAGATCCAGGTCGGCCCGGTCGCCAAGGGAGACACCGCCAGCGTCATCGTGGCCCCGATCGTGCCCGGAGTGGCCGGAGGGAGCTGGGTGACCTTCGTCTCGACCGAGGGCAAGCTGCCGATGACCAGAACCGACTACGTGCTCCCCAACGGCATCAAGTGGCACTACGCCGCCACGGAGTACGGCCCCAAGGGCACCGACGGCGAACCCGTCTGGCGCGCCGGCCAGACCGCCGCGCCCAGGGCCTTCACCGCCGGCAAGGACCACCTCGTGCGCTTCAACGCCGGCGTCCTCGGCCCGGTCCTTCCCTCCGGCGCCCTCAACGAGGACCACGACCAGCCCGGCGCGACACGCCTCGGCGACGACTTCCAGGCATTCGTGCCGGTCTTCTCCGACGGCGACGGCAACGTGGGCACCTCGGACTTCACCAAGGCCCGCAGCTCCCTCTACGCCGGCGGCACCAAGATCTTCGCCACCGACACCCCGCTGACAGGGGACTACTACAGCCTCCCGGCCGGGGCGCGTACGTACCGGCTCAGCACCGACGTCTCCCGCTCCGCGGCGGTCTTCCCGACGAGCACACGCGTCGCGGCCGAGTGGACCTTCCGCTCGGCGCATGTCACCGGGAGCACCGCGAAGCAACTGCCGCTGTCGGTCGTCCGCTTCACGCCGAAGCTGTCGCTGTCCGGCACAGCCAAGGCCGGTACGACCTTCGCGGTGCCCTTCACCGTCCAGGGCGCGGGCAAGGCCGGCCACCTCCGTGCGCTCGCCTTCCAGGTGTCGTACGACAACGGAAGGACCTGGAAGAAGGCCCCGGTGGACAGCCACGGCAAGCAGCTCAGCCTCCGGCACCCGTCCAAGGCCGGCACGGTGTCGCTGCGCGTCACTCTGACGGACGCGAACGGCAACACCCTGAAGCAGACCATCTGGCAGGCGTACCGCACGGTGAAGTAACCCTGACGGCATCGGCGGGCCGGGCTCCGGCCCGGCCCGCCGATGCCGTCGAACGTTTCAAGCCACGGCCCACCGATCCGAACAGGCAGGTAAGCATCATGCGCAGCACTCGCAGGATCTCCCGTTTCGTCACCGCCTTCGTCGGTGCGGCCTTCCAGGTGATCGTCCTGGGCGGCACCGGCGACCTGGCACAGGAGGCCGGACTCGTCCGGCAGCGCTACATGGTCTGACCACGTCGGGCGCCGGGCTCTACTCCTCGTCGCCGCGCCGGGCCGCGATGGCCCGGTCCAGGGTGTCGTGGTCGGCCCAGCTGCCGTGGAAGCCGAAGGGCACCCGGCTGGGGAGCCTGACCCGGGCCAGCGGGGTACGGCGCAGGTCGGCGGCGTCGTGGATGAGCAGTTCGCTGAGGTCGGTGGCGCGGTTCCACCACAGGGAGAGCAGGTAGCCGTCGTCCTCGGCGGCGGAGTTCGCGCGGGGGACGAAGACCGGTTCGCCGGGGCTGGTCAGGCCGTCCGGGCCTTCGACGACGGTGGTGCGGTCGAGGAGGTGGTCGTGGCGGGCCAGTCCGTCGGACATGGTGTCGTCGGCCAGGCCGCGTGTGGTGACGAAGTAGCCGTAGCGGGTCGGCCGGCCCGTGTAGGCGTCGTTGATCTTGGGAAATTCGCCGAAGATGCCGCTGATCATCTTCTCCGTGGCCCGTCCGGTGGCCAGGTCGACGCGCCATTGGCAGGGCAGGGCCGGGGGGAACCACTCGTGGGAGCCCAGCGGTGTGGAGAGGCGGTCGATCGGGGTGCCGAGCCGGCTGATCCGGTGGCCGTCGACGATCAGCTCGCCGTCCTGCTCGTAGGCGTTGAAGAAGTGGGTGTTGGCCCAGTGGCCGCCGAGCTCGTGCCAGGTGACCTCGTGGGTGTGGCGGTTCATCAGGACGATCTGCACCCCGTGTGCGAGGGAGTTCTCGTCCCAGACCACGCCGGGCCTGCTCCGCGCCACCAGGTCGAGCCGGAACTGGGCGGGCGTCACGAAGAAGATCGCGTAGGTGTCGCTCACCGCGAAGTCGTGCATCAGGACCGGCACGCCGATGTCGAAGGAGTGCGAGTCGATGATCTCGGCCGTCTTCACATCCGCGCGGTACCAGGTGACGGTCGGCCCGGTGGCGGCGAAGAACAGCAGGTCGCCGGTGTCCGGGTCGGTCTTGTAGTGGCCGGTGCACAGGACGTCGATGCCGCCGTGGAAGTCGTACGTGCCCAGGGTGTTCAGGGTCTCGGGGTCCAGCGCGTGCGGCAGTCCGCCCTCGAAGTAGACGATCAGGTGGTCGTCGAAGAGGCCCGCGTTGATGTTGGCGAGGTTCTTTGCGGGCGGGGCACCCTCGGGCAGCGGGCCGGGGGTGCCGCCGTTGACGAAGCCGGTGTAGAGCGCCTCTCCGGCCGCCACCTCGACCTTCATCGAGTCGGTCTCGACCCAGCGGGTGCGGTAGGCGGCCCGGCCGTCGCGCAGGTAGATGCCGCACACCATGCCGTCGCCCTCCCACCAGTGGTAGCGGTCGGGGTCGCGGGGCCGGAAGCGGGGGTTGGAGGAGACACGGAACAGCGCGCCCGCGAGGTCGGCCGGTATCTGGCCGTCCACCTCCAGGTCGTACGCCTCGCTCTCCTCGGTCCAGGGCGCGAAGGGGCCGCCCAGGAACTTGTTGTCGGTGGGCCGGGCGGCTTTGGAGGCGGCCTGGCCGGTCTGACGGGGGACGACGGTGATGGGGTCCGGGGGCATGGAACTCTCCGCATAGGTCAGTTGTCGGGGGCGGCCGTCAGAAGGGGTAGCGCGGGAGTTCGCCGCGTACGGTGACCCATTGCTGTTCGGTGAAGGCTTCGAGGTTGGCGGCGGTGCCGCCGTGACGGGAGCCCGTGCCGGAATCGCCGACCCCGCCGAAGGGGATGAGCGGCTCGTCGTTGACGGTCTGGTCGTTGATGTGGACCAGGCCGCTGGGCACGCGCTCCGCCAGGGCCAGGCCCTTCGTGACGTCCCGGGTGAGGATGCCCAGGGACAGCCCGTACTGGGTGCCCGCGGCCAGGCGGGCCGCCTCGTCCAGGTCCCGGAAGGGTACGACGGGTGCGACCGGCCCGAAGATCTCGTCGGCGTAGGCGGGCGCGGTGAGGGGGACGTCGGTGAGCACGGTCGGCCGGTAGAAGAGGTCTTCGTAGGTGCCGCCCGCGACAGCCCGGGCGCCTGCCTCGACCGTCTCGCTCACGATGCGGTGCACGTTGTCGCGCTGCCCTGCGTCGATGAGCGGTCCGACGGCGACGTTCTCGCCGAGCGGGTCGCCGACCGGGAGCGCGTCGGCGTGGCGGGCGAGCAGGGCGGAGTACTCCTCGGCGACGGAGGCGTGGACCAGGTGGCGGCTGCTGGCCATGCAGATCTGGCCGGCGTGGACGAAGGAACCCCAGGCGCCGACTGAGGCGGCCTTCTCCAGGTCGACGTCGTCCATGACGATGAGCGCGGAGTTGCCGCCCAGCTCCAGGTGCACCCGCTTCAGGTGCTTCGCCGCGGCGACGCCGATGGCGCGGCCGGCCCGGGTGGAGCCGGTGAACGCGATGACCGGGACCCGCGGGTGCTCGACGACGGCGGCTCCGGTGTCCGCGCCGCCGGGCAGGACGTGCAGCAGCCCCGGCGGCAGGCCCGCCTCCTCGAAGACACGGGCGAAGACGACACCGCCGCTGATCGCGGTGCGCGGGTCCGGCTTGAGGACGACCGCGTTGCCGAGAGCGAGCGCCGGGGCCACGGCCCGCATGGCCAGGACGATCGGCACGTTGAAGGGGGCGATGACGCCGACCACTCCGACCGGGACCCGGCGGGCGAACGACAGCCGCTCCTGCCCGGAACGCAGCAGCTCGCCGTAGGGTGCCCCGGCGAGGGCGGCGGCCTCGTGGCACTCCTCGGCCCCGCCGCTGGTCACCTGGAGGGCGGCGAACGGCCGGATGGCGCCCGACTCCCGCATCAGCCAGGTCTCGATCTCCTGCTGGTGCTCCTCGAAGAGCCGCGCGGCACGGCGAAGCACGGCGGCGCGGTCCGAGTACGGCCGTGCCGCCCACTCCCGCTGGGCCCGTACCGCCCGCTCCACCGCCCTGTCCACGTCGGCGGGTGTCGCGGAGCCGACGCGGCCCAGCGTCTTGCCGGTGGCGGGCTCGACGGCGTCGTACACCTCGCCCGAGCCGCTGATCCACTCGCCCGAGCCGGAGAAGATGCGGCCTTCCCAGCTGCTGCTGTCCAAAAACGTCATGGTGTCCCGTTCCAGTAGGTCAGTCATCGTGTCCAGCGGGTCAGTGGCCGGGCAGCGCCTTGGCCTTGGTCGCTGCGGTGGCCGTGTCCGCGTGCACCACGGAGGCGTCGGCCGCTTCCTCGCTGCCCAGGCCCCCGGGCGCGTCGGCGGCTGCGCTGTGCCGCAGGGCGAGCACGGCGATGAGCGCGGCGACCAGGCTGGCGCCGGCGCAGAGGTACAGGCCCAGGTCGAGGCTCGTTTCGAGGGTTTGGCGGGCGAGCGGGACCAGAGTGCGCGACAACTCGCCGAGATCGGCGCTGGCGACCGCGATCGCTCCGCCCTGCGCGTTGACGGCGTCGGCCGTGTGCAGGGCGGCGGCCGGAAGCCCGGCAGTGTCCAGCTTCGCGCCGAGCGCACTGCTCGCCGTGCCGAGCGCGACGGCGCTGACGATCGCGGGGCCCAGGGCCTGCCCGGTCTCGCGGACGAGGCTGGCGACCGCGCTGGCCATGCCGGCGTGACGGATGTCGACGGCACCGACCGCCACGGCGGTCAGCGCGGAGAACATGGTGATGAAACCGGCCCCCAGCAGCAGGATCGGTCCGGTCATCGACGCCAGGTCGGTGGCGTCGCCCGGCAGCAGTGCCATCCAGATCTCACCGGCGGCGAGGGAGAGCAGACCGCCGACGAGCAGCGAGCGGGGGTGCACACGCTGCAGCAGCTTCGGCAGGACGGGGGTGAGGAGCAGCGGGATCGCCTGGATGAGGGCGAAGGGGAGAGCGGCCTGGAGCGGTGAGAGGTGGTAGATGGGCCCCAGCTTGATGCTCAGCGCGTACGCGGTGCCGATGAAGCCGAACATGGCGAGCAGCCCGATCGCGGCGGCCGCGGCGAAGGAGGGGATCCGGAAGAGCTCCAGCCGCAGCATCGGCACCCGCGACCTGCGCTCCGCGACGAGGAATCCCACGAAGGCGGCGAGGGCCACCACGAAGGCGAGCACGATGTGCGCTGCCGTGTAGCCGTCGTTGGCGCCCTGGATGACGGCGTAGAGCAGCGCCAGCAGGGAGACGGCGATGGTGATCTGGCCGGGCCAGTCGAGCCCGCGTCCGTCCGGCCGGCGGGAGTCGGTGACCCGGAGGGCGCTGATGGCCGTGGTGACCAGACCGAGGACCGCGAGCGGTACGTAGGCCCAGTGCCAGTCGGCGTGCTCGGTGGTGAACCCGCTGATCAGTGGGGCGATCATGGCGCCGAAGGCCAGGCTGACGGCCCAGTACGACAGGGCTCGCGCGCGGGCGGCGGGCTCGGGTGTGCCTGCGACGATCACCGCCAGCGAGGACGGGAAGATCGCCGCGGCGCCGAGTCCGGCGACCACCTGGCCGGCGATGAGCTGGGTCAGCGTGCCCGAGGTGGCGACGACCAGACAGCCGGCCGTGATCAGCAGTCCGCCGAGGACGAGCAGGCGCTTGCGTCCGAAGAGGTCGCCGAGAACGCCGAAGTTCAGCTCCAGGATGGCCGTCGGCAGGATGAACGCGGCCGGGATCCAGGCCAGGGCGGCGGCCGACGCCCCGAGGTCCCGCTGGATCTCCCCGATGATCGGGGACGCGAGCGGGATGCCGATCTGGGCCACGCAGATGGCCAGACAGGCGGCGATCAGGGTGCCGCGGCCCAGCGACGGCGGGCTCTCCATGGGTTGCCTCCAGTAGCGGCTCGGCGTCCCGTATAGCCGGACGCTTGTATCGTAAGACAGGACGCTGCACGGAAGATGCTTGAAGCGTCAAGGGGCGGGGCGTGTGTATTTTCCCGCCCTGACGCCGGATTGACGGCAGCGGCTGGGCCACCTAGCGTCCCGTAAAGCGAGATTGATGTCCTGTAAAAGGAGACACCCGCATGGCGATCACCGAACTGGGCCACACCGGCTTCTGGGTCGACGACCTGGAGAAGATGCGCGACTTCTACACCCGTGTCCTGGGGCTGACCGTCACCGACGAGGACGAGGAGCGGGGGATCGTGTTCCTCTCCGCGCGCCCCGACGAGGAGCACCACGAGTTCGTGCTGCAGCGCGGCCGCACCGCTCCTGCCGGGGCCAAGCTCACCCACCAGGTGTCCTGGCGGGTGGACTCGCTGGAGACGGTCATCGACTTCCACCACCGGTTCCGCGCCGAGGGCGTCGAGGTCCAGCAGGAGGTCACCCACGGCAACGCGATCGGGATCTACTTCTTCGACCCCGAGGGCAACCGCAACGAGGTCTACCTCCGGCTGGAGCGCGAGGTACGCCAGCCGTTCCGCAAGACCCTGAATCTCGACCAGGCCCCGGCCGACGTGCTCGCCGACGTCGAGCGGCTGCTGACCGAGGGCGGCCCGGCCTACCAGCCGGTCCAGTAATCGCCGTGTCTACGACATCCGCGGCGCCCCAGGTCCTGGTCGTCGGCGCCGGCCCGACCGGGCTGACGGCCGCCCATCTGCTGGGCTCACGGGGCGTACGGGTACTGCTGGTGGAACGCAACGCCACCACCAGCGACGACGCCAAGGCGATCAGCCTCGACGACGAGTCGCTGCGCACCCTGCAGTCGGCCGGCGGCCTCGACGAGGCGGTGTACCCGATCCTCGTACCGGGCACCGGGACCCGGTACTTCGGTGTCGGCGGACGGCCGCTCGTGCACGCCCGAGGCACCGGCGACCAGCGCTACGGCCACCCCTTCAAGAACCCCTTCGCCCAGCCGGACCTGGAGCGCGTGCTCCGCGAGCAATTGCGCCTGCTTCCCGGCGTGGACGTCCGCTTCGGCACCCGGCTGACGGCACTCGGCCGGCATCCGGACCGGGTGCGCGTATCGCTGCGGGCGGGCGGGGAGGACGGGCCGGTCGAGGAGCTGGACGTCTCCTACGTCCTCGGCTGCGACGGCGGCCGCAGCACCGTACGCGACCTGCTGTCCATCCCCATGCGCGGGCGCAGCTTCCCCGACGTGTGGCTGGTGATCGACACCTTCGAGGACTCGCACGACCAGCGCTACGGCATGCACCACGGTGACCCCGACCGCCCCGTCGTCATCGTCCCGGGCCAAGGCGGCCGCTGCCGCTACGAGTTCCGTCTCGAGCCGGGCGAGTGCGAACCCGGCACGTCGCCCCCGTTCGCCCTGGTGCGTGGGCTCCTCGCGCCGTACCGGGAGATCACGCCCGAGCAGGTGGAGCGCGCGGTCGCCTACAGCTTCCACGCGCTGCTCGCCGAGCGGCTGCGCGAGGACCGCTGTTTCCTGCTCGGCGACGCCGCGCACATGATGCCGCCGTTCGCCGGACAGGGCCTCAACTCCGGTGTCCGGGACGCGGCCAACCTGTGCTGGAAGCTCGCCGACGTCCTGGCGGGCCGGGCGGACGACGCCCTCCTCGACACCTACGACACCGAACGGCGCCCGCACGCCCGAGCCGTGATCGACCTGTCCGTCCGCCTCGGCCGCGTCGTGATGACCACCAGCCGCCCCCGGGCCCTGCTGCGCGACCTGCTGGTGCGCACGGCCATGCGCACCCCACCGGGGCGCCGCTACCTCACCGAGATGCGCTACCGGCCCGACACCCGCGTACGGACGGGCGCCGTCGTCCCGCTCGACGGCCCCGGCCGTGAACTGGTCGGCACACCCCTGCCGCAGCCACGGGTGCTGCACGGACCGCACCATCGCCTCACCCGCCTCGACGACGTCCTCGGGCAGGGCTGGAGCCTGTTGGGCATCGGCACGACCGACGCCGACTGGGCCGCCCTCCCACCGGCCGGCCTCCCGGACGCGACCGCCGTGGACGTCTTCCTGGACGACCGCACAGCGCGCGACCGCGCCGGCCGGACCGGGATCGCCGACGCCGACGGCCGCCTCGACGCCCTCTTCGCCGGGCTGACCGGATCCTTCGTCCTCGTACGTCCCGACCGCCTGGTGAGTGCCGTCTTCACCCCTGCCCTCGCCGCGTACGCAGGCGCGGAGCTACGGCACTACGCCGCCCGCCCCCTCACGGCCACCGTCACCGTCGCCGAACCCGAGTTCCAGCCCGACTCCCAGGGAGTACCCCGATGAGGCTCAGCACCGTCCGCGTCACCGACGACCAGACCGCCGCCGCCCGGCAGGAAGGCGAAGAACTCGTCCTGCTGCCGTACCCCGACCTCGGCGCACTGCTCACCGCCGGCGACGACTGGCAGGAACGGGCGGCCTTCGCGGGTGGCGAGCGCCTGCCCCTGGCCGAGGCATCGCTCGCCCCGCTCGTCCCCCACCCCAACAAGATCATCTGCCTGGGCCTCAACTACGCCACCCACATCAGGGAGATGGGCCGCCCGACCCCCGTGCACCCCACCCTGTTCGCCAAGTACGACGGCTCCCTGATCGGCGCACACGACGCCATCCACATGCCGCCGGTCAGCGACGACCTCGACTGGGAGGCCGAGTTGGGGGTCGTCGTCGGACACCGCGGCCGCCATGTGCCGCGCGAGAGGGCGCTGGAGTTCGTGGCCGGCTACACGGTCGCGAACGACGTCACCGTACGGGACTGGCAGCACCGCACCCGTGAGTTCCTCTCCGGCAAGACGTTCGAGGCCACCACCCCGGTCGGGCCCGCGCTCGTCACCGCGGACGAACTACCGCCCGGCGCCTCAGGGTTGACCATCTCCTGCGCCGTCGACGGCCACACCATGCAGAAGTCCAGCACCGCCGACCTGCTCTTCGACGTGGCCGGGATCATCGCCTACGTCAGCACCGTCATCACGCTGCTGCCCGGCGACCTGATCCTCACCGGCACCCCGGGCGGGGTGGGCGCAGGCCGCGACCCGAAGGTGTTCCTGCGGCCCGGGCAGGAACTCGTCACCACGGTCGAAGGCATCGGCGAACTGCGCAACACGGTCGTCAAGGACAGGCTGTAGACCGGGCGAACGGGCAGCCGGGCACGGCCTCCGCCACCCCCGACCCACCCGCTACAGTGTCTCGCATGTCAGGAAACGGGTCCCCCAGTTACCGCGACCGCAACTCCACGGCCGACCGGGCGCTCGACATCCTGACCATGTTCGACGACATCCACCTCGTCGTCTCCGGAACGGCCGTGGCGGAGCGGCTCGGCGTGGCGCGTTCCACCGCCTACCGCTATCTCCAGAGCCTCGTGGCCGGGCGCTTCCTCGAAGAGGCCCCCGGCGGCGGCTTCCGGCTCGGCCTGCGGGTACTGGAGATCGCCCGGCTGGCCCGCCGCAGCTACGGCCTCTCGGAGGTCGCCCAGCCGTCGATGGAGGCCCTCGCCGAGGAGGTGCACGAAACAGTGCTGCTGACCCGGCGCACCGGGGACCTGGTGGTGTGCGTGGACCGCGCGGAGAGCACCCGCGCGGTACGGATCTCCTACGAGCGTGGCAGCGCCCTGCCGATCAACGCCGGCGCCTCCGCCCTCGTCCTGCTGGCCTGGAGCCCGGACGACGAGGCCCGCAGCCTGCTTCAGGCCGCCGAGCTGCGCCGCTTCACCCCGGCCACCCTCACCGACGTCGACGCCCTGATGGAACGCCTCGGCCGGATCCGCCGCCTCGGCTACTCCGTCACCCGCGGTGAGCTCGACCCCGACGTGGTGGGCATCGCCGCCCCGATCCGGGACGAGAACAAGCAGGTGGTCGCGGCGGTGAGCGTGGCCGCCCTGGCCTCCCGCGTGTACCCGGAGGCGGAGACGGAGATCGCCCAGAAGGTGCTGGCCACAGCGGCCGAGATCAGCGACCGGATGGCCGTCGTCGCGGGGTGACCCACCGGAGCGTCCGACGCGCCGCGCGGTCTCCCGACAGGCGAACCGTCCGCCGCCGTACGGCATCGGGCCGCGGGGGGCCGTGAGCCAGACGACGAGGTCGACGGGCTCCCCGGCGAGCGCGTCGTGCCCGCTCCTCACTTGGACGGCAGGCTCGCGGCGAATGCGTGTCCCTCGTCGAGCCATGCGCCGAGTGCGTCGTCCTCCGCGACCACCGCGCCGTCGACGACGACCCAGCCGCGCATCGGCCGCCCGGTCATGTCGAAGACACGCGCCCCCGGCCGGGCGAGCGCCGCCTCGGACGCGTCAGGGCCCACCCTGACCATGAGGTCGTCACCGGTGACACCGGCGGCCATGTTGCCCCGGTACAGGAACGCCACACCGCCGAACATGTGCTTCTCGCGGACCTCCGGGTCAGCTGCCCAGCGGTCCCGGATCCGCTGTGCGAGCCCTTCGTCGTACGCCATCTCAGTCTCACCCCTGTTCCAGGAGTCTCGCTTCGAGGTCGCGCAGGTCCTTGGCGAGGTTGGCGCGGACCTGGCGGGCCAGCAGCGGTGCCGCCAGCCGGTAGAACCCTTGCTCACCGCCCCGGACGCGGATGCGGGCGAGGGTGCCGTCCTGGTGGGGCTCGAACGTGTACGTGACATGCATCGGCATCGGGCCCGCCACGGAGACCATGTCCAGCAGCCCGGGGAAGTCGTACGCGGCCACCCGCAGCACATAGTCGATGCGCCGGCCCAGGAAGTACGCCGTACGCGTCACCTCGGCCCCGGTTCCGAAGCCGCCCCCGTCCGCCTCCGACGTGAGTGCCGCCGTGCGGATGCCCTGGGTCCAGTCGGCGTCGTGACGCCAGTCCATGGCATACCCCGCCACGCGTTCGGACGGCAGCGGGATGACACGCTCGGCCGTCACATCGATCGTCACGTCCCCCAGCATCCGCCTCCTAGGGAGCGGTCACCACCCGGTGCGCAGCAGATGGTCCGACCGCGGCGCACACACCGCCTGCAGCGAGCCAGGTGCGGGGGTGCGTGAGGAGAGCGCATGCCTGGAGCAGCCAGGGCCGACAAGGCCGGGGGACACGAGGTGCGCGCACCATGAAGGTCACCGTGCGGGCCACGTCGGCCCCTCATCCCGCAGCGAGACTGCGTGCATACATCAATCCGGTATATGTCCTACTCTTGGTACATGTCGATGAAGCGCACCAACGTCTACGCCGACCCCGAGGACCTGGCCATCATCAAGGAGGCCGCGAAGCGCCGAGGTATAAGCGAGGCCGAGATCATCCGCCAGGGCATTCACCTTGCGGCAATGGCGAACCGGGTCTGGGACGAGCCGCTGTTCTCACGGACCTTCGAGGGGCCGGGGCGCACGCTGTCGAAGCCGGAGGTCCGCGACACGGTCGCCGAGGCGGTCCGGCGTGAGACCGGCCCGGGTCCCGGATCCGCCGCGTGATCATTGTCATCGCCGATACGTCCGGCCTGCTGGCAGCCCTGGACTCGGCCCATCCGGAACACCGGGCTGCGAACGAGGCGATCATGGCAGCGGGCCTGCTGGTCATGTCCCCGCTCCTGCTGGCCGAACTCGATCACGTGGCGACGCGTGAGCTCGGCAGGGAGGCCGCCCTCAGCGCTGTCGACGACCTGCGTCGCTGGATGAGCCGGGGTCGTGTCGTCATGCCGGAGATCACGGAGGACCACCTGGGCGCCGCCCAGTCTCTCCGTGTCCGCTACCGCGCGCTGGACCTCGACCTCGCCGACGCGGTGAGCGTGGCGCTCGCCGCCGACTACGACACGGACGCGATTCTCACCCTCGACCGACGAGACTTCCGGTCCGTGCGCCCGTTGAACCGCCACAAGGCCGGGTTCTCCCCGACGATCTCCCGCTCTGACGCAGGCCTTTCGGCGGTCAAGTGCCCGTTCCTGCAAGAGGCTTGTGTACCACCCGCGACAAAGCACGACGCTGCGACGTGACGGGGCACGCGGCAACGGCTCCCCCATAAGACAATGAGCGCGGTTTGCCGCTCTGACCTGCATGGATTGGGCGCGGCTTCGACTCGGGCCGTTCGGCAGCGCATCGATCCCTGTGCAGCGGGCGGGCGCCCGGTGCGAGCCCGGCCAGGTGAACGGCATCGTGGCCGGTCCGCCGGAGGCGCCGCCACCGGCAGGGTCGTCGCGCCGGCCGCCCGGGCCGTCGTCGTCCGGCGCGCCGTCCGCGACGACCCCGCCCGGCCCAGGACCGTGGAGGCACTCGGCGCCCTGGCCCGACTCTCCCCGGCGGTCCCGCCCCGGCGGCGGCTCTCGCCCGCCGGTTCACCGCCGCCTTGAGCCGGCCGCCGCCCTGGCGTGTGGCGGATGCCCTGGGTCGGCCGCCTTCTGACCACCGGCGACGCCCCGCTCCGCACCATCGCCCGACAGGCCGGCCACGCGTCGCCCCCGGCCTTGGGGGCGGCGACTTCCGTGCCGTGCGGCCGCCCGGCGGTCACCAAGGTTATTCAGAGGCCGCTGCGCTCCGCGTCGGCCGCGGTTTCGCCGACGAGGGTTCCGTCGGCAAGTCGAGCTCGATCAGCACCGGCGGCGTCCCCCGGCGTAGCCCGGGCGGTCGCCGGCTCCTGCGAACTGCGCGGCCGACAGGCCCACTTCACGTATCCCATATAGATCACGGTCGTCGATGGTGTGTAGCGATATGCGGGCAGTCAGCAGCGTTATCTAGAGATCAGAGGCAGTAGATTAGTGTCAGATTATTGACGCCCGTCTTACAAGTGGCACATACTCCCCGGCATCGGCGACATGCCGGACTAGAGCCGTACAGGATGGTGGTGGCAATGACGCCAGGAGACGTCCGTTCCAGTGATTCCAGGGCATCCAGAAGCCGCAGTGAGCTCACGGCCTTGGGGCTGTGCTTCGCGGTGATCATGTTCGATGGCTATGACCTGATCGTTTACGGGGCCACGGTGCCGGCCCTCATCAAGTACGAGCCCTGGGGGCTGACGCCGACCGAGGCCGGGGTGATCGGCAGCTACGCCCTCGTCGGGATGCTGATCGGCGCACTGGTCGCCGGCGTGGCGACCGACGCCGTCGGCAGGCGCAAGGTGCTGCTGATCAGCGTGAGCTGGTTCTCGCTGTCCATGGCGGCCTGTGCGATGGCGCCGAGCGCCGAGCTCTTCGGGCTGTTCCGCCTCGTCGGCGGGCTCGGCCTCGGCGGCGTGATGCCCACCGCGATCGCCCTGACCGCCGAGTACTCGGCGGCCCACCGGCGGAGCCTGAACAACGCGCTGATGTTCGCCGGCTACCCGGTCGGCGGCATACTCGCCGCCACGCTGGCGCTGGCACTCATGCCGGCGTTCGGGTTCCGGATCATGTACTGGATCGGCGCCGCCCCGCTCCTGATCGTCGTCCCCCTGCTGTGGCGCTGCCTGCCGGAATCGCTGAGCTACCTCGTCGCCAAGGGCCGCGGAGAGGAAGCCGACCGACTGGCCGCGAGACTGGGCACGCCCATGCCGGAAGCAGTGCCCTCCGCGACCGGGCAGGCCGCGAAGAGCCCGGTCACCGTCCTGTTCAGCCGACGCCACTTCGGGCCCGTCATGCTCTTCGCGATCACCAGCTTCTTCGGTCTGCTGCTGGTGTACGGGCTCAACACCTGGCTGCCCCAGATCATGAAGGCGGCGGGCTATCCGCTGTCGAGCTCGCTGCTGTTCCTGGTGATGATGAACGTCGGCGCGGCGGTCGGGTCCATCCTGGTGGCGCCGGTCGGCGACAGACTGGGCATGAAGCCGGTGACCGCGGTCACGTTCGTCGCGGCCGCCCTGTCCATCTACTTCTTGAGTTCGCCCACGGCCTCCTGGCTGATGTACGGGCTGGTGGCCGTCGCCGGGTTCGGCACCATCGGCACGCAGATCATGGTCAACGCGTACGTCGCCATGCACTTCCCGCCCGAGGTCCGCGCGACCGCCCTGGGCTGGACGCTGGGCATCGGGCGGCTCGGCGCGGTCGTCGGACCGACCTTCGGCGGCTTCCTGCTCGCGTCCGACCTGGCCGTGGAGTGGAACTTCTACGCCTTCGCCATCCCGGCGGCAGCCGGGGCGCTCATGGTGTTGCTGCTCCCCAAGGGCGGCCGGGCAGCCGTCCCCTCGCCGGACGCGGTGCCCGTGCGAGCCTGACGTAAGGAGTGAACGAATCGCCCCGGCCGCGTGCAGCCGGGGCGGTTTCCTTTTTGCGGCACGGGGGCGCCGAGCCAACGGCACCCGGCTGTTCGACCGTCGGACGCCAGGTCCGACGTCGTTTGTGAGACGATCGTCAAGTGGTTGACACGTATGGATGTGCGGGTCTAGGGGTCCGACAGGACTCCGGGAGGTGCTTGTGAAACCGAGGTCACTGGTCTTCGACCTGTTCGGTGACTATCTGCGTTACCGGGGCGGCGAGGTCCGGCTGCGCGCTCTGGTCGCGCTGATGGACTGCTTCGACGTCCCCGAGAGCACGGTGCGGGTGGTCGCCGCCCGGATGCGCAAGGAGGGCTGGCTCGACGCCCGCCGCGAGGGCAGGGAGACCGTCTACGCCCTCACCGACGTCTCCTGGCGGCTTCTCGACGAAGGCCGGGAACGGATCTTCGCCCGCGCGCCCGGACCGTGGGACGGGCAGTGGCACATGGTCATCTACTCGGTGCCCGAGGCCGACCGGGCGCTGCGCGAGCAGTTGCGCAAGAAGCTGTCCTGGCTGGGCTTCGGCATGCTGTCGGCGTCGGTGTGGATCAGCCCGCACGACCGGATCGCGGAGGTCAGGGAGAGCTTCACGGACCAGCCCGCGGTACGGATCGACGCGCTGCACGCCCGTTCCGAGTCCGCCGCCGCCGACCGGGACATGGCGGCCCGGTCCTGGGATCTGGCGGGCCTGAACAAGGAGTACGGCGAGCTGCTCGACCGCTACCGGCCCCGCCTTGCCGACTACCGCGCCGAGGCGCCGCGCGGCCGGGACGCGCTGGTCGAGCGCATGCGCCTGATCCACGACTACCGCCTGCTGCCCTTCCGGGACCCCGACCTGCCCCCCGAGCTGCTCCCCGGGGACTGGGCCGGCCGCCGCCTCCATGAGGTGTTCCTTCAGGCCCACGGGCTGCTGCGGGCCGAGGCCGAGGGCTACGTCGACGAGGTGATCGCCGCGTCCGGCCGCTGACCGGGGGCGCGGCGGGGGCCCGGGGGTGTTCCGCGGGGGCCGCGGCCAAGAAATGCGTTTCAAAATCTAGACGTCCGTCGTTTCAATGTCGTACGTTGGGCTCAGGTAATCCCGAGGGAGTGAGTCCGCCGTGACGATCACCGACGAACGTGCCGCTCTGGAGAGGCTCTACGCCGACTTCGAGGCAGCGCACCTGACACCGCTGTGGACCCAGCGCGAGGGCCTGATGACCGAGCAGCCGCGTCCGGACGCCGTACCGGCCCTGTGGCGCTGGTCGGAGCTCCATCCGCTCGCCGAGCGCAGCGGCGAGCTCGTGCCGGTGGGCCGGGGCGGCGAGCGTCGCGCGATCGCGCTCGCCAATCCGGGCCTGCCCGGCACCGCGTATGCCACCCCCACCCTGTGGGCCGCGATCCAGTACCTCGGCCCCGGCGAGGAGGCCCCGGCCCACCGGCACACCCAGACCGCCTTCCGCTTCGTGGTGGAGGGGGAGGGCGTGTGGACCAACGTGGAGGGCGACCCGGTGGCGATGCGCCGCGGCGACCTGCTGCTCACCCCCGGCATGCACTTCCACGAGCACCACAACACCACCGACCGGCCGATGGCCTGGATCGACGGACTGGACATCCCGCTGGTGCGCCAACTGGACGCCGGATTCTTCGAGTTCGGCCCGGACCGGCTGGCCACCCGCGCCACCCCGGCCGCCTCCCGCAACGAACGCCTGTGGGGCCACCCGGGCCTGCGCCCCGTCGGCGCCCCCGCCACCCCTTCCTCTCCGTTGATGGCGTACCGCTGGGAGCACACCGACGCGGCGCTCACCGCCCAGCTGGAGCTGGAGGACGAGGGCCACCCGGGAGTCCTGGAGCCCGGCCACGCGGTCGTACGGTTCACCGACCCGGCCACCGCCAGGGACGCGCTGACCACCATCCGCACCGAGATGCACCGGCTGCGCCCCGGCGCCCGTACCGCCATGACGCGCGTGGTCGGCTCCGCCGTCTGGCAGGTGTTCGACGGCACCGGCACGGTCCAGGTCGGCGACCAGCGCTACGACGTCGCCAAGGGCGACCTGTTCGCCGTCCCCTCCTGGGCCCCGGTCACCTTCACCACCGAGAACGGCCTGGACGCCTTCCGGTTCTCCGACGACCCCGTCTACGAGGCGATCGGCCTCGCCCGCACACACACGCACCGAGAGGAGCCGTCCGCATGAGGCTCGCCACCATCCGTACGCCCGAGGGCACCCGCGCTGTCCGCATCGAAGACGCCGCCGCCGTCGAACTCGGCCACCCCGACCTGGGCGCCCTGCTGAGCCGCCCCGACTGGCGGGCCGAGGCCGCGACCGCCGACGGCCGACGCCATGCCCTCGCCGGACTGGACTACGCGCCGCCCGTCCCGTCCCCCGAGAAGATCGTGTGCGTCGGGCTCAACTACCGCAACCACATCCTGGAGATGGGCCGCGAACTGCCCGAACACCCCACGCTGTTCGCGAAGTTCGCCCGCGCCCAGGTCGGCGCGTACGACCCGGTGGTGCTGCCCGCCGGATCCGACGCGGTGGACTGGGAGGCCGAACTCGGCGTCTACATAGGCGCCGAGGTCCGGCACGCCACGCCCGACGAGGCCCGCGCCGCGATCGCCGGATACACCGTCGTCAACGACGTCACCGGGCGCGACTTCCAGTACCGCTCGCCGCAGTGGCTGCAGGGCAAGACCTTCGAGGCGAGCACACCGGTCGGCCCGTGGCTGGTGGTCGCCGAGCCGGACGACGCCCCCCTGTCGGCCGAGCTGAGCTGCACCGTCGACGGCGAGCTGATGCAGAAGGCCGACACCGGCGACCTGGTCTTCGACCCGGCGGCCCTGGTGGCGTACATCTCGCGGATCGTCACCCTCGCCCCCGGCGACCTGATCGCCACCGGCACCCCCGGCGGCGTCGGCCACGCCCGCAAGCCCCCGCGCTATCTGACCGAGGGCAGCGAGCTGGTGACCCGGATCGAGGGCCTCGGCGAGTGCCGCAACACCCTTGTCAGCGGCGGCACTTCGGCGAGGGGCTGACCATGCGCATCGCTGTCGTGGGCGGAGGCCCCGGCGGGCTCTTCTTCGCCGCCCTGATCCGGCAGGCCGACCCGTCCGCCGAGGTGACGGTCTTCGAACGCAACCGGGCCGACGACGCGTTCGGCTTCGGCGTGGTGTTCTCCGACCGCACGCTCGCCGGCATCCACGAGGCCGACCCCGTGCTCCGCGAGGCGCTGGACGCGCACGGCCGGCACTGGGACGACATCGAGGTACGGCTGAAGGGCGAGCGGATCCGCTGCGGCGGCAACGGCATGGCCGCGATCGCCCGCCGTACGCTGCTGGCCCTGCTCCAGGACCGGGCCCGCGACCTGGGCGCGGACCTTCGCTTCGAGACCGAGGTGGGTCTGGACGACCTCGACGGCTACGACCTGGTGGTCGCCGCCGACGGCACGTCGTCGCGGATCCGCGAGGCCCTCGCGGACCGCCTGGAGCCGACGGTCGAGACGGCGACGGCGAAGTTCATCTGGTTCGGCACCGACTACATGTTCGACGGGCTCACCTTCGTCCACGAACGCGGCCCGCACGGCGTGTTCGCCGTGCACGGCTATCCGATCAGCGCGGACGTGAGCACGTTCATCGTCGAGACCGACGAGACGTCCTGGCGGGCGGCGGGCCTCGACGCGTTCGACGTGACTAGGCCGCCGGGAGAGAGCGACCTGGCCACGAAGGCGTACCTGGAGGAGCTGTTCGCCGACCGGATCGACGGCCACCAACTCCTGGTCAACAACTCCCGCTGGGGCAACTTCCGCACCCGCCGCACCCGCCACTGGTACGTCACCGAACCGCGCCCGGTGGCCCTGCTCGGCGACGCCGCCCACACCGCGCACTTCTCCGTGGGCTCCGGCACCAAGATGGCCATGGAGGACGCGATCGCCCTCGCGGCGGCCCTCACCAAGCACACCACCGACCTCCCGGCCGCCCTCAGCGCGTACGAGGCCGCCGCCCGCCCCTCGGTCGAGGCGATCCAGGACGCGGCACGGCCCAGCCTGGGCTGGTGGGAGCACTTCGGCGAGTACCACGACGCCTTCGAGCCCTGGCAGTTCGCCTACCACTTCCTCTCCCGCAGCATCACCGACGCACGGCTGGCCCGACGGGCACCGGACTTCGTGCGCGCCGGTCACGACCAGTGGCAGGCAGGCCACGGCGGTGCCGAACCCCTGGACACCCCGTTTGACCTCGGCACATGTCAGCTGCCGAGCCGGGTCATGCTGGTCGACCCCGACGTCCGTACGGCGGTGGGCGGCACCGGGATCCCGCTGCCGCTGCGCGAGTCCGCGCCGGACACCGGGGACCCCTGGGGCGCCCGGGTCACCGCCCCGGACGACGAGTCCGGTCTCGCCGCCGGGTACGCGCAGCTCGCCGAACTCGCCACTGTCGGCCCACAGTTGATCGCCGTACACGGTGGTACGCCGTACACCCGCGCCCTGCTCACCGAGCGGGCCCGGCTGCGGCACGCACTGCCCGCACTCCTCGTCGACGACACACTGGACCGCGACCGCGCGCTCACGTCCGTCCTGTCGGGGCGCACGGACCTGGTCGGCGCGAGCGCGGCCACGGTCGCGGAGTGGGAGGTGTCCTCATGACACTGGACGCACTGGACGCACTGGACGCACTGTTCGCGCCACGCGGCATCGCCGTCGTCGGAGCCTCCACCGACCCGGCGAAACTGGGCGCCGCGCTGGCCCGCTCGGTGGCCGGGTTCCCCGGACACGTGGGGCTGGTCAACGCCCGCCGCCCGGATCCCTCCGCCGGGGTGTACGCCTCGGTCGCCGAGGCCGCCGAGCACGGGCCCGTCGACCTGGCGCTGGTCTGCGTCCCCGCCGCGGGCTGTGCGGACGCCGTCGCCGAGGCCGCCAAGGCCGGGGCGCGGGCCGCCGTGATCTACGGCGGCGGGTTCGCCGAGGCCGGAGAAGAGGGCGAGCGGTACCAGCGCGAACTGGCCGACGTGGCCGAACGCACCGGCATCCGCCTGCTCGGCCCGAACACCTCCGGATTCCTCGCGCCGACCCGCGGCCTCACGGCGAGCTTCGTGCCGGGCGCCGCCGACGTGCCGGCCGGCCGGATCGCCGTAGTGGCGGCCAGCGGGGGCGTGAACCACGCGCTGGCGTTCCTGCTCAGCGAGGCCGGGCACGGAGTGAGCCTCGCGGTCGGGCTCGGCAACTGCGCGGACGTCACGACCGCCGACGTCCTCGACCACCTGGCCGACGACCCGCACACCACCGCCGTGGCCCTGCACATCGAGTCCGTCGCCGACGGACGCCGGCTGACCGACGCGGTCGCCCGGCTCACCGCCACCCGCCCCGTCGTCGCGCTCGTCGTCGGCCGCCACGACGTCGGCGCCTTCGCCGCCTCCCACACCGGTGCCCTCGCCACGTCCTGGCGCACCACCCGCGCGGCCCTCGCCCAGTCCGGTGCCGTGCTGGTCGACGACGAACGCGAACTGGTCGACGCGGTGGCCGCGTTGTCGCTCGTACGACTTCCCGCGGCCGCCGACCCGGGGGTGGGCGTGGTGACGGCACAGGCCGGACCCGGCCTGCTGCTCCTGGACGACCTGCGCGGCCGCCGCGCCGCCGTGCCCGAACTGACCGCGGACACCCGGCGCGCGCTGGCCGAGGTCCTGCCGCCGCTGACGTACCAGGCCAACCCGGTCGACACCGGCCGCCCCGGCCCCGGCTTCGCCGCCGTACTGGACACGGTGGCGGCCGACCCGGCCGTGGACCTGATCACCGGGTACGCCCTCCACGAACCGGCAGCCTTCGACCTGGTCGGGGCCGTGGACGCGGCCAGGCACAGCGTGCCGTTGCTCCTCGGGGTGGGCGGCGCGGGCGACGACGTACGGCGGGTGCGCCGCGCCCTGCTGGAGCGGGGCGTGCCGGTGGCCGGTGACCCGCACGGGCTCGCCGCCATGACCGGCGCGCTGCTGGCGGACGCCCGCGCCCGCAGCCGTACGACGGCGGTCCTCGCCGCACCGGCGCGCGTGGACATCGGCCCCGGCCCCTGGGACGAGGACCAGGCCAAGACGCTCCTCGACGCGCTCGGTGTGACGACCATGCCCCGCCGGGCCTGCGCCGACCGTGCCGAGGCCCACCGGGCGCTGGCCGAACTGCCCGGCCCGGTGGCGGTCAAGCTCCTCGACGCGGCGGTGCTGCACAAGACCGAGATCGGCGGCGTCCGGCTCGGCGTACGCACCCCGGAGGAACTGGACGCGGCCCTCGACGCGATCGAGGCGGCCGGAGCCCGCCTCACGCGGCGGCAGCCGCATATTCAACGCAGCTTGGTCGAGGCGATGGCCCCGGCCGGCGTGGACCTCGTGGTCGGCGCCCGTCGCGACCCGGTATTCGGCCCGGTCGTCCTGGTCGGCCTCGGCGGCACCACCGCCGAAGCCCTGGCGGACGTGAGCATCCGGCTCGCACCGCTGAGCGTGTCCGAGGCCGCGGCCATGCCCGCCGAGCTGGCCGGACGGGCCCTCCTCGACGGCTGGCGCGGCGGGCCCGAGCTGGACCGCACCGCCCTCGGCAAGGTGACGGCGGCCCTCGGTGACCTGCTCGCCGCCCGCCCCGAACTCGCCGAGATCGAGATCAACCCGCTGCGGATCACTGCTCAGGGCCTCGTGGCGCTGGATGCTGTGTGTAGAGCAAGAGAAGGTGGTGCCTGATGGCCGCACCCATCAGCGAGGGCACGGTTCCCTGGCCGAAGCCCGATGCCGACCGCTGGACGGCGGCCGGATACTGGACCGGCCGTCCGCTGGGCGACCAGCTGCGCGAGACGGCCGACCGCACGCCCGACGCGACCGCCCTCGTCGACGGCGACCTGCGCCTGACCTATGGCGAACTCGCGGACCGCGCGGACGCGTTGGCCCTGCGGCTGCTCGACCTCGGGCTCGCCCCCGGTGACCGGATCGTGGTCCAGCTGCCCAACGGCTGGGAGTTCACCGTCCTGACCTGGGCCTGTCTGCGCGCCGGGATCGTGCCGGTGATGGCGCTGCCCGCGCACCGCCGCCTGGAGCTGGCCTACCTGGTCGCGCACTCCGAGGCCGCCGCCATCGCCGTACCCGACCGGCTGCGCGACTTCGACCACCAGGCCCTCGCCCACGAACTCGGCAAGGAGGTACCGGGCCCCTGGCACGTCCTGGTCGCCGGGGACGAGGTCGGCCCGGCGAGCCTGGACCTGCGCGCCCTGTGCGCGCCGGGGACGGACCCGGCCGCCGACCGGGCACGCCTGGACGCCGCCGCGCCCGGCAGCAGTGACGTGGCCGTGTTCCTGCTGTCGGGCGGCACCACGGGCCTGCCCAAGCTGATCGCCCGCACCCACGACGACTACGCCTACAACGCCCGCGCGAGCGCAGAGGTCAGCGGTGTCGACGCCGAGACGGTCTACCTGGTGAGCCTGCCCGCCGGGCACAACTTCCCCCTGGCCTGCCCCGGCATCCTGGGCACACTGCTGGCCGGCGGCCGGGTGGTGATGCTGCCCAGCCCGGAACCGGTCCGCGTCTTCGCCGCCGTCGCCGCGGAGGGGGTCACCCACACCGCCGTCGTGCCCGCGGTCGCCGGACGCTGGCTGGAACACGCCGAACAGCACGGGGCGGAGCGGATGAGCAGCCTGCGCGTGCTCCAGGTCGGCGGATCCCGGCTCGCCGACGAACTGGCCCGCCGTGTCCGGCCCGTTCTCGGTACGACGCTCCAGCAGGTGTTCGGCATGGCCGAGGGCCTGCTCAACTACACCCGCCTCGACGACCCCGAGGACGTCATCTGCACCACCCAGGGCCGACCCATGTGCCCCGACGACGAGGTACGGCTGGTCGACGAACTCGACCAGGACGTCCCCGACGGCGAGCCGGGATCCCTGCTCACCCGTGGCCCCTACACCCCGCGCGGCTACTACCGCGCCCCCGAGCACAACCAACGGGCGTTCACCGAGGACGGCTGGTACCGCAGCGGTGACATCTGCCGCCGTACGCCGGAGGGCAACCTCGTCGTGGAGGGCCGGGACAAGGACATGATCAACCGCGGTGGGGAGAAGGTCTCCGCGGAGGAGGTCGAGAACCTCGTCCACCAACTGGCCGACGTCAGCCAGGTGGCGGCCGTGGCCATGCCCGACCCGGCGCTGGGCGAACGCGTCTGCCTCTACGTCGTGGCCGCACCGGGGCGCCCCGCTCCTACCCTGGACGCGATCCGCGCCGCCATGGAGGAGGCCGGGGTGGCCCGTTTCAAGCTGCCCGAACACCTCGTGTGCGTCGAGGAGTTGACGGCCACCAAGGTCGGCAAGATCGACAAGAAGGCGCTGCGGGCGGACATCGCGGCCCGCCTCGGGAGCGGTACCTCATGACCGACCGACATGACCTGACCGTGACCCTGCCCTGGATGCGCGAGGGTACGGCCCGGCTGCTGGACGTGGCGGACCGGCTCACCGACACCGACCTGGGCGCACCCAGCGCCCTCCCCGGCTGGACCCGCGCCCACGTCATCGGCCACGTCGCCCGCAACGCCGAGGCGCTCGGCCGGCTGGTCACCTGGGCGCGCACGGGCGTCCCCACCCCGATGTACGCCGACCGCGAGCAGCGCGCCGCCGAGATCGACTCCTCGGCGGCCCTCCCGCCCGACGTGCTGCGGGAGCAGCTGAGATCCACGGCGACAGAACTGGAGGACGCCCTGGCCGCCCTCGACCCCACCACCTGGCGGTCCGAGGTCAAGAGCGCCCTGGGGCGCACCATCCCCGCCGCCGAGATCCCCTGGATGCGGGTGCGCGAGGTCTGGCTGCACGCCATCGACCTGGGCGCGGGAGCAACCTTCACCGACCTCCCCGCGGCCCTGACCGACACCCTCCTCGACGACGTCACCACCACCCTGTCCACCCGCCCCGGCTGCCCACCGGTCCGCCTCACCCCGACCGACCGGGACCGCACCTGGGAGCTCGTCCCGACCACGGCCGGGGCCCCGGCCACGGCCGAGGCCCCGGCCACGGCCGAGGCCCCGGCCACGGCCGAGGTCCCGGTCGTCGTCGAGGCGCCGGCCACGGAACTGCTGGCCTGGACGACCGGCCGCGCGCCCCGCCCCGAGCCGGTGACCCTGCCGGCCTGGCTGTGACGGGGTCACCGCCCCAAGTTCCGGAAACCGAACTGGTGCACGGCCGGTCTCGGTCGGACCTTCCGAGTCGGCGGACGGCAGGCGATCAGCGCAGTCCGGCGAAGAGATCGTTCTCGGGTACGGCCGCGCCGGTGGCGTCCTTGACCCGTACGAAGGTCTCCACGCCCATCAACTCGCCGAACCTCTCCTTGCCCATCTTGAGGAAGAAGATGTTCTCGCCCTGACTGGCGTGCGCGGCCAGCGCGTCGAACTTCTGACCGCTGAACGCGGTGGTGTCCACCCACGTGGTGATCTCGTCGTCGGGGAGGCCGATCTCGGCCAGCGCGGCGGCCTCGGCAGGATCCGGCTCCGGCATGTCCTCATGAAACTCGCGCATGATCTCGCCGAACCGCCGCATCAGCGAGCGGGGCATCGTCGTCCAGTACACCTTAGGAGTCAGCTCGGTCATCTCCAGCGCCGCCATCGTGATGCGGTGGGCCTGGATGTGGTCGGGATGGCCGTAGAAACCGTTCTCGTCGTAGGTGACGACCACATCGGGCCGGTAATGCCGCATGAGTTCCGCGAGCCGGGCCGCGCCTTCCTCCACGGGGGTCTGCCAGAAGGATCCGGGGGCGTCGTTGCCCGCCCAGCCCGCCATCCCGGAGTCGGCGTAGTCCAGCATCTCCAGATCGCTGACCTTCAGAACCTCACAGCTCGCTTCGAGTTCTTTACGGCGCATCAAGGCAACGGCCGCCGGATCATGCCGGGGATCGCCCGGCTTGACCCCTCCCGGTCCATCACCGCAACCGCCGTCGGTACAGGTCACGAGAACCGTACGGATGCCCTCCGCCGCGTACCGCGCGAGGATCCCTCCGGTTCCGGTGGCCTCGTCGTCGGGGTGGGCGTGCACGGCCATGAGCGTCAGGGGCCGGTCGGTCATGAAGCAGTCCTCCTGCGGAAGTACGTCTCGGTCCGAGTGCGCGGCGGGCGTACCGCGATCCCGGCGACCTCGTGGTCTCCGTATCCCCTGCCCGTGCGACACCGGTCCCTCGGTCGATGCAACAGTCCGGGGCGGACGTGCTGTTCCCCGCGCACATGGAACACGCCGACACCTTGGGACGCGGGGCGGTCGGGCACCGGGGGCTCAGCCCGGGAAACGACGGCGCTCGGAAGGCTGTGATCGTCACGGTGTGAGGGCCTTCACGCACAGCGCCTCCACGGTCTGTCCCACTTCCTCGACCGTGTGCCCCGGCGGCGGGTCGGGCAGCGCCCCGTGCAGCTGCGCCTCCACCCCCTGCACCAGAAGGATCGCTGCGGGGCCCGCACCTCGCGCAGTTGGGCGGCAGCCGCCGCCGGGCGGACCGGAGCGAACGTTCATGTACCGAACGCTGTCAGGCGACCGCGTCACGTGAGGGCTCGGGACTCCGCGTTGATTGGCGCGGGGGAGCGGGCTGCCGATCAATTCCCCGGCCATCAGTGTCGGATCCGCACCCGGTTCCCAGCGGACAGACAGCGAGAGAAAATGAGCAACAGGATCAAGCGGTACGCGACGATCTGCGCGGCCGTCGCCACGGCGACGGTCGGCATGGTGTCCACCGCTCCGTCGGCGAGCGCCGCCTCCAGCGTGAACATCCGCGGGCAGGAGTCCTTCAACACCGACGTGTTCATGGACAAGCTCTGCGGCGACATGAGCACGCGGGACAAGGCGTTCCTCTTCAACATCCACACCGGCGAGGTGGTGAACTCCGCCGGGAACTACGGCAAGGCCCCGTACTACCGGCTGGTCAGCGGCTCCACCAGGCAGGCGTACTCGCCCGCGCCGCGCGGCTACCACTACGCGCTCTCTCCGGGCTGGGAGGGCTTTGGCGGCAGCTGCGAGTACCCGCAGACGTCGTCCTGGACCTGGGAGGACTACGAGCGCAGAATCTCCAACGACTCGATCACCAACTGCGCCAGCGGCTCGGCCACTCTCGCGGTCAACGAGTCCTACGCGACCACGCGCGGCACCACCATCACGGTCGGCGGCAACACGAAGGGTTCGGTCAAGGCCCTGGACATCTTCACCGGCGAGATCGGCGCCAGCTTCGGCTACTCCTGGTCCATTTCCAAGACCCACACGCTCGGCCGCCAGGCCAGCGGCACGGTCGCACACGGCCGCAAGGGCCACATGGACGCCCGCCCGATCAAGCGGACCGTGCGCGTCGCCCCGGTCTTCCACGTCGAGCAGTACAACTGGAGCGACGGCCAGTCGGAGATCGGCACCGTGTCCCACACCTGGCGCGGTCGCGGCTACGACCGCATCCGGTCGTACGGCTACTACGTCGACGGCAAGGCGGACGTCCTCAACAGGGACGGCACCCCGGCCATGGACTTCGTCACCCGCGACGAGCCCGGCCGCTGCTGACGACTACTACTCGCAGATCACCATGGTCCGTACCGTCGAGCAGATCCTCGGGATCCACCCGATGAACCAGCTCGACAGCGCGGCCACGCCGATGTACGGCGCCTTCACCTCGAAGGCGGACACCACCCCGTTCACGGCGGTGCCCAACCGGACCTCCCTGACCCTCGGCGTGAGCCCGCAGCCCTCCTGCGGTTCGGACACCCCGGCTGCCCAGGACACCAAGGCCGCCGCCGCACCCACGACCGTGTCCGTGCCGACGGCCGCGAAGACGGTCGCGGCGCAGTGGAGGACGTGGGCCTCGCACCAGCGCCTGACCGGCCCGAACGCGGTGCCCGACTACGCCAACCCCACCCAGATGAACCGCTACACGTGGTACCAGACCCACAACTGGACCAAGCCGTACCCGGGTGACAAGAAGATCTACACGCCGAACGACGTACCCGGCGCCTACCTCCCGTCGTCGGAGAACGACGGCTGACACAGCCGCTCACTTCAAGGGGGCCTGGCCGGCGGTGATGCCGGCCAGGCCCCCTGTGCCACGGAGCGCGGCGCTGGAGAAGATCGGCGACATGCTGCCCGACGCCACGCTCCTGCCCGAACCGGACGCCGCGCTCTACCGCGCGGCCGCGAAGATCCCGGGCGTCTCGGTCGTCACCGGCGCCAAGGACTACACCGGCCGCCCCGGCATCGGCCTGAGTTTCAAGGAGCGCGACGGCCGCACGGCCTGGGTCTTCGACAAGAAGTCCCTCGACTTCCCGGGCTCGGTGGACGAGTCGTTGCTGGATGTCGGGGTCGCGGACAAGGCAGGCGACATATCGGCCACATGATTGCCTGTTCCTGGAGAGCAGTCCCGTCGCACAGGGCGGCGGATACGGTCGCCGCGCACGGTCAGTGCCCGCTACGGGGCCTGACCGGGCACCAGGTTGTGCACCACGCCGGCGCGGATCAGCAGGTCGGCTCCATGATCAGTCACCGTCTTCTCCCTCATCTCGAAGGTGTCGGATCCCGTAGGTCCGGCCGGGAACGGTTGGTGTCCGTTCCTGGCCGGTGGTGGTTGCCGGGCGGTGGCGCCGGGCCCTGAGGTCCCTGTGAGGGAGGTCAGCCGCGGGCGGCTTGCTTGATGAGGTCGGCGGTCGCGGAGGGCTGGGAGACGTAGACGGAGTGGCTGGCCCCGGGGACCTCGACGGTCTGCGCGCCGATCCGCTCGGCCATCGCGCGCTGGGCCGCCGGGGGGATCATCCGGTCGTCGCCGGCGATGAGGTACCAGGCCGGCTTGTTGTGCCACGCCGCCTCGGTCACCGCGCCGTTGAGCGCGTCCAGGCCCCACGGCACCTGCGAGTCGGCCATGAACTGGGCCTGGGCCTGCGGCAGGTCGCCGGCGAAGGAGTCCGGGAACTTGTCGCGGTCCAGCGCCAGGAAGCCATTGACGGGCGGCAGGATCGGTGGCACCGGCGCCCCGGGCGCCGGGTCGGCGATCAGGGTGGCCACCGACTCGCCCTTGTCCGGGGCGAACGCGGCGATGTAGGCGAGCGCGGCGACCTTCTCGTGGGTGCCGGCCTCCGTGATGACCGCGCCGCCGTAGGAGTGGCCGACCAGGACCACCGGCCCGGACATGGACTCGATCACCTGGTGGGTGGCGGCTACGTCCCCGGCCAGGGAGAACGTCGCGTTCTGCACGATCGCCACGGTGAAGCCGTCGGCCGTCAGGGCGTCGTACACGCGCTGCCAGCCCGAGCCGTCCACGAAACCGCCGTGGACCAGGACCACGTTGGTGAGCTGCGTGTTGTCGTTCATGATTCCTCCGCTTATGCCGGGGCCCGATCGGCCCGTGGTCGCTGGTGCGAGGCCCGCTACCAGGCCGGTGCAGCCATCGAGCGACCAGATCAGACTGTCTCGTCTTGCAGATCAGACTGTTCCGTCTGATCCGAGCCAGACGTTAGATCCGCATCAACGGGGGGCGCAAGAGGGCAATTGCTGTGACGTGGATCACGTTGGCCATTCAGATCAGACCGTCTAGTCTGATGGATCAGCTTGTCTGGTCTGGTCGCGAAGCGCCACGATCCCGGGAGGAACCATGCCCACATACGATCCGGCCGTCTGGCAGCAAACCGCGCCCGCGCCCGTCGCGCCCGCCAAGCCCGAGCAGATCCGCCGGGCCGCCCTGAAAGTCTTCCTCGAGCACGGATACGCCAACACCAGCATCGACATGATCCTGGCCGAAGCCGTGGTCTCCCGACAGACCCTCTATCGCTACTTCAAGGGCAAGGAACCCCTGTTCCTGGCCGTCGTCACGGGCATCCTCAACGACGTCCTCACCGCGATCACCGACGCCATGCGCGACGCCGACCTGGAGCACAGCGACGACCTGGAGACCGACCTCGTCCAAGTCGGCCGCGCCTGGATGCGCATCATGCTCCAACCCGACGTCCTGGCCGTGCGCCGGCTGGTCATCGGCGAAGCCGCCCGTCTCCCGCACCTGGCCGCCGCCTGGGACGACCACGGCCCCGCCCAAGTCCGCAAGGTCCTGGAGCCCTGCTTCCGTACCCTGGCCGAACGCGGCCTGATGACCCTGGACCAAGACCCCCAACTCACCGTCGCCTTCTACGCCCACACAATGATCATCCCCGTCCAAATCGCGATGCTCGACATCAACTTCGCTCCCAGCCGGGAAACCATCGAGACGTACATCCGCGGCGGCGTGCGGATGTTCCTCGCCCGCTACGGCACCACAACCACCACAACCGGCGGTTGAAACGCTGGTCACCCACGGCAACCTCACCGAACCCGAGCCCGGCTGTCCGCTCAGAACTCGCCGAGGCGCGTAAGCAGTACGGGCTGGCCCAGCGGTACGTGGCTGCCCGCATGGGTGTGGGCATCGCTCGCGTATCCCGGATCGAGCATGGTGAGGTCGCCACTCCCGATGTCATCGCACGTTATGTCGAGGCCCTCGGCAGCAGATTGGACCTGGTTGCCGACTTCGGTGACCACACGCCGCGGATGCCGGCAAGTGGTGATCAGGGCAGCGCGGCGGCATGGCTTGCCCGAAGACCTTGGGCCGGTGTCATGCGTCGCACCGTCCGGCAGCGGTCCTACGGGAACGGCGGGCTGAGGGCTTTCCTCGTGTGATCTTGTAGCGCCCCGAGAGGCAGTGGCAAAACATAAACCCCAGGTCGCTGACCTGGGGTTTCGCATGGAGCGGGTGACGAGAATCGAACTCGCACTCTCGGCTTGGGAAGCGACGGCGCTTGCGCGGTCGCATGGCAGCTGACCTGCGCAGATGCGTCCGGGGCTGGTAGGCGTGACGGTGTGGTGGCACCGCTGTTGACCGTGGGTTTCCGCTCTGAAGGGCACGCTATGGGCACGGCCGCTGGAGCCGCACGTCTCGGAGCGGTTGGTCGTCCCTCGTGGGTGGGCAACTACACGGGCGTTGCGGCCGAACGGGATACGTGATTACGGATGCGTATGCCGCGCTGAAAGCCGATCGTCACTCGACGTCGACTCCATGAGCGCGGGCCAGGCCGTCGAGGCCGTCCGCCCAGCCCTGGCCGACGGCACGGAGTTTCCAGGCGGGGCGGCCGTCGATGATGTGCCGGTACAGCTCGGCCACGACCATGGCCCGGATGTTCGAGTCAGCGGGCGGCTGGAATGCCCAGCCGGTGCCTGTCATGCAGTCCATGTGCAGGGCGGAGTATGTGAGGGAACCACAGGCTTGCGAGCGGCTTCGACCTCCGCGTCGTACCCTTTGCGTCCGAATCCGAGAGCACCCAGCAGCCCCCGTGGCGGTTCCGGCTCGTACTCCTCCCACCGGGGCAAGGGCGCGGCTTTGGCACGGCCCTTGGGCGGTACGAACGGCGCGGGAGCGAACTTCTGCTTCAACCGCTCGAACGTCAGTGGATGCCCGTCCACGACGGACGTACGGAGCAGCTGGGAAAGCTGCTCGGCATCGTGCTCGGCCACGCTCGTACGGTCGACAGCCTCTTGGGCGCGGGCTGCTTCGTACGCCAGCTTCTCTTCGCGAGCCTTCCGCTTGGCCTCGGCCTCGGCGGCCTTCCGGGCTTTCTCCCGCTCTCTCAGTGCATGATCGTCAGTTCGCAACGTTCCGCAGTATCCCGTACCAGGCCGATGGCGTCAGCAGGCACTTGCCGAAGGCGCCTTCTGGCGTGCACTGCCCGGCCACTCCATGGCTGAACCCTCCGGCGGCTCCCGATCGCAGTGGAGGCAGTGCTGGATCAGCGTGCGGTGGCCCGGAGGACGATGCCCGCCATGAAGAGCGAGAGCCCGGCCCCGTGACGGGTGGTGGTGAGTGAGCCGGGTCGTTTGACTGCCTGGCCGATGATGACGGCCTCTTGTAGGGCCGCTTGAGGGCCGCCGGTTCCGCCGCGGTCAGGACGTCGTGGCGCCAGTCGGTCGCTTCCGACAAGACGTGGAGCACCGTGGACGCTGTCACCGATGTGACCGCCTGGGTGGAGGGGAGCCGGCGGAACACCAGGGCGTCGCGGGAGCCGGGCTCGGTCCAGGAGATGGCGTGGATCTCGTCGCCGGATGCGGAGAGGTCGATGAAGGGGATGTCGTCGAGTGCGACCAGTACGGCGATGATGGCCTCGGGTTTGCCCCGCAGCAGCACACCGGTCGAGTCCGGGCCACGCCTGCACTGCAACGACGTCTTAGGCGGGCATGTCGACGGTCAGTCCGGCTGCTTGGGCGGCATCGGCCAGTCGTTTGTCGTACGTGACGAATGAGGTGAGTTGGGAGCGGATGCGGAGAGCCGTTGCCAGGTGGATGGCGTCCAGACTCCGTACGGTCGCCGGTTTCACGGTCTGGGCCAAGATGCGAATGCCGGCATCCAGCTCCACCAACTCGATCAGGTCGAGGACCGGGTGGAGCCGGGCGACGGCTTCCGGGGCGTAGCGTGCCAGGGCTCGCGATGACTCGATCTCCGCCAGAACCGAACTCGTCCATCCGGTCTCCGCCCGTTCGTCGAGCCAGTTGCGCAATGCCTGCGACTCGGATTCGGCGTGGACGAGTTTCACGACGGCGGCTGAGTCGAGATAGATCATCAGCGCTCGTCCTCGCGGCCGCGGGCGATCTCCGCGGCGATGTCGATGCCATCGGGTTCGCCGAGTGGCATACGTAGGACGGCGCGACGCATCGCGGCAGCCCGCTCTTTGCGTAGAGCGGCTTCGAGTACGGCTTGGCGGATGGCCGCCGAGCGTGAGCTGCCGTCATGAGTGAGAACATCGAGAGCGTGCTCGGTCTCCGAGTCGCTGCGGATCGTGATGGTGTCAGCCATACAACCAATGTAAGACAACACGTCTTACGCGGCAAGGTCCAGGCTCGCGCCCCCTCCGCGGTACGGAAACCGCCAGTCGGTCCGGCGGAGGGCACGGCAGGCTGAGGGCTTTCATCGGGGACTGCCGCGGTGGGTGCCATGAAACAGCAGGTCAGTGGCGCGCTTCGGCGACCGGGGTGGTGAGTGGGTGGCCCTCGGCAGGCAACTCGTGCCCTCCGCGTGCCCAATCTCCGGGACCCTCGTGTGCTGGGAAATGCGACAGAGGGCCTGCCATGAAAGAGCCCCAGGCCACTGACCTGGGGCTTCAAGAAGAGCGGGTGACGAGAATCGAACTCGCACTCTCAGCTTGGGAAGCTGATGTTCTACCACTAAACTACACCCGCGCGAGACGCCGGACAGACCGGTGTCGGAACGCACTGTTACCTTACCTCATACCAGGCCCCCGGCGCCGAAACCGTGGGGCCTGAGTGCGTTTCAGGGGCGGGACGGGGCTGCGGGGGGCGGGAGTTGGGGCGTACGGTGGAGGGGTGGAAGAGGGTCCGGGCGGGACCGGAGTGCCGCCTGCAGGGCCGTCCCATCCATCCCGTAATGTGGCATTTGTCGTCAGGTGAGCAGCAGCCAGACGCGGCTCTTGGGGAAGGGACTCCAGAACTTGATGGAGCGCACCGTCGTCCGTTGTGCCGAGGGGCACGTGTTCAGCACCGCTTCGTTCCCGATGCAGCAGGCCGAGCGCCTCGGTCCCGGACGGCTCGTCCGGTGTCCTCGCTGCGCCCGGCTTCGCAGCGTCGTTCAGGTGACCTTGGAAAAGCACTAAAAGATCAGTACCAGGCGCGCGGGTCCGTCCGATGGTGGTCGGTCCGCGCGCCTTGCGTATCCTCGGGGCGTGCTTCTCTCAGACAAGGACATCCGGGCCGAGATCGACGCCGGACGCGTGCGGATCGATCCCTACGACGAATCCATGGTGCAGCCGTCCAGCGTCGACGTGCGCCTCGATCGCTTCTTCCGGGTGTTCGAGAACCACCGTTACCCCCACATCGACCCCTCCGTCGAGCAGGCCGATCTGACGCGGCTCGTGGAGCCGGAGGGCGACGAGCCCTTCATCCTGCACCCCGGCGAGTTCGTCCTCGCTTCCACGTACGAGGTCATCACCCTCCCCGACGACCTCGCCTCCCGCCTTGAGGGCAAGTCCTCCCTCGGCCGCCTCGGGCTCGTCACCCACTCCACGGCCGGCTTCATCGACCCCGGCTTCAGCGGTCACGTGACCCTGGAGCTGTCGAACCTCGCCACGCTCCCCATCAAGCTCTGGCCCGGCATGAAGATCGGCCAGCTCTGCATGTTCCGGCTCTCCTCGCCCGCCGAGTTCCCCTACGGCAGTGAGCGCTACGGCTCCCGCTACCAGGGCCAGCGCGGACCGACCGCCTCCCGCTCCTTCCTGAACTTCCACAGGACACAGGTGTGAGCGCCCCGGACGTACGGGAGAACCTCACCTACGAGGCGTTCGGCACCGCCGTCCGCGAGCTCGCGCAGACCATCGCCGACGACGGCTACGAGCCCGACGTCGTGCTCTCGATCGCCCGTGGCGGAGTCTTCGTCGCAGGCGGCCTCGCCTACGCCCTCGACTGCAAGAACATCCACCTGGTGAACGTCGAGTTCTACACCGGTGTGGGGACCACCCTGGAGATGCCGGTCATGCTGGCCCCCGTCCCCAACGCCATCGACTTCTCCGACAAGAAGGTCCTCATCACCGACGACGTCGCCGACACCGGCAAGACACTCAAACTGGTACGCGACTTCTGCCTCGACGCCGTGGCCGAGGTCCGCTCCGCGGTCGTCTACGAGAAGGCGCAGTCCCTGGTGAAGTGCGAGTACGTCTGGAAGCGCACCGATGAGTGGATCAACTTTCCGTGGTCCGTTCAACCGCCCGTGGTGAAGCGCGCGGGGCAGGTTCTCGACGCCTGAGTCTCGAAGTGAGTGCAAGAAGAGGGCCCTCGACCTACGTCGAGGGCCCTCTTCGATCAGGTGGTCGGGGTTACCTCGCTGCGTAGCCGAAGCGGTCGCCGGCCGCCGGAAGGCCGCCCGCGCCGGGCTGGTAGGTCGTCACCGCGGCGACGGCGCCGCCGGCGGTGACGTTGGACAGGGGCAGGGCGTACAGGGTGCCGTAGGTGCTGGGGCCCAGGGGCAGGCCGACGTACAGGTGGGTGCCGGTGTAGTGGATGCTCGTGCCGACCTGCTGGCCTGCGCCGGGGGCGGTGGGGATGCCGTCGCCGTCGCCCGCCTCCAGCCAGCGGTCGTTGGCGCCGGGGGTGCCCAGCAGGGAGAAGGTGTGGACGGCACCCGCGTTGGCGGCCGTGTCGATGGCCTCGTTGGGGACGCCCACGGCCAGTTTCATGGTGGCGGTGGTGCTCAGCGCGCGGGGGGCGGTGTTGATCGCGGTCAGCGCGGCGCCCATGCGGTCGCCGGCCTCCGAGGTGCCGGTGACGTCGTCGTCGGCGGTGCCCTGGGAGATGCCGTAGAGCTGGGTGTAGGTGCCGGCGGCGGTGATGCGGAAGGTCAGGGCGGTGCCGGCGTCGGCCTTGGCGACGCCGTCGACGTCGAGGTCCTCACCGGGGGCGCCGACGGCGAGGATCGAGTCGGTGGCACTGGCCGCGCCGGAGGGGCGGTACGGGGCCAGGGCCAGGGCGTAGCCGAACTGGTCGCCGGCCTCGGCGCCGCCGGAGACGGTGTCCAGGTCCTGGTCGAGCCCGAACTTCGGGGTGGGCAGGCCCGCGGCGGTCAGGGTGTGGCTGAACACCGCCAGGTTCCCGGCGCCCGCATCCTCTCCGATGGCCTCGCCGGGCGCGCCGACGGCGAAGAAGTTGGCGTCGGCGGTTACCGCGCCGCCGAAGCCGTCGTTCGCCTCGGCGGCGCCGGGCACGTCGGTGCTGTCCTGGTGGAAGACGATGTTCGTGCCGGCGTGCAGGTAGAAGGCCACACCGGCCTTGGCCAGGCCGCTGACACTCTCGCCCGGCGCGCCGCTGACCACGAACGGCTCACCGGCGGCGGTGACACCGGCCGCGATGGAGTCGCCGAACCGGTCGCCGGCCTGGGCGACGGCGGTGGCCAGGGAGCCGGTGCCGGAGCCCTCCTCGAAGTGGGTGTTCTTGACCGTGCCGGTGCCCAGGCCGCCGCTCGCGCCGTGCAGGATGTCGAGCATGCCCGCGTCGGTTGCGGTGCCGATGTCCTCGGCCGGGGTGCCCACCACCAGGTCGGTGCAGCCGTCCTCGTCGTAGTCGACCGTGGCCAGGGACTCGCCGAACCAGTCGCTGGCCTCGCTCGCGCCGGGCACCCAGTCGAGGTTCTGGTTGATCTCGGCGGTGCCCTTGCCGCCGCCGTAGACGATCCGCACCAGGCCCGCCGCGCCGACACCGCCGACCGTGGCCCGCGGGTCGGAGATCGCGATGTCCTCGACGCCGTCGCAGTTGAAGTCGGTGACGCGGACGGCTCCGGTGGTCGAGCTCACCCAGGAGGCGAGGTCGTCCACGCGCGTCACTACGCCGCCGGTACGGGTCTCGGTGGTGTCGATGCCGTAGCAGCCGCCCTGATACGAGCGGCTGGCGAGGGCGGCCAGTTGGGCGGTGGAGCCGGCGCGGACCAGGGGGCCGCCGGTGTCTCCCATGCACGCGGCGATGCCGTCCTTGCCGGTGACCGAGGCGGTGGTGGCGGCGGGGGTGTCCACGGTGAAGGTGCCGGTGTGCAGGCTGAGCGGGGACCACTCGGTGGCGGTGCGGCCGTAGCCGGCCAGGGTGAGGGTCTCGCCCGCGGTGGGTGCGGCGGTGGCCAGGGCGATCGGACTGACGCCGGTGACCGGGCGGTTCAGGCGGGCCAGAACAATGTCGCGGTCCGTGCGCGGGACCAGCTGCACGATCTCGCGGGCGGCGCCGGAGGTGCCGGTCAGATCGGAGCGGCCGATGACCGCGGTGGTCTGCACGGCAGGCTTGCCCGCGGGCACGCTCAGGCTGGTGGCCGGGTCGGCGGCGAAGCAACTGGCCGCGGTGAGCAGCCACTCGCGGTCGACCAGGACACCGGAGCAGCCGCGGTCGTGGTCGCCGACGGTGATCTGCGCGGTGTAGGCGTAGGTGGTGTCGGCGGCCGCGACCGCGGGACCGGTGACCGCGAAGGCGGGGGCGGCGGCGCCGAGGGTCAGGGCGGCGGCCAGTGCGACGAGGCGCACGGGTCTGGCGTAGGTCATGGAGTCGGTTCCCTGGAAGGTGGTGGCGGATCGGGCAGGAGGGCTCGGTGGAGGGCTACTTGGACGTGCGAAGCTCCAGCAGCGTCCACTCACGGGCCTGTTCGTCCGCGCTCTCGCCCACGGGGGTCCAGGCGTTCTTGGCGATGTCGTACGACTGCTCCTCGGTGCCGACGGTCATGTCGGCCTCGGTGGTGTAGTCGTTGCCGCGGATGAGGTAGACCGAGGGGAGCTCCAGGGTCAGCCAGCCCGAGGTGCCCTTCACGTCGAAGCAGACCTTGCTCTTGTCCCGCGCCTGGACCTCCAGCTGACCCGTGCCGGTCACGCAGTCGGC
>NZ_JBJDQL010000002.1:444352-448348 GCF_044903305.1 Streptomyces sp. NPDC019531 | reverse complement strand
ACCAACTCGGCCTTCGGCCGTCCCGTCCTCGCCACCCGGCCATCATGCCGAATCAACCCTGACTTACGCAGCGAATTCCAGACTCAGGACACTAGACGAGTAAGTCCGATGTATTCGGTGATCGAATGCGACCAGTGACCGCGTGCTCGGGGCGCCGGTCTCGTGGTTGCGCCAGATTGCTGCGGCCCTCGTTCAAGCGGGAGAAGCAGCGCAAGGGCGAGGGCCTGCTCAAGTCGGTGCGGCAGCTGATCGAGTCCGTGAACGACACCCTCAAGGGGCAGTTGGACCTGGAGCAGCACGGCGGACGGACCTTCGAGGGCGTCGCCGTCCGTGTCGCCCAGCGCATCCTCGCCATGGCCGCCGCTAAGTTCGGCCCCACGCATGACCAGGTCATTCTCGAACTCCTTGGAGGCCAACTCCTTGGAGGCGAAGCCCTTGTCCGCGATGATCAGCAGTCCGGGCCGGTCGGCGACCAGGTCTTCATCGACGTCGAGCATGGCCTGGAGCACTTCGCGTTCGTCGAGTTCGGGTTCGCCAACGCCCACAGGATCGGCATCCCGGTCGGCGTGCACACCAGGTACAGGTGCAGCCCGCAGAAGAAGCGGGTGTGGGAGGCGCAGTACCCGTATCCGGCCCAGCCGGCCATCTCCGAGCATTTCACCGTCGGCCGGGAGCGGCCGCATTCCACCGGTGCGGAGTCCACGATCCAGTGGTTGTCGAACCAGAAGTCCATGTCCGTTGCGAGCAGCCGTATCGCCTTCTTGACCAGCGGCAACCCGGCCCTGAGCCGCTTGTTGCACCCGGACTGCTGCGGCAGGTACGCGAACATCGCGGCGAGGTCCTTGCGGCGAACCGCGGCCACCGGGCCTCGGAGCGGAAGCCGAGCAGCGCCTGCGCGACCGCGAGCGTGACCAGCTCGGCATCGCTCAACTGCGGTGGGCAGCCCATCCATCGCTCCGCCTCCAACTCGTCGTCGATCTTCAGTACAGTGCGGTCAGCAGGGCGTCCAGGACTTCGTTCTTCACACAATGATCCACATCGCTTCGGTCGACAACCTCACCCATAACAGACGAGATCACCCCCACCAGGCGAGGAACGCACTAGGGCATCAAGGGCAATCTGCCTACGTCAAACGCCCTCTGAGGTCCGGCGCGTAAGACCGGAGGAGCCGCGAGGAGACGGCGGTTCAAGGAGTGGACAGGGGCTCGGCGACGATGGCCGTCGAGCCCCTGTCGGCCTCAGTGGAAGACCCGCTCCACGAACGCGTCGAGGTTGCCGCGCAGGCGCTCGATCTGCTGCTCGACAGTGAGGGACTCCTCCATGCGCCCGCCCGGTGCCGCCTTCTTCTTGCCCCGTACGTACAACGAGCAGTCCAGGTCGGCGCAGATGTAGAGGCCCACCGAGTTGCCTGCGCGGCCGGCCGGGCCTGCCTTGGGGGCGGTCATGAGGGAGACGCCGCTGCCGGGATGCGTGGTCAGGCACAGCGAGCACAGGCTGCGGCGCAGGAAGCCGCGGTTGCCGGAAGCGGAGCGCAGAGAAAGGCCGACGAGTTCATCGGCGCGTTCGACGACGAGATACTTGCGGTCGGGCGCGGACAGATCGAACCAGCCCAGGAAGTCCAGGCCGTCCCAGTGGTCGAGGTCCGCCAGGTTCTTGGGCAGGGGGAGGCGTTTGGCCTCGCCCTTCGAGCAGTTGGCGAACGAGGTACGGATGTCGTGCTCGGACAGGGGTTTCATGGAGGATCCTTCGAGGGGCGAGGCGGGACGGTGGCGGGACACGACCCCGGCTCGCTAGGCCGGTGCGCCGTGTCCGGCGTGCTTCGACGTCTTGTGCCGTACGGTGAGGCCCGCTACCAAGGCGGCGAGCAGCAGAACGCCCGCCGAGCACCAGTAGGCGACGGAGAAGCCGTGCACCATGCCTTCGTCGAGGGTCGCGCCGCCGTGGGCCGGATCGTGCACGTGCGAGTGGACGTAACGGCTGGTGGCGCCGGTGGCGATGGTGTTGAGCAGTACGGTGCCCAGCGAAGCGCCCATCTGCTGAACGGTGTTGAGGACAGCCGAGGCCACACCGGCGTCCTGCGCGGGCACGCCGGCGGTGGCCGTCGCGTAGACCGGCATGAAGGTCAGGCCCATGCCCAGACCGAGCAGCAGCAGGGCGGGCAGCACGTGCGGGACGTACTGCGCATGCACGGTCAGGCTGCTGAGCAGCAACATGCCGGCGGCGGCCATCACCATGCCGGACGACATCAAGGCGCGCGGCGCCGTGCGTGGCAGCAGGCGGGCCGCGATCTGGGTCGCGCCGATGACGATACCGACCGAAATCGGCAGGAAGGCCAGGCCCGTCCGCACCGGCGGGTAGCCGAGGACGACCTGCAAGTAGTACGTCAGGAACAGGAAGACGCCGAACATGCCGATGGTGGCCAAGCCCATCGTCGCGAGCGATCCGGCCCGGACACGGTCCTTGACGATGCGCAGCGGCAGCAGCGGGCTCGCCGCGCGGCTCTGCCACCACACGAAGGCGGCGAGCAGGATCACGCCGGCCACGAGCAGCGTGAGCACCGACGGGCTGGTCCAGCCGCGAGGTTCGGCCTCGCTGAAGCCGTACACGAGGGCGACGAGCCCGCCGCAGCCCAGCAGCGCGCCCGGCACGTCCAGGTGCCCGCCCCGGCGGCCGGAGCGGTCGCGCAGGAAGGCCGGTGCGCCGAGCAGGGCGGCCAGCGCGATGGGCACGTTGACGTACAGGGACCAGCGCCAGTTCAGGTACTCGGTCAGCAGACCGCCCACGATCAGCCCGACCGCACTGCCGCCGCCGGCCAGCGCACCGTAGACCCCGAACGCCCTGGCCCGCTCCTTGGGGTCGGTGAACGTCGTCGTCAGCAGCGACAGGGCCGAGGGCGCCAGGACCGCCGCGAACGCACCTTGCAGGGCCCGCGCCGCGAACAGCATCCCGGGACCGGCCGCCGCGCCGCCCAGCGCGGAGGCCGCGGCGAACCCGGCCAGGCCGATGACGAAGGTGCGCTTGCGGCCCACCAGATCGGCGATCCGGCCGCCGAGCAGCAGCAGCCCGCCGAAGGCCAGCGTGTAGGCGGTGATCACCCACTGCCGGTCGGCGTCCGACATGCCGAGAGCGCGCTGGGCGGAGGGCAGCGCGATGTTCACGATGGTGCCGTCAAGGATCACCATCAGCTGGGCGAGGGCGATGACGGCCAGCGCCCACCAACGCTTCGGATCCGGTGCCGGAGTCGCGGCGGGAACCTCGCGGTCCGGGGAACGGTCGGTGGCCGTGGAAGGGGCGGACGGGAGGGATTCCCCTCCGGGACGTTTCTTGCTCATGGCGATCACGCACGTTTCGTGTCGAAGTGCTGTCGAAACAGCCGGCCAGGGACGGTCGCAGTGGTGACGACGGGCCGGTGTACGCAGCACGGGGACACGGCATGGCGGTGGGGCAGCGGGAACCGAGGACAGCACCCGGGGCCTGCCTCACCAGCTGCGTGTCACTCACGCCGGCGCTCTTGCTGGTCGTGAGGCGGAGAGTGCCGAGATCACGGTGACCAGCAAAAGAAGGGCCCGTCTTCGGGCACGCGCCCCCGCGGCCCGCGCGGCGACGAACCGCGCAGGCCAGGACATCTCGTGACGCGGCATCTCAGGAAGATGCCGAAGACAAGAAACAAGAAGGGGGAAGAGCTCAAGAAGGGGGAAGAGCTACCGCGCGCCGCAGAGGAGGGAGGGCACACGGCCGGAGGCAACTATGGCCGCAACGCATTCAGCACGGTCCATGTCTCTCGCCTCCTTCCGGGCAGGGCACGCGGTGCGTGTCGACGCCGAACGCGCCGAGCGGGGCGGCAGAGAACCTGCCGCGCGAAATCCCGGACAGGATATCTCATCGACGCCACCGCGCGACCGGATTTACCGACCACCCGCGCACACACGGAAGGGGTTTGACGACGGCCCGGCGGAAAAACCCACCCGGGGTGGGGCCCCGCGGGGGGGTTTGTTT